>JACREG010000103.1 GCA_016218375.1 Gammaproteobacteria bacterium
ATATATGGACTCCTCCCGATTTGCAAACGTAGCGCATCATGAAGGATTGGGTCTGCAACCATATATCCGGCCTGTGAGTGGGCGGTGTGTTGAGCCCTGGCCACGCATGGTTCAGTTGCACGCGGTGATCTCTATCATCCTAACGGCCTCAGCCGGGCCTGTGGGTGAATCGGATTGCCACCGCATCGGTTTGACCTGTTCCGCCATGTCCGCGTCACGTTACGCAATACCCGGTTGAGCACCTCCTGTCATCCATCGCCTCGTTATGCCATGCCGCGCTTATCTCATGCCGCCTCTACCGACGCGCGGTAGCTTTCGCCGCGGCTCAACAAGGCCCAGACGATCCGGGCATTCTTGTTGGCCAGTGCCACCACCGCCTTGTTGTGGCCGCGGCGCTCGACCAGCGCATTGATCCAGCGACTGCGCGCATCGCTCTTGCGCTGCGCGGCCAGCACCGCCGCACGGGCGCCGTGCACAAACAGCTTGCGCAAGTAACTGTCGCCGCGCTTGGTGATCCCGCTCAGCTGCCGCGCCTGACCGCTGGAGCGCTCCTTGGGTGTCAAGCCCAGCCAAGCCGCGAACTGGCGCCCCGACGCATACTGGCGCGCATTCCCCACCGTGGCCACCGTCGCCGTGGCGGTGATCACACCGACCCCCTCGACTGCACCGATCTGCACGCAGGCCGGGCTCGTTCGATACCCGTGCTGCATCTCGCGCTCACAGGTCTTGATCCGCTCATCCAGCGACCGCCATTCGTCCAGCCGCTCACGCACCCAGTGCCGCAGGTACTCCGTTACCTCGCCATCGGCCGCCTGTTCCAGAAACGCCATCACGCCCCGGCGCAGCACCTCGGTCTGCTTGCCGAACACCACACCGCGCTCACCCAACTCACCGCGCAGTTGATTGACCAAGGCCGTGCGCGCCTTCACCAGCCGCTCACGGGTGGCATGCACCAGCAAGGCATCCTGCTGCGCGGTCGACTTGAGCGGCACTGCCCGCAGGTCCGCGCGGCGGGACGCGGCGTAAATCGCGTCGGCATCGTTGGCATCGGTCTTGTTGCCCACCACAAATGGCTTCACATGCTGGGCGGCGATCAACCGTACCCGATACCCCAGACCCTCCAGGTAGCGGCCCCAGTAATGCGCCGAGCCGCACGCCTCCATCACCACCTCGCCGCGCGCGTCCTGTGCCGCAAATAACCGCTGCATCCCCGACCGACTCAACGTCTTCGCCAGACGCCGCTCGCCCAGGGCGTCAAACCCATGCACCTGAAATTTACTCTTGGCCAGATCCACCGCATATACGCTAATCTTCATCTCGGACTCCTCTCTTTCGTTCACTGGAATGACCACATCTCCAGTTTGGCACTTCACGATGCCGTCATAGAGAGGGAGGAGTCCATACCATCATCCTACGCGTTAATACGGGACGGTGGTCATGTGGCATGTAGGATGGGTGAAGCGTAGCGCAACCCATCGCATTTACGGCCACAGCCAGATCACGGTTTCTGCACCATCACCACCACCGATCCCGACAGGCGATCGTGTAGAGCCAGGCCTTCGCGGTCGAGCAGCATCCACCACAAACCGATCCCGGCCAGTCCGACGGAGGGGACCGCGAGCAGGAAGCGTCCCAGCGCCTGCCACCAACCCAGCGGACGGCCGTCGCGGCGTTGTACGCGCAAGTACCAGGTCTTCATGCCCAGGGTCTGGCCGGCCGCGACCCAGAAGCCGCAGAAGAACAGGCCGCTGATCGAGAGCAGATACAACCGAAAGAACAGATTGTCCCCGGCCACGCGGCCGCCTTTGAGCGCGAACGCCACGGAGACCGCCACCATCAACAGCGCGAACAACAGCAAGCTGTCGTAGAACAAGGCGGCCAGCCGCTTCCACAGCGGGGCGATAGGCAGGGCGGCAGGGGGCGGCTCGGCGGGCATGCATACTCCAAGTCGAGGTGCGTTTATATCTCCAGAAGCGCGTTGGTAGCAGATTCGCCCCCCGCCGCGCAACCGTGACAAATATCAATCAACCGTGTTAAATCACTCAACCGGCCTGTGGATCGCGCTGAGCCCACAGGCTGCCAGAACAACAATACCGAACCGGAGGGTCGTATGTCGCTGATCGACGAGCTTGTCGCGCTGCACGGGGTGTTCGCCGCCGGCGAATATTCCTATCGCGGCGACCGCTTCTCCTACAAAGGTCATGTCAGCGAGGAGCACGCGCGCATGGCCTCCATCATGTGCCGCGCCACCAGCATGGGCGTACACATGCAGGCCGATATCATGGCCGGTTCCTATCCCGAGTGTGGCGTCGCGCCGGCCGGCGGCTGGGTCGTGCGGGGGCCGCAATTCACGGTGTGCGTGATGGCGAACGTGTTTTGCTTCCTGGACAACCAAGCGTCGTTGAATGCGGTGATGAGCATTTTGCGCACACGACTCGCCGATGCGTCGAGCGATCTGATTTAGCAGAAGGAGAATAACGTGACTGATCTGCAAACGCTGATGAAACTGCCGGGCGCGTTGGCGGCCTTCGAATTTTCCGACCGTGGCGAACTGGGCGCGCACCAGATCGCGCCCGGCGGCAAGCTCGACGCCGACAGCCTGGATCTGCTCTGTCATGTGTGCGTGGCCAATATCGCCATCGCGACCATGCAGGCGCGCGGCTGGGAGAAAGTGACCGGCGCGCAGGGCTTCTATCCGATTCAGGGATTCACGCTGGTGGGCTTCGAGTGGACTGCGGTGGCGACCGAAAACCGCGGCGTCGTGATGGCCAACGAACAGGCGGATTACGAACAGGCCTACGCGGCGTTGGCGGGGTAAGCGGTCATGATTAAACGGCTGTTGGCACTGGATGGCGTGCAGGTGATCTGCCTGTTCCGCGACGACGGCGCGCTGGTCGAGGGCTATGGCGTGCTGGACGAGTCCGGCATGGTGCGCTTGGCGCACTTCGCCCACGAGTACAAACGCATGGTGCAGGCCAACGCCGATCAGTTGTCGATGTTCACCCAGATGCGCGGCTGGACGCCGCCGCGCGGTTGGATAGTACGCGGCGCCGGGGCCTCGGTGTGCAGTGTGGGCAATCTGGTGTGTCTGGTGGAAAACCGTGAGGCATCGCTCAACGAGATTATGAATGAGCTGCGCGAGGCGGCGAGCTACTGAGCGGGTGGAGATTGAATGGTGCGGCCAGATATAACGGGATCGCCAATATGGCGCTCCCTAGGGGATTCGAACCCCTGTTACCGACGTGAGAGGCCAGCGTCCTAGGCCACTAGACGAAGGGAGCGTGATGGGACTGCGCCCGAACGGGGGCGGTGCTATTATACGCACGCCTTGAGCCAGCACAAGCCGACGCCGCAGCCGTTTCCAGGGCTTTCATAAATAATCTCAGAACAAGTTGATCGACCGGGTGGATGCAAGACGCTGGCGTGACAAGATGCGCGGATTACAAGCTCTGAACGGGGCGATCCGGGCGTGGGTGGGCGTCGCCAAACGCAGCCTCGACGGTTTCATGCGGAGATTCCGCACGCAGGAAGACAACGCCATCAAGTCCACGATTCCCACCATCATTCCGCGTTCCGAACACGCGATCACCCGTTCCAACATCAGCCCCAGTGCGCTGAAGGTGTTGTATCGCCTCAAGGACGCCGGCTATCAGGCCTGTCTGGTCGGCGGCGGCGTGCGCGATCTGCTGCTGGGCCGCGAGCCCAAGGATTTTGACGTCGCCACCGACGCGCATCCTGAAGAAATTCGCCAGTTGTTCCGCAATTGCCGGCTGATCGGCCGGCGCTTTCGCCTCGCGCATGTGGTCTACGGCCGCGAGGTCATCGAGGTGGCGACCTTCCGCGGTCAGCAGGCCGTCGGCGAGGACGACGACAGCGACCAGGCCATGACCGACGAAGGCCGCATCCTGCGCGACAACATCTACGGTACGGTGGAAGAAGACGCCTGGCGGCGCGACTTCACCGTCAACGCGCTCTACTACGACATCGCGGATTTTTCGGTGCGCGATTATGTCGGCGGCATGGCCGATCTCAAGGCCGGTGTGCTGCGGCTGATCGGCGATCCCGAAGTACGTTATCGCGAAGACCCGGTGCGCATGCTGCGCGCCGCGCGCTTCGCTGCCAAACTCGGTTTCCGTCTCGATGCCGCGACCGCGGAAGCGATCCCGCGGCTGGCCGAGTTGTTGCTGGACATCTCGCCGGCGCGCATCTACGAAGAAGTGCTCAAACTGTTCATGAGCGGCGAGGCGGTGGCAAGTTACGAGTTGCTGCGCCAGTACGGTCTGTTCGCGCAACTGTTCCCCGAGACCGAGGCGGCGCTGGCGCAGGAGGTCGACGGCCATCCGCAGATTCTCATCAGTCGCGCGCTGGAAAACACCGACACGCGCATCGACGAAGACAAACCGGTTACGCCGGCGTTCCTGTTCGCGGCGCTGTTGTGGCCGCCGGTGCAACGGCGTTGGCAGGCGACGGCGGCGGAACTGGGCGATATTGCCGCGCTGCAAGAGGCCGGCGCCTGGATCGTCAGCGCGCAGGCCGGTCACACCGCCTTGCCGAAACGCTTCAGCATGCCCATGCGCGAGATCTGGTCATTGCAGCCGCGCTTCGAGCAGATCAGCGGTCGACGTCCGCTGCGGCTGGTGACGCATCCACGCTTCCGCGCCGCCTACGATTTCCTGCTGTTGCGCGGCGCGGCCGGCGAAGTCGATCAGACACTCTGCGATTGGTGGACTTCGTTCCAGGCCGAATCGCCGGAGGCGCGCGATCATATGCTGACCGCGACGCCGGAAAAGAAACCGAAGAAACGCCGCCGCCGGCGCAGCGGTGCCAAGCGTAATGCCGGCAGCCCCACCGGCGGACCTGCGGATGCGACGGATGGCTGAAGTCAGTGCCTTCATCGGCCTGGGCAGCAATCTCGACGATCCGCGCCGCCAGGTGAGCACGGCTTTGCAGGAACTGGACAGCGTGACATCGTCACGCGTCAGCGCGATTTCGTCCTTGTATCGCAGCGCCCCCCTGATGGGTTTGGGGGTCGCCGCGGATCAGCCGGCGTATATCAATGCCGTCGCGCGCTTGGAAACCAGCCTGTCCGCCGAGGCGTTGTTGGATGCCTTGCAGACCATCGAGACGCGTCACGGCCGCGTGCGCAACGGCGAGCGCTGGGGACCGCGTAGCTTGGATCTGGATATCCTGCTGTACGGCGACGCGCGCATCGACACGCCACGTTTGCAGGTGCCGCATCCGGGTATCGCCGCACGCAATTTCGTGGTGTATCCGCTGGCGGAGATCGCGCCGGAGTTGCAGATTCCCGAGGTGGGCGCGTTGCGTGAACTGTCGACGCAATGTCCGCCCACTGACTTGGAAAAATTGGCCGAGTAAAATCGATTCCGATCGTGCACGAAAACATCGAACATGAATCCCCGTTAACGCGGCATGCAGGCATGACTGACTCGAATCCCGGATACATTGTTGTCGAAGGTCCGATCGGCGTGGGCAAGACCAGTCTTGCGCGGCGGCTGGCCGACAGTTTCGGCAGCGAGCTGTTGTTGGAAGGCGCGGACGAGAATCCGTTCCTGGAACGTTTCTATCGCAACCCGCAGCAAGGTGCCATGTCCACCCAGTTGTTCTTTCTGCTGCAACGCGCGCGGCAGATGCAGGAGCTGCGGCAGGGCGATATGTTCCGCCCGGTGCGCGTGGCGGATTTCCTCATGGAGAAGGATCGGCTGTTCGCGCGGCTGACCCTGGACGAGCAGGAATACAAGCTCTACGAACAGGTGTATGCGCATATGACCGTGGATGCGCCGGTGCCCGATCTGGTGATTTATCTCCAGGCGCCGGTCGACGTGCTGCTCAATCGCATCGGCAAGCGCGGTATCGGTTACGAACAGCATATCGACAGTGCTTACTTGGACCGTTTGTCGCAGGCCTATGCACGGTTTTTCCACGATTACGACGCCGCGCCGCTGTTGATCGTCAACGCCGCCCATGTCGATCTGGTCAACAGCGACAGCGCTTACCAGGAACTGGTCGCACAGATCGAACGCGTCAAGACCGGGCGGTATTATTTCAACCCCATGCCGGTTTCACTGTAGACTGTACGGCATCCCCCGTCCCAGGAATTACCCACGGGATTCAACCTATGAGCACACATAGCCTCGATCAACCCGTCACCCGCGCCACCTTGGAGCGGATGAAACATGACGGCGACAAGATCGCCTGTCTGACCGCCTATGACGCGACGTACGCCAGCTTGGTGGAACAAGCCGGCGTGGAAGTCATCATCGTCGGCGATTCGCTGGGCATGGTGATCCAGGGTAAAGAGTCGACGCTGCCGGTGACGCTCGACGAGATGATTTACCACGGCGCCTGTGTCGCGCGCGGCGCGCGGCGCGCCTTGCGTGTGGTGGACATGCCGTTCATGACGTATCCGAACGTGCGCGAAGCGATGGGTAATGCCGCGCGCCTGATGCGCGAGGGCGGCGCGCAGATGGTCAAGCTCGAAGGCGGCGCGCGTATTGCCGAGATCGTGCACGATCTGGTTGCGCAGGGCATTCCGGTGTGCGGCCATCTCGGTCTGCTGCCGCAATCGGTGCATCAACTCGGCGGCTATCGCGTGCAGGGCCGCGAACGCGAGACGGCGCATGCGATGCTGGAAGACGCGCGCGGTCTGGAATCCGCCGGCGCGGCGTTGCTGGTGCTGGAATGCGTGCCTACGGACCTCGCGCGCGACATCACCCGCGCGGTGAGCATGCCGGTGATCGGCATCGGCGCCGGTGCCGAGTGCGACGGCCAGGTGTTGGTGTTGCAGGACATGCTCGGCATCACGCCCGGCAAACGGCCGAAATTTTCCCGCGACTTCATGACCGGGCAGGGCAGTATCCAAAACGCCGTGCAGGCCTATGTGCGCGCGGTGAAGGACGGGAGTTTCCCGGCGGCGGAACACAGCTTCTGATGTCCCTCTAAAACATCCGGCGCATTACGAACCTTCGGTCTACTGCGCCCTACGTAAAAATTATTCAGGTATCCATGCTCCAAACCGACAATATCGAGTCCTTGCGCGAACGCGTCGCCGCGTGGCGTGCCGCCGGCGCGCGTATCGGCTTCGTGCCGACGATGGGCAATTTGCACGCCGGACATCTGAAACTGATCGAGGTCGCGCGCGGTCAATGCGAGCGCGTGGTCGCGAGCATTTTCGTCAATCCCTTGCAGTTCGGGCCGAACGAGGATTTCACCCGCTATCCACGCACGCCGGGAGCGGACTGCGCGGCGTTGGAGCATGCGGGCGTCGATTTGGTCTTCATGCCCAGTGTCGAGACCATGTATCCGCGACCGTTGGCTCAGTTGACGCGCGTGAGCGTGCCGCAACTCGGCGACATGCTCGAAGGCGCGCATCGCCCCGGTCATTTCGACGGCGTGAGCACGGTGGTGGCGCGCTTGTTCAATCTGGTACAGGCGGATGTGGCGGTGTTCGGCGAGAAGGACTGGCAGCAGTTGGCCATTATCCAGCGCATGGTGGACGATCTCGGCTGGCCCATCGGCATCGTCGGTGTGCCCACGGTGCGCGAAGCGGATGGTTTGGCCATGAGTTCGCGCAACGGTTATCTCTCGGCCGCGGAGCGGGCGGTGGCACCCCGTCTGGCGCGCACACTGAACGAGATGGCCGGGCTTCTGCGTGCCGGCGAGCACGATTACGCCGCGCTGGAACGGGCAACGTGCGCGGTATTGGCCGAGGACGGCTTCCGCGCCGATTATGTGAGTATTCGCCGGCCGGATCTGCACGCGCCGGAACGGGGCGATACGCAACTGATTATTCTGGCCGCGGCCTGGCTGGGATCGACACGGCTGATCGATAACCTGCCGATTTCCCTGGGGCCGGTTTCCCTGGAATAGGCGCGAATTGCGCCCGCAATTGCGCCTCGTGCGCCTATCGGGGATAATTCAGCCTCCAAGCGCAGTTTCCCCCGGATGTAATGCACTGCCATGCAACTGACCCTGCTGAAAGCCAAGCTGCACCACGCCCGCGTGACCCACTCCGAACTGGAGTATGAGGGGTCCTGCGCCATCGACGGTCAGTTGCTCGACGCCGCCGGCATCCGCGAGTACGAGCAGATCCACATCTACAACAAGACCAACGGCGAGCGATTCACCACCTACGCCATCCGCGCCCAGGACGGCTCGGGCATTATCTCCGTGAACGGCGCCGCCGCCCACAAGGCCGCCCCCGGCGATCGCGTCATTATCTGCTGCTACGCCATCCTCACCCAGCAAGAGGCGATGAACTTCAAGCCGACGCTGGTATATCTCGACGAGCACAACCACATCGTGCGCACCGGCCGGGATATTCCGGTGCAAGTGGCCTGAAGCCAGTCGCATGCCCGGGCCTATCGCCCGGAGACTTATCCCGGCCTCACTGTCCATCGCGCGAGCCTCCGATACGGTTGCCGATGGGTGTCGTCTCACTCGGCACTCGGTTGCGTTCTGCGCAGCCGGTCGAAGAATACCCGCACCAGATCCGAGCGCGTGACCATCCCTTGCACGCGGCCGTCGTCATCGCAGACCACGACGCGCTTGATGCGGTTGTGCTTCATGATTGCGATGACATCGTGCAGCGTTTGTTCGGGTTTCACGGTGATGACGTTTTCCACCATCAGGTCGGCGACCGTGCCGGTGGGTTCACGGATCTCCGGTTGATGCGTGAACATCGCTTCCAAGGTCTGCCACAGCGAATGGGTTGGGTGATGGCTGGGCACACCCATCGCGCGCAGAAAATCCGCCTCGGTGATGACGCCCAGCAGATGCTGCTGCGCATCGACCACCGGCAGACCGCTGATGCGGTGTGTGACCAGCAGATGCGCGGCCTCGGCCAGTGACGTATCGGGCGTGATCGTGACCACGCTGCGGCTCATGAGATTGCCGATGCGCAGGCTTTCGGTCTTACGGTAACGCGCGTATTTCGCCGCCTTGCTGTTGAGTTCCAGCAGGTCGTCCACGGCCACGTCTACGAAGGTATTCATTTCCTTCAGGGCATTGACGAAGTCTTCGCGGGTCAAATCGGTTTCTGGACGCTTTTGCATGAATACCTCCTGCGGACGGTGCGGTCAGCCCGGCTAGGCGGGTGGTTGCTGGGATTCCGCGCGTTGCCAAGTGTTTTCGTTGAGAAACACCTCGTGATGGGACCAACGCGCGAACTCGGCGCGTGTGACTGTCCCTGAACTGCGACGATCACTGCCGGCAACTACTTTATAGATCAGCAGATCGTCAGCGGATTCGGCGACCGGCATATCGACAACCTGGCGGATCTGCCAACGGGTGTCATGGCTGTCGTTGCTGTAATAACAGCCGAGCTTGATATCCTCGGGGCGCAAGTGGCTGTTCTGCTGATTCTTGTATGCCAGCCGGTAGATTTCTTCGAGATATCCTTCGCTGATGTCGAGGGTTGTGTTCAGCGTCTTCAGTGCGGTTTCGAGATGGCCGCGCGCCAGCGGCCCAGTTTCCATGCCACTGTCGGTGGCAGTTGCCGGCGATGTGCGTTTCGCTGTGAGATATTTCGCCAGCGTTGTCGGATAGCGGCGCCAGGGGAAGGCGAAATTGAACACCACGGCGATGGTCAGGATGACGACGGTATTGAGCAACACCGGCGTGAGCAGATAGTCATAGCCCAGCGCGTGGATGCTATCGCCGCCGATCACCGCCGTCAGCGCCGTCGCGCCGCCGGGCGGATGGATGCAGCGCAGGTAGTGCATGGCCGCAATCGCCAGTGCCACCGCGACCGCGCCGGCGACGAGGCTGTCGGGAATGAGCTGCGCACAACTGACGCCGACGGCGCCGGAGACGAGATGACCGCCGAGCACCGGCCACGGTTGCGACAACGGACCGTGCGGCACGGCGAACAACAGCACCGCCGATGCGCCCATCGAAGCGACGACCAAGACCGCCGCCTGTTCGCCATGAAATGTCCGGGCGAGAAACGACACCGCAAGAATGCCGCACAGGCCGCCGAGTGCCGACACGAATTTCTCGGCGTGCCCGGTTTTGTTCGCGTCGAGGCCGATCAGCCGGGCAAGGCGGGTGTTGAACTGTTTGAATATGGACATTCGTGGCCGTGTCGAGGCCGCGGAAACGGCCGTGATGTAACAGCGTAGGGTTTGTGCAGAGCGCCCGTTCGCTATCTTTGAACAGGTATATAAGATACTACATTAAGTGATGTGTGCCCGACAATGTCACCTGCGAATCCGGTACCGGCGATGGCATTGATCGAACGCAGCAACGGCCCCAGCCAAATGCCGCGTTCCGTATCGGGTTATTAGTCGTTGCGCTAGCGTTTGAACAGAAATGAGCTGGATGTGGTCGGGCTCGGTGTTGTTGCCCGCGTGCTCAGGTTTGCAGCAGTGTCGCTACGGCCGCGTCATAGGCGCTCGGCAATTGCTCGCGTTCGGCGACACGAATCCCTAAATCGCGTAGCCGACCGTTTCCCAGTCCATAGATCCAGCCATGCACGTCGACCGGCTGGCCGCGTGCCCAGGCATCCTGAATGATGGTCGTCTCGCAGACATTGGCTACTTGCTCCACGACATTCAGTTCGCACAATTTATCGCTGCGATTCTCGCTGTCCGTTATGGACAGGAGTGGCTTTTCATATTTCTTGCGCACGTCCTGTACATGCCGCAGCCAGTTGTCGATCAGCCCCAGCCGGTCGCTGTTCAACGCGGCGCGGATACCGCCGCAACCGTAATGGCCGCAGACGATCACATGCTTCACTTTGAGAACATCCACGGCGTATTGCAGGACCGACAGACAATTGAGGTCGGTATGCACGACCACGTTGGCGACGTTGCGATGCACGAATAGTTCACCCGGCATCAGGTCGACGATTTCGTTGGCCGGAACGCGGCTGTCGGCGCAGCCGATCCACAGATACTCCGGCGTCTGTTGGTCCAACAGTTTTTTGAAGAAGGCCGGGTCCTGCCCCTTCATGCGTTCGGACCAGAGTCGATTGTTATGGAACAGGTGATCCAGCATGGGCGGTTCTCTGTGCCTTGTGCGTGCGCTGTGCTGTTAACCTATCGACTGCTATATCGGCGCCGCACTCAACCCGTATTGCGCATGCCGCCGGCAATCGCGTTGATCGAGCGTAGCAGCGGGTCCAGCCAACGGTCGCGTTCGGCGTCCGGCAACTGTTCGTTGCGATAGCGTTTGAGCAGCGTGAGCTGAATGTGGTTGAGCGGGTCCAGGTAGGGATCGCGGCGCGTCAGCGACAGATACAACGGCGGATTTTCCTGGATCAACACCTTCTGATTGGCGACGTTCAGCACTTGCGTCAGGGTGCGTTGGAATTCGCCGCGAATGTTTTCGTAGATGCTCGCTGCGCGATCCTTGTCCACGGCCAGTTCGGTGTATTCGCGGGCGATGTCCATCTGTGCCTTGAACAGCGACATCTGGGTGTTGGACAACAGCGCGCGGAAGAACGGCCACTCCTGATACATGGTCTGGAGTTTGGCCAGTCGCGCCGGATCGCGTTGGCGCCACGTCTCCAGGGCCAGGCCGATGCCATACCAGGCCGGCAAAGTGTGGCGCGACTGCGCCCAGCCGAACACCCAGGGAATGGCGCGGATGGAGGTCTTGGCGCGATTGCCTTGCTTGCGGTGACTCGGGCGCGAGCCGATGTTGAGCAGACCGATTTCGTTGACCGGACAGACCTCGTAGAAATAATCCAGGAAGCCGTCGGTACGGTCGGTGAGGTCGCGGTAGGCCTTTTCGCCGATCCGCGCGATCTCGTCCATGATGCCGAGATAATCGTTGCGATCCTGCTCGGCCGGTTGCACCAGCGAACGGCTGGCCTTCAACAGGCCGGTCACGCCCATGGTCAGTTCGTAGATGGCCGTTTCCAGGTTGCCGTATTTGTACGACAGCACCTCGCCCTGTTCGGTGAATTTGATCTCGCCGTGCACGGTGCCGGGCGGCTGCGCCAAGATCGCTTCGTGGGTAGGGCCGCCGCCGCGACCGATGGTGCCGCCGCGACCGTGGAACAGCCGGCAGCGCACGCCTTTCTCGCCGGTGATGCGCAGGATTTTCTTCTGCGCCTCGTAGAGATTCCAACCGGAGGCGAGGATGCCGCCGTCCTTGCAGGAATCGGAATAGCCGAGCATCGCTTCCTGCTGATTGCCGGATGCGGCCAACAACTCGCGGTAGGTGTTGTTGCCGAGCAGGTCGGTGAGGACTTCCTCGACGTGCGATAAATCCTCGATGGTCTCGAACAGCGGACTGATGCGCACATGGCAGAACCATGCGCCGTCGCTGCGTCCGGCTAGGCCGGACAGCCAGGCCAGGAACATCACTTCCAGCACATGGCTGGCGGTGTGGGTCATGGAGATGACGTAATTGCCGAAGGCCTCGGCGCTGACTTCGTTGCGCATGCGCCGGACCACGGCAAACACATCCAGGGTTTCGCCGCTTAGCTCGGACAACTGCGCGCGGTCCAGCGCGGGCGGCGCGCCGGACGCGATGCAGTCGGCCAGCAGGCGGATGCGGTCGGCCTCGTTGAGCGTGGCGTAGTCGGGCGTATTCGGAAATTGGCGCAGGATATCCGCGACGGCGTCGCTGTGGCGGGTCGATTCCTGACGGATGTCGAGCTGCATGAGGAAGAAGCCGAAGGTCTCGACCAGACGGATCAGATCCGTCAGTTCCGCGCCGGCGATGCTGGCATCGCCATGACTGACGAGAGAATCGCGGATCAGCGACAAGTCTTCCAGCAATTCGCGTTCGTTAAGATAGCGGTGCGGATATTGATTGAGATCGGCGTGGCCCGCGCTCTCGATCTGGGCGGTGGCTGCGTTCAGGTTCTGGCGCAGACGGTAACGGACGATATAGAGCTTGCGCCGATAAGGTTCATGGGTATAGCGCGTAGGATGGCTGCCGAAGGCGACGGCGAAACGTTCGGTATCCGTGTGCAGGCTGGCGTTGAAGGCCGCCGCGGGTGTGCACAGCAGATCGGAGTGCGTCAGTACATGGCGCAATTGATCGACGTGGCGCAGATAGCGGGCCACGACCTCGCGCATGTGCATGTACAACGCGAGTTCGGTGATTTCCGGACGCACGAACGGATTGCCGTCGCGGTCGCCGCCGATCCACGAACCGAAGCGCAGCACGCTCGGCACTTTGACCGGCAGGGGTGTGTTGGGATCGCCGTCGGTGTAGATGCGGCGCACCGCTTTTTCCAGATTGCGATAGATCGCCGGCACGGCATCGAACAGACTGTCCTGAAAGTAATACAGGCCGTTGCGGATTTCGTCCTGCACGCGCGGTTTGTGGATGCGCACCTCGTCGGTCTTCCACAAAATCTGAATTTCGTTCTGCAAGGCCTGGGCGATTTCGTTGCGTTGCTCTTTGCTGAGCGGGCCGGCGTCCAGTTGTTCGTTAGTGACGAAGATGCGGCGCAACGCCTCCATCACGGTGCGGCGCTTGGACTCGGTCGGATGCGCGGTGAACACCGGGATGTAGCGCGTCTGGTCGAGCAGGGTCTGCAATTGCTCGGGCGTGATGCCCTGGGCATGGAACTGACGCAGGGTATGGTCGAAGGAACCCAGCCACAACGGATCGCCGCTGGAGAGTTCGCGGCGGCGCTCGCGGTGCGAGAAGGCCTGCTCGGCGATGTTGACCAGACTGAAATAGACGTTGAACGCGCGCACTACATGGGTGAGCAGTTGCGGGTCCAGGCCGTCGATGGTCTTGAGCAGCCGCGCGCGCAGCCGCGGGTCGTCTTCCTCGCGCAACCGGATGAAACCCTTGCGCAGCTTCTCGACCGCCGCGAGCACCTGGCCGCTTTCTTGATCGCTGAGCACATTGCCCAGCAGATTGCCGAACAGGCGCACGCGCGCACGCAGTTCCTTGTCGCGGGGCTGGCTGATTACAAGCGGGTCGTGTTTCTCGGCATTCATGGCATCACAACTGGGTTATCGCGGGCGCAAAGAGCCGGGGATTATAGCCCCAGTGGCGGCGGATTTGTGCCTTGCTTGTGCCGCGTCTATGTAGTAGGCCGGGTGGCGCGGTATAGATCGAGATACCGTTGGGCGCTGCGGGTCCAACTGAAATCCTGGGCCATGGCGGTCTTGACTGCCCGGGTCCAGGCGGTGCGCTGGATATACAAGTGCAGGGCGCGGTCGATGCAGGCCAGCAGGGCCTCGGGCGTGGCGGCATCGAACACGAAACCGGTGGCGGTGCCGGCGTCGAGGCTGGCGGGGGTGGCGTCGACCACGGTGTCGGCCAGACCGCCGGTGTGGCGCACGATGGGCAGGGTGCCGTAGCGCAGGCTGTAGAGTTGATTCAGACCGCAGGGCTCGAAGCGCGACGGCATCAGGAACAGATCGGCACCGGCCTCGATGCGGTGGGCGAGCCCTTCGTCGTAACCGATGCGCACGCCCAACCGATCCGGATAGCGGGCCTGGGCCGTGCGCAACGCAGTTTCGAGTACGGCGTGACCGCTGCCGAGCATGACCAGTTGCAGCGGCCGTTGCATCAGCTCGGGCAGGATGTCGAGCACCAGGTCGATGCCCTTCTGTTCCACCAGCCGGCCGACATGCGCGAACAGCGGTCGTCGCGCGTCGGTCGGCAGGCCGAAGAGGCGTTGCAGCGCCTGTTTATTGGCGTCCTTGCCCTTGAGCGAGCGGCGACTGAAATGCGCGTCCAGCAACGGATCGCTGGCCGGGTCCCACAGCGCATAGTCGGCGCCGTTGAGGATACCGGCGAGCTGCGCGGCACGTTGAGTGAGCAGACCGTCCAGGCCGCAGCCGAAGTCGGGTGTGCGGATTTCCTCGGCATAGGTCGGGCTGACGGTGGTCAGCGCATCGGCGAACACCAGCCCGCCTTTGATGAAGGAGAGCGAGCCGTGAAATTCCAGCGCGTGCATCGACCACCAGGTGTACGGAAGTTTGAGCGCCTGGAAACGAGCCCAGTCGAACAGACCTTGATAGGCGAGATTGTGGACCGTGAAAATCGTCGCCGGACGCGGCGATTCCAGGCTCAACAACGCCGGTACCAGGCCGGTCTGCCAGTCGTTGCAATGCACGCGATCCGGACGCCAGTGCAGGCCGGCGCGGTCTTGCGCGAGTTCGACGATGGCGCGGCAGAACACCGCGAAGCGCTGGGCATTGTCCGGCCAGTCGCTGCCGTCCGGGCCGCTGTAGGGGTTGCCCGGACGATCGAAGCACTGCGGCGCGTCGATCAGATAAACCGGTACGGTGGTGCCGGGCAACGTACCTTCCAACACGCGCACCGGCTCGACGCTGCCGGTCAGCGTGAGCCGGGCGACCTCGCTGAGTTGACCGGCGCGTGCGAGTACGTCCTGGTACGCGGGCAAGACCAGGCGCACATCTTGCTTAAGATCGTGCAATGCCTTGGGCAGGGCGCCGCAGACGTCGGCCAGTCCCCCGGTCTTGATGAGGGGATGGGCCTCGCTGCTGGCGAACAGGATTTTCATGCGGCGCGCTGGACGGTTCATGGAGTCGGACGTTGGGCCGGCTAGGGTGCGGCAGCATTGCGATGGCGTCAAGCCGATAACCGGCGACGTCTATACTTGAGACCAATTTTGTTTCGGGGACAACAGGAGAGTGGTTATGCGCATGGCGATGGTGGGTTTGGGCAAGATGGGCGCGAACATGGTACGGCGGTTGCGACGCGGCGGGATCGAAGTCGTGGGCTACGACCGCAGCCGCGAAGTCGTCGATGCGCTGGCGCGCGAGGACGGCATGGTCGCCGCCGATGGACTCGCCGATCTGGTGGCCAAACTGCCGGCGCCGCGCGTGGTGTGGGTGATGCTGCCGGCCGGCGAAATCACCGAAGCCTGCCTGGGCGAATTGCACGATCTGTTGAGCAAGGGCGATTTGGTCATCGACGGCGGCAACACCAATTATCACGACAGTCAGCGGCGCGGCGCGTGGCTGGCCGAGCAGGGCATCGAGTTCGTCGACGCCGGTACTTCCGGCGGCGTGTGGGGTTTGGAAAACGGCTATTGCCTGATGGTCGGCGGCAGCGCTGCCGCCATCGAACTGCTCGCACCGGCCTTGAAGGTGCTGGCGCCGAGTCACGATTACGGGTGGGCGCACGTCGGCCCCATCGGCGCCGGGCATTTCACCAAGATGGTCCACAACGGCATCGAGTACGGCATGATGCAGGCCATCGCCGAAGGCTTTGCGCTGCTGCGCGGCAAGCAAGAATTCAATCTCGATCTGGCGCAGATCGGCGAACTCTGGAAACACGGTTCGGTGGTGCGCAGTTGGTTGTTGGACTTGACCGCCGATGCGCTGCAAAACGATCAGCAACTGGAAAACATCAAACCCATCGTCCCGGACTCGGGCGAAGGCCGCTGGACGGCCATCGAGGCCATCGATCAAGGCCAGGCGCTGCCGGTCATCAGCATGTCGCTGGCCATGCGCTTCGCCAGCCAGGATCAACACGGCTACGCTAATCGCTTGCTGTCGATGATGCGCAACGCCTTCGGCGGCCATGCCGTGGCGAAGAAATAAAATCCATGATCTTCTTCCGGCGTGTGTCGTGTCCGGCGCAATACACTGCGCTATTGCACCCTGCATTCTACGGGCTGAGGGCGCTGCCGGTGGCCGGGAGGGATTTTCCGTTCTTGAGCAATCTCGACAGATCGCCGGCCGGCACCGGTCGGCTGAAATAATATCCCTGGATGGCGTCGCAATTCTGCTCGCGCAGGAAGCCGATCTGTGCCGCGGTTTCCACGCCTTCGGCGATGACTTTGAGTCCCAGGCTGCGCGCCATGGAAATGATGGCGGTCACGATGGCCGCGTCGTTGGGGTCCGTGGGAATATCGTCGACAAACGATTTGTCGATCTTCACCCGTCCGATCGGTAGATGCTTCAGGTAACTCAGGCTTGAGTAGCCGGTACCGAAATCGTCGACCGAGAATTGCACGCCGAGCATGCCCAACTGATGCATGGCCGCGATGGCAGTCTCGGCATTCTGCATCAGCAGTGTTTCGGTGATTTCAAGATCGAGATAGCGCGGATCGAAACCGGTATCGTCCAGCACTTTAGTCACGATCTTGATGAGTTGCCCACGCTCGAATTGACGCGGCGAGACGTTCACCGCCAGACGCAGCGGCAGGGTGCCCGCGGGACCGCAATTGCGGCATTGCCGGCATGCCGTTCGCAACACCCATTCGCCGAGCGGTACGATCAGCCCGGTTTCTTCAGCCACCGGGATGAATTCGCCGGGCGGCACCAGACCACGCTCCGGATGGCGCCAGCGGACCAAGGCCTCCACGCCGCGCATATGGCCGCTGGCGAGATCGACCACCGGCTGGTAATGCAGCTCGAATTCCTCGCGTTCGAGCGCGCCGCGCAATGCATTCTCCAAGGCCAGGCGCGCTTGTGCATTGGAGGTCATGTCGGTGGAGAAGAACTCGTAGGCATCGCCGCCGCGTTCCTTGGCACGGTACATGGCTGTATCGGCATTGCGTAGCAGGCCTTCGATGTCGTGGTCGTCGAGCGGATACAACGTCATGCCGAGGCTCGCGCTGGTGTACAGCTCGTGTCCGGCGATGCGGAACGGATAGGCGAAGCTGTCCAGTATCTTCTGCGATACGCGCGCGGCATGGTCGATGTGGCCCATGTCGGCGAGGATTAGCGTGAACTCGTCGCCGGCCAGCCGCGCCACGGTATCGACTTCGCGCACGCAGCGCACGAGGCGTTCGGCCACGGCCTTCAGCCAGAAGTCGCCGATGGCGGGGCCGAGGCTGTCGTTGATGGTCTTGAAGCGATCGAGGTCGATGAACGCCACACCCACCAGGCGTTCGCGGCGGTCGGCCTCGATGGTGGCATGGCGCAAGCGGTCCGTGAACAGCACGCGGTTGGGCAGGCCCGTCAAGGTGTCGTGGTGAGCGAGATAGTGCAAACGCTCCTCGGTGCGTTTGCGCTGGATGATGTTGCCGATCTGCGCCGCCACCGCCGTGACCAGTTGGATCAGTCGAGCGTCTTGTTCGTGCGGCTCGCGGGCGAAGAATTCCAGCACCGCGATCACATCCTCGTCGGCGAGCACCGGAATGGCCATGCCGGTCTTGAGATCGGCGGCGCGTGCGATATCGGCACGCTGGAAATCGGCATCGCACGTGACGTCGGCTACCCACGCCGGTTGTTTCGACGACCAGGCCCGCCCGGGCAGACACTGGCCCGGCTTTATCGCGCAAGACAGCGATGCGCGGCGGAATTCTCCCAGGCCAGGTCCGCGGCAGTGCCAGGCGGGGCTGCACTCCAGGGTTGCGCCACCCGGACCCGGCACCCAGGCCTGGGCCAGCGTCCAGCCGCTGGTCTCGCACACCTTGTTCAAAGTGACAGCCAGCGCCGCCGGCACGTCGCCGGCGTCGATCGCGGCCTGGGTAATGTTTTGCAACAGACTCAGTTCCTGTTCCGCGCGTTTGCGTTCGGAGATATCGCGCAGGATCACGGTAAAGGTCGTGTGTCCGTTTTCGGACAGCTTGGACATGCTGGCTTCGGCGGGAAACTCCTCGCCGTTCTTGCGCTGGCCGTAGATCTCGTGCTGACCGTGCAGGCTGCGCGCACTGTCGGGATCGTGAATGAAGTCCTGAATATGTCGGCGGTACGCATCAATGAGGTGAGGGGGCAGCAAAATATCCAGCGACTGGTCGACGACCTCCTCGGCGGAGTAGCCGAAAATACGTTCGGCGCCCTGGTTGAACAGAATAATGCGCTGTTCCTCGTTCACCGTAACGATGGCATCGGCGGCGATGCTGAGGATGTTGCGGAAGCGCGCTTCGCTTTGGCGTCGCTCGGTCTCGGCCTGCACACGTTCGCGCTTGAGTACCGCCTCGCGCAACTCGCGCTGCACCGCTGGAATCAGGCGCTTCAGACTGCCTTTCATGATGTAGTCCTGGGCGCCGGCCTTCATGGCCGAGACCGCCGTGTCTTCGCCGATGGTGCCGGAGACGAAGATGAAGGGCACGTCGAGGCCGCGGCCGCGCACCAGCGACAGCGCCTGCGTGCCGCTGAAGCGCGGCATCGTGTAGTCGCTGAGAATGATGTCCCATGTCTGGTTGTCGAGTGCTTCGATCAACGCCTCGGGCGTGTCCACGCGCCGATGCGTCGGCGCATAGCCGCCGCGCTTGAGTTCGCGCAGCAGCAGGCTTGCGTCGTCCTCGGAATCCTCGACCAGCAGAACGCGCAGGGGAATGTTCATCGTGGGTTTATCCATGGGCACGGATGTTTTCCTAGCGCGGTGGCACTTGGTTGATGAGCAACCAATAGAGGCCGAGCGAGCGTGTGGCATCGAGAAACTCGTCGAAGCTGACCGGCTTGCGCACATAGCTGTTGGCGCCCAGGCGATAGCTGCTTATCACGTCTTGATCTTCCTTGGAGGAGGTGAGGATCACGACCGGCATGAGTCTGGTGCGTTCGTCGGCGCGGATGCGCCGCAGGACTTCCAGGCCGTCCACCTTGGGTAATTTGAGGTCGAGCAAGACCACTTGGGGAAGCTCGGCCACGTTGCGTCCGGCGTGGGCGCCCGTACCGAATAGATAATCCAACGCCTCGGCGCCGTCGTGCGCCACCACCACGTGGTTCTGGATATTGTTCTTCTTGAACGCGCGCAGCGTGAGCGCTTCGTCGTCGGGATTGTCTTCCACCAGCAAAATGGTTTGGTCCTGAGCCATCGTCGAACTCCTTGTCATGCCTGCAAAGTGAAATAGAACGTCGCGCCTTG
Organism: Gammaproteobacteria bacterium; assembly: GCA_016218375.1. Classification (GTDB taxonomy): domain Bacteria; phylum Pseudomonadota; class Gammaproteobacteria; order Thiohalobacterales; family Thiohalobacteraceae; genus JAHJQQ01. The sequence goes on from JACREG010000103.1 coordinate 19,732, forward strand.
TTCCGGCGCCGCCTGTGCCCAGATCCGGCCGCCGTGTTTGTGGATTACGCGCTGTACGGTCGCGAGTCCGATGCCGGTGCCGGGAAACTCGCGTGCGTCGTGCAGGCGCTGGAAGGCACCGAACAATTTGCCGGCATAGGCCATATCGAAGCCGACGCCGTTGTCGCGCACGAAATAGGCGGGTGTCCCTTCTGTGTCGTTCAGGTAACCGAATGCGATCCGCGCATCCTCGCGTCTGCCGGTGAATTTGCAGGCGTTGCTCAGAAGGTTTTCGAGGGCGATGCGCAGCAATCGCGGGTCGGCTTGCGCGCGCAGGCCGGGGGCGATCTCCAGTTCGAACGGGTGATTCCGGTTTTGGTTTTGCAGTTCGGCGGCGACGTCCTGGGCCAGTGCACTCAGGTCGACTGTTTCCGGACAAATGTCCATGCGCGTGACGCGCGCGAGTTTGAGCAGGTCGTCGATGAGATGTCCCATGTGCTGCGCGCCCGCGCGCACCCGTTCGAGATAATTTCGGCCGGCCTCGTCCAGTTGGCCGGCGTAATCTTCGAGCAGCGCCTGGCTGAAACCGTCGATGCCGCGCAGCGGTGCGCGCAGATCGTGGGAAACCGAGTAGCTGAAGGATTCCAGTTCGCGATTGGCGGCTTCGAGCTGCGTGGCGTAGCTGCGCAGCGATTCCTCCGCCTGTTTGCGTTCGGTGATGTCGCGGATGATGCTCGTGATCCAGAGTCCGTCCACGGTCTCGATCGGACTCAGACTGATCTCGATCGGGAATTCGGCTCCATCCTTGCGCCGGCCGTTCAGGTCCAAGCCGATGCCCATGGGGCGGACGCGCGGCGCGCCCAGATAATCGGCACGGTGCCCGATATGCCGTTGACGGAGCGATTCCGGTACCAGAATCTCGATGGGCTGCCCGGTCAGTTCGCCGCGCGAATAGCCGAACCGCTGTTCCGCTTGCGTATTGACGAGAACGATATGGCCGTCCCGGTCCACGATGACAATCGCATCTGGGGCGGATTCGAGCAGTTCGCGGAATTTATGCTCGGCGCGCTCGCGCTCGGCAATCTCGGCACGCAGTGCTTCATTGATCTGCCGCAGTTGCTTGTTCGCCGTGTCCAGCTCTTTGCTGCGGCGCAGTATCTCGAGTTCGGTCGCGTCGTTGCGCTGTTGCAGGGCCTCCGATCGCTCGCGTTCGAGCTGTCTTCGGCGACTGACGTGGACAAGCTCGGTGACGTCCTCCACGCAATGGATGATGCAGAGGATACGGCCATCGGCCGTGAGTACGGGCGAGTTCAGCGGGCTCCAGTAGCGCTCCTCGAATCCCCCGCCTGCACTTTCCGGCCGACGGATGTCGTACTTCTGCACGACCATCGCATCGGCGGCCTTCGTGGCCAGAACCCGTCCGAGGGAGGCGCGCAGGTTGCTCGTGCCGGTCGCATCGGGGTCGTCCGGGTTGTCGGGGAGCACCTCGAACAGCCCGCATCCGACGATCGCGTCGCGCTTGGTGAGCGTGGCGTGCAAATACGCATCGCTCGCACCCAGGATCGTAAAATCCCGATCGGGTCGCAGCACGAGGAAGAGCCCGGGGGCACTTTCGAAGAGGCGTTTGAAATCCAGGCTGTCCATAGTTACCGCGCATCCTTGCCGGGGCAGTCATCCCGATGACTTTCCCGGTACCGTGATTTCCTAGTGATCGCGGCTGGCGTCCGTGCCGACAGGCATGAAGAGGCGCAACCGCGTCAGTACCTGAGTATAGAATTGGATAATGAACTAGGATGCCTGTCAGGGCAAAACGATGGAAATTTCTACGGAATTGCGGCCCGCCGAGGGGGCAGATGCCGCCGACAAAGCCATGCGCCAATGCGCATGCAGGGATCGCTAGGGAATGCACGTCTGCCCGATGCGCCGCATGAGCATGTCTACCCAGGGTTATCAGTCGCTTAACAGCCTGTTAGCCGTCTACTGAAAAACACCGTTCGATGGTATGGCATTTGCTAGAATTTCGGACAATCGGGATTTCGACGCGAAGCGCGTAAAGCCGCGCCTGCGGCGCCTTCGCGTTTAAACCGGCTTTGCGGCCGCCACTGTTTCGGAACAAGGATCTGTTAATTGTATGCTCGAACCCTGTACGTATGTGATCTTCGGTGCGACTGGCAATCTGGCGCAAAAGAAACTCATGCCCGCGCTGTACCATCTGGAGCAGGCCGGGCGCTTGCCCGAGGGCATGCGCGTGTTGGGCATCGGCCGCCGCGACTGGGACGACGAGACCTGGCGTAAGACGGTGGAGGACTGGCTGACGCCGCGCGCGCGCTCCGGCCTCGATGCCGAGGTGTTCGCACGGTTTCGCGAGCGGCTGTTCTTCTTCCAGGGCGATATCAACGACGACGCCAGTTATGCCCGCTTGCAGATGTTGCTGAACGGCCCGGATTACCCCTCCAATATCGCCTTTTACATGTCGGTCGCGCCGGCGGAATTCGCGGTGGTCAGCAACGGTCTCGCAGCGGCGGGCCTGAACCGCGACGACGACGGTTGGCGGCGCATGGTGCTGGAAAAACCCTTCGGTTACGACCTGGAGAGCGCCGAGATCCTCAACAAGCGTCTGCATCGTCATTGGCGCGAGGATCAGATCTTTCGTATCGATCATTACCTCGGCAAGGGCACCATTCAGAACATCCTGGTGTTCCGCTTCGCCAACCTCATGCTCGAACCGCTGTGGAACCGCAACTACATCGATCATGTGCAGATCATTCATGCCGAGTCCGCCGGCATCGAACAGCGCGCCGGCTATTACGACGGCGCCGGTGCGTTACGCGACATGGTGCAAAGCCATCTATTGCAGATGCTGACGCTGGTGGCGATGGAGCCGCCGGCCAATCTCGACGCCGAATGTCTGCGCGACGAAAAAGTGAAAGTGCTGCGTTCGATCCGGCCGATCCCGCAGAGCGCCGTGCATGCACATGCCTTCCGCGCCCAATATGGCCGCGGCAATATCGGCAAGGAGAAGGTCGGCGGTTATCTCGACGAGAAAGGCGTGCCGCCGCAGAGCACCACCGAGACCTACGCCGCGCTCAAGGTGTATATCGACAACTGGCGCTGGCGCAACGTGCCGTTCTATCTGCGCACCGGCAAGCGCATGGCGCAGAGCACCTCGCAGATCAGCATCCGGTTCAAGCATCCGCCGCAGCAGTTGTTCCGCGAGACGCAGATCGACCAACTCAAACCGAACTGGTTACTGATGGGCATTCAACCCAACGAGTGTCTGCGCCTGGAATTGCAGGTCAAGCAACCGGGCCTGGAAATGGTCGCCGAGACCCAGCGTCTGGACGCGGCGACGTGCGGCGTCTCGCAATACGGCATCGATGCCTACGAGGCATTGCTGCTGGATGTCATCGACGGCGATCACTCGCTGTTCCTGCGCTTCGACGAGGTCAGTTGGGCGTGGCGCGTGGTCGACCCCATTCTCAAGGTGTGGGCCACCGAACGGGATTTCATCCACAGCTATCCCGCCGGCAGTTGGGGCCCGCAAGAGGCCAACCGCCTGTTCGTGCGTGAGGATCAGGATTGGCGCAATACGTTGGAAGACGAATAGCCGTTCCGTGGTTACAATGAGCCTCTTGGTTTATTCAGGTAAATAGACTGCATGTCCGATCTGACCCACTGCAATGCCTGGCGGGCATTGACGGATCATTATTTTGAAATCCGCGAGCAGCACATGCGCGACTGGTTCGCGCGGGACGCGCAGCGTTTCGACCGCTTCTCGCTGCGCTTCGAAGATATCCTGCTCGACTATTCCAAAAACCGCATCACTGCCGAGACGCTCGGTTTGTTGTTGGATCTGGCGCGCGAACGCGACCTGCCGGCGTGGATCGGACGCATGTTCGCCGGCGAGAAGATCAACGTCACCGAAGACCGCGCCGTATTGCATATCGCGCTGCGCAACCGCGCCAACCGGCCCATCCCGGTCGATGGCGAGGATGTCATGCCGGCGGTCAACGCCGTGTTGGCGAAGATGCGCGGCTTCACCGAATTGGTGCGCGGCGGTGCGTGGAAGGGTTTCAGCGGCCAGGCCATCACGGATGTGGTGAACATCGGCATCGGCGGTTCCGACCTCGGACCGCTGATGGTCACCGAGGCGCTCAAGCCGTATGCCTCCTCGGGATCGGGCGCACTGCGCGTGCATTTCGTGTCCAACATCGACGGCAGTCACATCGCCGAAACGCTTAAGCCGTTGGACCCGGCCACGACGCTGTTCATCGTCGCATCCAAAACCTTCACCACCCAGGAAACCCTGACCACCGCGCAGACCGCGCGCGCCTGGTTGTTGGCCGATGCCGGCGATGCGACGGCGGTGGCGAAACATTTCGTCGCGCTGTCGACCAACACCGAGGCGGTGCGCGCCTTCGGCATCGACACGGTCAATATGTTCGAATTCTGGGATTGGGTCGGCGGGCGTTATTCGCTGTGGTCGGCTATCGGTCTGTCGATTGCCTTGTACGTCGGCATGGATGCCTTCGAGGAACTGCTCGCCGGCGCGCACGCGCTGGACGAACATTTCCGCACCGCGCCGCTGGAGCAGAACCTGCCGGTGATTCTGGGATTGTTGGGCGTCTGGTACGGCAACTTCTTCGGCGCCGAGACGCACGCTATCCTGCCTTACGATCAATATCTGCACCGCTTCCCGGCGTATTTCCAGCAGGGCGACATGGAGAGCAACGGCAAGCGCGTCACGCGCGACGGCGTGCCCGTCGATTACGCGACTGGCCCGGTGATCTGGGGCGAGCCGGGCACCAATGGACAACATGCGTTTTATCAATTGATCCACCAAGGCACACGCTTGGTGCCGGTGGATTTCCTGATTGCCGCCGAGAGCCACAACCCGCTCGGCGAACATCAGCGTATTTTGTTGGCGAATTTCTTCGCCCAGGGCGAGGCGTTGATGCGCGGCAAGAGCGAAGCCGAGGCACGTGCCGAATTGATGGCGCAGGGCGTGTCCGGCGCCGCGCTGGAACGCCTGCTGCCGCACAAGCTGTTTCCGGGCAACCGCCCGAGCAATTCCATTCTCTACCGCAAACTCACCCCGCGTACCCTGGGCAGCCTTGTCGCGCTCTACGAGCACAAGATTTTCGTGCAGGGAATTATCTGGAATATCAATTCATTCGACCAATGGGGCGTGGAACTGGGCAAGCAGCTTGCGCGGGCCATCCTGCCGGAGTTGGAAGGTTCCGGCACGGCCGGCGACCACGATGGCTCCACGAATGGCTTGATCCAGTACTACAAGACACTGATATGATCTGACGCCGAGTGGTTTGTTGGTTCGCCATGGAATGGCGAGTACTGTACACGGACGCGGTGGCGGAGGAGTCACTATGAATCACGATCCATGGTCGACGGTCCAGGAAGAGGTGCAGTTGCACCCGGATTTTATCCAGGGCCATCGTTATTACCGCCAAGGCGATTTGAAGTCCGCCTTGGTTTGCTTCAAGGCGGCGCATCAGTCGACGGCGCTCGCCCATGTCCATGCCCACCTCTATATGTCCTATCTCGGCGTGACCCAGGTGCTGCTCAACGATGTGAGCGGGCTCAACCTGTGCCGGCGCGCGGCCCTGGAGGAAGATCATCGGGGCGAGGTCTTCGAAAATCTGGCGCGTGCCGAGATCAAACTCGGGCACCGCAAACAGGCCTGCGATGCGCTACGGCGCGGGATGCGGTTGGATAAGGGCTATGCCGGTTTGCGGACGCTCCGCGAAGAGATGGGCGTGCGGCGCAACCCGTTTTTGTCGTTCCTCGATCGCGACAATCCTTTGAACCGCTTCCTCGGCAGGCTCACCTACCGATTACGCCGTGGGCAGCGGGTGCCGAGCGTCAATCGGCCCTAGAACGGCGTGCCCCGGGCCCATGCTATACTCGCGCCCGAGTCGGCTGGACAGTCGCGGGGGCCTTGGGGGTATATCCTCTGGAGCCTTCGAGGAAAGTCCGGGCTCCATAGGGCAGAGTGCCAGGTAACGCCTGGGGGGCGCGAGCCCACGGAAAGTGCCACAGAAAATATACCGCCTACGTCGTGCGCTTCGCGCCGGCCGGTAAGGGTGAAATGGTGCGGTAAGAGCGCACCGCGCGTCTGGCAACAGACGTGGCAGGGTAAACCCCACTCGGAGCAAGACCAAATAGGGGAGCACTGGCGCGGCCCGCGTTGCTCCCGGGTAGGTCGCTTGAGGTGCGTGGCGACGCGCATCCCAGATGAATGACTGTCCACGACAGAACCCGGCTTACAGGCTGACTCACTAATTTCCGTTGTTGCACTACACATGACAGGCAAACTCTACATCAAGACCTTCGGTTGCCAGATGAACGAGTACGACTCGGCGAAAATCGCCGACGTGCTCGCGGCTTCGCACGGTCTGACGCCGACGCAGATCGCCGAAGAAGCGGACGTGCTGCTGCTCAACACCTGTTCCATCCGCGAGAAGGCGCAGGAGAAAGTGTTCTCGCAACTCGGCATCTGGCGCGAATGGAAGGAGGCCAACCCGAAGCTGGTGATCGGCG
>JACREG010000108.1 GCA_016218375.1 Gammaproteobacteria bacterium
ATCCACCTTCGAGCAGGTCGGCCAGTCCTACCTGCCCACGATTTCCAACGCGTTATGGGCGACCAACCGGCATGAAGTGCAAGTCGCCATCAATGGCCTGGTGCGGCTGCCGGATGTGCGGTACGCGGCCGTCCAGGAAAATGGCAAAATCTGGGTGGAAGCCGGGCGCTCCAAATCTCAGAATATCCGCTTGCGCGACTTTCCCCTGACACAGGTCCATCGTGGTGAGACCATGACCATCGGCAGTTTGAAGGTGGTGGTGGATATGGATGGCGTGTATCAGCGCCTGCTGGATAAATTCTGGGTGATCCTGATCACCAACGGCGTCAAAACCTTCCTCGTCGCCGGTTTCATGCTGTGGCTGTTCCATTGGCTGGTGACGCGGCACTTGCGTCGCATCGCCGAGTTTGCATCGCGTCTGGGCCCCGACAATCTGGAAGAACGTCTCGCCCTGGCGCGGCCTGCGCGCCCGAATGCGAAACCCGACGAATTCGATCTGGTGCTGGATGGCTTCAACGTCATGCAGTCCAGCCTGGCCACGGCATTGCAAACCCTTGAGCAAGACATCGTCAAACTCGAACGGGCGGAGGCGGAAATTTACCAGCTCAACACCGCGCTGGAGCAGCGCGTCATCGAGCGCACCGCGCAACTCGAAGCGGTGAACAGGGAGCTGGAAGCTTTCAGCTATTCCGTCTCGCACGATCTGCGCACGCCGCTGCGCAGTATCGATGGCTTCAGCCAGGCGCTGGCCGAGGATTATGGGGAGCGCCTGGATGCGGTAGGGCACGATTACCTCAACCGCGTGCGGCGCGCGGCACAGCGCATGGGGGTGTTGATCGACGATCTGCTGCGTCTTGCCCGCGTCACCCGCGCCGATATGATGCACACGCGCATCGATCTTTCCGCGCTGGCGGAAGCGGTGATGGCGGATCTGCGCAAGCACAAAGGATACAGCGCGGCCACGCTCACAGTGCAACCCGGTCTTGCCGCTTATGGCGACCCGGCGCTATTGCGTATCGTGCTGGAAAACTTGTTGGATAATGCCTGTAAATATTCGAGCAAGATTCCCCAGCCAAAAATTGAATTTGGGAGCCTGGCACAAGTCGACCGCACCGTTTTTTTTGTACGCGACAATGGCGCGGGGTTTGATATGATCTATGTTGGCAAGCTGTTCGGCGCTTTCCAGCGCTTGCACCGCGATGAGGAATTCCCCGGTACCGGGGTTGGGCTTGCCACCGTCAAGCGCATCGTTCACCGCCACGGCGGCGAAGTGTGGGCGGAAGGCCGCCCAGGCGAAGGCGCGGTGTTTTATTTCACCCTCGGCGGCCCCGGCTTTACCGAAAACAAAACCGCTGCGCCAAGCAGCTAGATAACAGGAGAGTGTATGCAAAACAAAATTATTCTACTGGTAGAAGACAATCCGGACGACGAGACGCTGACGCTGCGCGCGCTGGGCAAGAGCAAAATTCTGAACGATATCGTCGTGGCGCGGGATGGCGTAGAAGCGCTGGATTATTTGTTCGGTACCGGCGCCCATGCCGGGCGCGATACCTCGATCCAGCCGCAATTGATTCTGCTCGATCTCAAGCTGCCCAAGATCGATGGCCTGGAAGTTTTGAAGCGCCTGCGCGCCGATCCCCGCACCGCGTTACTACCGGTGACCATCCTCACGACCTCGAACGAAGAGCGCGACATCATCACCAGCTACCAACTCGGCGTCAACAGCTATATCCGTAAGCCAGTCGATTTCGACTCGTTCATCGAAGCCGTGCGCCAGCTCGGCCTGTACTGGCTGGTGCTCAATACACCGCCCACAGGCTTCTGACATGACCGGGCCGTTGCGCGTGTTGATCGTGGAGGACTCGGAGGACGATACTCTCCTGATCGTGCGCGAACTGCACAAGGGCGGCCTGACCCCCGAGCACCGGCGCGTGGATTCTCCCGCCACGCTGCAAGCCGCGCTGAATGAGGCCGCTTGGGATATCGTGATCACCGATCACAATCTGCCGGAATTCGGCTCCGAAGCAGCGATCCAACAAGTGAAACAATCCGGTTTCGATCTACCCATCATCATCGTTTCCGGCTGCATTGGCGAGGAAGTGGCGGTGGCTGCCATGAAAAGCGGCGCCCACGATTACATCATGAAAGGCAATCTGCCGCGGCTCGTACCCGCCATCGAACGCGAGCTGCGCGAAGCGAAAAACCGGCACGAGCATCGCGATGCCCAGGAAAAAATTCAATATCTCGCCTATCACGATGCCTTGACCGGCCTGTGCAACCGCACCGCATTTGAGCAGCGGCTTGAGCGTGCCTTGAAAAGCACCGGTACCGGCAGCCAGCACGCGTTGTTTTACCTGGATATGGACCAGTTCAAAATCGTCAATGACACCTGCGGCCATGTCGCCGGCGATGAGTTGCTCAAACAGATCACGGTGGTGCTGAAGGGGCCGGTGCGCGAGAGCGACACCCTGGCCCGGCTCGGCGGCGACGAATTCGGTGTACTGCTGGAAAACTGTTCTCTCGCTCACGCCGAGGAAGTCGCCGAGCGCATGCTGCAACTGGTCAAGGAATTCCGCTTCTGCTGGCTGGATAAAACCTTCACCATCGGCGTCAGCATCGGCCTGGTCATGCTGGACAGCACGAGCCAGACGCACACCGAGCTGTTGCGCGCCGCCGACATGGCCTGCTACGCCGCCAAGGACAAGGGCCGCGGCCGGGTCCATGTCTATCATCCTGACGATGTGGAACTCACCCAGCGGCGCGGCGAAATGGAATGGGTTTCGCAGCTCAACCTCGCCCTGCAGGACAATCAATTCATCCTCCACCAGCAACGCATCGTTGCGCTGGATGGCACAGCGACCGGGCCTTCCTGTGAATTCCTGCTCCGCCTCAAAGGGCGCGACGGCAAGCTGATTATGCCCGGCGCCTTTATCCCCGCCGCCGAGCGCTACGACCTCATGCCCAGGCTCGACCGCTGGGTATTGACACAGGTTTTCGCGCATCTCGCGCAGCAATTCGCCACCCACCAGGCCAAAGCCGACAGCATTTATTTTATCAACCTCTCCGGCGCAACCCTGGGCGATGAAAGCTTTTTACACTTCGTGAAAAAAGCCTTGTCCCACAGCAACATTCCACCGCAAGCGATCTGCTTCGAAGTCACCGAGACCGCCGCTATTGCCAATTTAACCCACGCCCTCTCCTTTATTCAGAGCGTCAAATCATTGG
>JACREG010000107.1 GCA_016218375.1 Gammaproteobacteria bacterium
AGCGCAGCTCGGAGGCGGAAGGGATCGACCCGCCGGCAGCCCTACGCGCCGCATAAGGATTGATGGAGAAAACATCCGATGCGAATAAAGCGGAGGGGGCTCACGCCAACTTGAATCGCGCAACCACCGTTTGCAGTTGTTCCGCCAAGTGACTGAGTTCTTCGCCGGCGCTGGAGGTCTGCGCGGCACCTTCGGCGGTTTGTTCCACCACCTGACTGATGTTGACGATGTTGCGGTTGATCTCCTCGGCCACCGCGCCTTGTTCCTCGACGGCGCTGGCGATCTGGGTCGACATATCGCGAATGGTCGAGACTGCGGCATGGATGCTGTCCAGCGAGCGGCCGGCCTGTCCCGCCTGCGTCACGCTCGCCTCGGCCTGACTGCGGCCGTCGTTCATCACCTGCACGGCCTCCCGCGCCCCCTGCTGGAGCTTTTCGATCATCTGCTGGATTTCCCGCGTCGACGCCTGGGTGCGTTGCGCCAGCGTGCGCACCTCGTCGGCGACCACCGCGAAACCGCGACCCTGTTCGCCCGCGCGCGCCGCTTCGATAGCGGCATTCAGCGCCAGCAGATTGGTCTGTTCGGCAATACCCTTGATGACATCGAGCACCGCGCCGATGTTGTTGCTGTCGGTCTCCAGGCGACCGATCGCGTCCGCACCCTTGCGTACTTCGTCGGCCAGCTTGCCGATCGAGGTGATGGTCTGTTTGACCACTTGGCTGCCGTTGCCGACCTCTTGATCCGCCTGACTCGCCGCATTCGCCGCCGCCGCGGTGTTACGCGCCACTTCATGCACCGTGGCGGTCATTTCGTTCATGGCGGTCGCGACCTGTTCGGTCTCGCTGTGCTGCTTTCGCACACCCATGCTGGTGTGCTCGACAACCGCATTCATGGTCTCGACCGCCGCGTTGACCTGGTGACTCACGTTGGCGATTTCCTGGATACGGCGCGTCAGCTTGCCCTGCAAGGCATCGATGGCCGTGGCCAACTGACCGATCTCATCCTTGCTGCCGGTCTGCGGCACCCGACCCGTCAGATCGTTCTCCGCAATGCGCAAGGTCGTGTGGGTCAGGGCGTGCAACGGGCGTAGCGCCACGATCAACAACCACAGACCACCCAGCATGACGCCGCCGCCGACCAAGGCCAGGATGACGATAGCGCGACCGGCCACGCGAGCCGATGCGGAAGTCTGGGCCAACATCGCGGAACTGTTGTCGGAGACGCGCGTCAGCAGCGCTCCGACCTGCCCGGTCATCGCATCGGCCGCGGCGTCGAATTTATCCATCATGGCATTACCGCCGGCCGGCCCGAGATCGACATAGGCCTTGGCCATGCGTTTACCCACGGCATAATAGGTTTCCAGCCGCGCGCCCAGATCCGCATAGGCGTTGCCATTAGCCTCGTCCAGCGCCGTCAGATCCTTCAGGTTTTGTTTGGCGGCGAGATAGTGTTTTTCCGCTTTGGCAAAACCGTCGTTCAGACCATCCTGCCCGCGTGTCGCGCTGATGTCCTGCAAGAACTGCTGAATCTGCACGATATGCAGGCGCAATTCCTGCGCACCGTTCAGAAGCGGTATTCCTCGGGCGGTTACTTCAGTGTTCACGCCCTCAATGGACTGGGTGGAGCGTAGCGTCATCGTCACCACCGCCGCCACGAAGACAACCAACAGCAGCGCGAGGAACTGTGCCTTTTTCAAGAGGGTGATATTGTTCAACATGGCGTCTCCTTTGCCCGGCGACAGACACGACGGTACCCTACTGTTGGCGACAACGAAAACCGATTCTTGAGGTTTGGCGGGCGGTTAGAGCTCGACTGCCGTCAGTTGATTTTAGTCGATAATGCCCGAAAGTCCGGCTCGCAGGCGCCGCATGGGCGCCGGATGCCCAACCGCGACGACCAAACACTTATGCCACACGGCCGCGCGGCATAGGCTTTACAGCATCCGTTTCAATCCCGCCGGTTCCAACAGGCGACCGTACACGAAACGCCTGCAATCGTCGCGCACCGACCCGTAGATGAAACGGAACCAGGCACCGATGGCCAATAGGATAAGGACGATACGCAGCCCATACCACGCGGCCGGCAGGTCGACGAACAGCAGCAGGGTCAAGGGCCAGACATAGAGCAATCCACGCAGTCCGTGCTTGGCGACGATCAAGGCCGTCGCCGCCAGCCGCAGCAGGCGCTGGCGCGGGGCCTTGTAGTTGATGAGGAAAACCGCGCGTTCCAGCTCATTGTGGATGTCTTGCAAACGGCGCATAGCAACTCAATGCGTCGTCACCTGCACGCCGACCTGCGGCATGCGCGCCAGCCCCACATCGCGGGCATGGCTCTGGAAGCCGGGATTCTTCCAGAAGAAGGCGCCGGGCATCGTCGTCGGAATGACCAACACATAGAACAGCGCGCGTCCGATGACTGCCGCGCCCAACACGCAGAGGCCGATGAGTCCCCACAGCGCCAGCGCCGGTGCGCCGCTCGGCATGAACGTGACGGCAGTCAGCAACAGCACACTCGACACCAGCGCGCCGTTGCGCAGCCGGTACGTCTTGCCGAACGTGGACACCTGTTCGTGATACGCGGCCTGCGCCTCGCCGCCGCCGGCTCGCAGAAACGCGGCGTGCCGGTATAGACCGAAACCTTCCAGCAGCAGACCCGTCAGCATAGGCAACGCGAGCCCTTGCAACAGACCCGCATACTCGATGCCCTGCACGGCCAGCACCGGAACGAATATCAACGCCACGGCCAGCGGTCCCAAGCTCAGCATGCTGCCGTAGAAACTGGTCAACACCTGCCAGTGGTTCCAGAACGGTCGCGCCGGGATGCGGTAGATGCGGTGCATGAAATACAGGGCCACCGGGCCGGCGACGACTGCCAACCCGCCGCTCGCTTGCGTCGCGAAACTTATCAGTCCTTGCGGCACCCAACCGAACAACTGCGGTACGCCGGTGAGCACCGCATAGGCGCCGAGCAGATTGTAGAACACCGCCACCGCCGCGACTTCGCGACTCACCGGCGAATGCTTGAGATTGTTGAAGGCCCGGTAGAAACGGTGCGGTCGACCGAGATGCAGAGTCGAAATCACCAACGCGAAGGTTTGGATGGCGATCAAACCGAACAAGGCGACCGGATAAGCGATGGGGTGCGCGCTGGCGGAAAGTTCCGTCAAACCAAACTGCGATCCCAACTGTGATCCCAGAAGCAGCACCAGAAAGGCGCCGACCACGGCCTGCGTGATGAGCGTGAAGATCACCAGCGGATCTTCGCGCGAACGCAGTTTGAGCAGATTCCAGTGCGCGGGTGCATCAAGCCGCACCGCCGAGGCGCTGTGGTACTGCGTCGGCCCGCTTTTCACGCCGGGATCGGGTTTGGCATTCTGATCATCGCGCAGGTATTTCACCGGTGTGGTGTCGGTGCGCGTCAATTCGCGCGGCAGGCTGCGCTGCTGTTGGAAGCGGATGTTCGGCTGGGTAATGGACGGATCGGGAAAACCGGGAATCCGCGTTTCCAGTTGTTCGCGGCCTTCCGGCGCGGTCTCGATAATGCCGAAGTCCAACGCGCCGCCCAGGCAAGCCGAGGCACAGGCCGGCTTCAGCCCGACTTCGAGTCGATCGACGCACATATTGCATTTGGACACATGCCCGGCGACCGGATCGAGCTGCGGCGCATTGTAGGGACACACCCAGGTGCAATAACCGCAACCGAAGCAGATATCCGGGTCCTGCAACACCGCGCCGTATTCGGCGAACTTGGTATAGGCGCGCGTCGGGCAGCCTTTGAGACACACCGGATTGTCGCAGTGATTGCAGGCCATGGAAATGTTGAGGCGCTGCACGGCCGGATAACTGCCGCCTTCCAGATAACCGACCGAGCGGAACGCCAGATGCGCCGGCGTCTCGTTCTTCTCCGCACAGGCCGCCTCGCAGGCGTGACAGGCGATGCAGTTGTCGGCGTTGAAATAGAAGCCGTGCTGCTTGTAGCGGTTGGGATTGCAGCCGACACTCGCATCGCCGTTGATGTTCAGACTCTTGCCGGCCAGCGGCGAAGCGTCCGCGACCAGGCGGATCTCCTTGCCGTAACGGTTCGTCTCCGGCGTCGGGACGTCGGGGATAAAGGCGTAATCCGGTTCGTTGTCGCGCGTTTTATACATACAGCCTCTTCTTCGATCGATCTTCAATACGCACGCGCCGCGTGGTTCATGGCGGCGGCCGCGTCCTGATCCGCAACCGCTTCCACGCGCACGGCACATTGTTTAAACGCCGGTTGGCGCGAATGCGGGTCGAGCAGGCCCAAGCTCACGCGGTTGACGCATTCGTGAAAGTGGAACGGCACGAACACCATATTGCGCGGCACGCGCTGGGTACACTGCACCAGCACGATGGCGTCGCCGCGGCGCGACACGATGCGCGCGTAGCTGCCGTGGGCAATGCCCAGTTCAGCGGCGGCGTCCGGATTCATTTCCATATACGGCGTCGGACTGAACTTGTTCTGATTGCCGACCTTGCCGGTGCGGGTGCGGGTGTGGAAATGCTCGACCACGCGACCGGTGTTCAACCAGAAGGCATAATCGCCGTCGGGCCGTTCGTTGTTGTCGATGAACGGCAGCGGAATAAGTTTGGCCTTGCTGTCTGGATACTGGAACACGCCATCGGCGTACAACCGTTGTGTGCCGCGCTCGTCGCCGTCGCGGCACGGCCATTGCAGACCGCGCTGCTGTTCGATCTTGGCGTAACTCATCCCGGACATATCCAGCAACCGCCCCTTGGATAACTGTTTCATCTCCTCGAAGGCGCCCTCGGTGGTCTCGGGGAATGTCACCTTGCGTTCGGGATCGAAGCGTTTGGCGATTTCATTGAAGATCCAGAAATCCGCTTTGGATTCGCCGTGCGGCGGCATCTCGTTGCGGATCAGATTGACGCGCCGCTCGGTGTTGGTGAAGCAGCCTTCTTTCTCGGCCCACAGCGCGGCCGGCAGATAGACGTGACTGTATTCGTTGGTCTCGACATCGGCGTAGGCGTCCTGCACCACCAGGAATTCCAGGCGTTCGAGCGTCTTGCGGATGCGCGCGGTGTTGGGCATGGAGGTCATGGGATTGGTGGCGATCAGCCACAGGCCCTTGATCTGCCCGGTCTCGATGGCCGGCAGGATGTCGGTCTGGAACAGACCGCGCCGCTTGGGAAAGAACTCGGGATCGACACCCCAGAACTTGGCGATCTCCTGACGATCCTTCTCCTTCTCCAGGGCGCGGTAACCGGGCAGCCCCGAACAGGACGACCATTCGCGCGTGCCCATGGCGTTGCACTGGCCGGTGATGGACAGGCTGGTGCCGCCGGGCTTGCCGATGTTGCCGGTGATGAGATTGAGATTGTTGATCGCGACCACGCCATCGGAACCGTGCGTGGACTGATTGATGCCCATGGTCCAGATGCTCATGGCCGAACCGGCCTTGGCATACAGGCGCGCGACGTTGCGTATGGTGTCTTCGTCGATACCGCAGATCTTGCTGGCCGTGACCGGGTCGTACTGTTCGACCAAGGCCTTGAAGTCGTCAAAGCCCTCGGTGTGCGCCGCGATATAATCGGGCTTGAGTTCCGCCAGAATCCGCATCAGCATTGTGGTAAAACCATACACCGCCTGCACCGGCTCGCCTTCAGGCGTTGTCAAAGGCGGCAG
>JACREG010000106.1 GCA_016218375.1 Gammaproteobacteria bacterium
CTAGCGCAGCTCGGAGGCGGAAGGGATCGACCCGCCGGCAGCCCAGCACGCCACATAAGGATTGGCGGAGAAAACATGCGGTGCAATTCGCTGCACTCTTGCACCCTACATAGATACTTAACGAGACGCGATGAAACACTGTTATCTAAATGCGCTGTTCGCCTTGGTCATAGCCGCTGTCACATCCGCAGCCCGAGCGGAACCGCAGATCATCCTGCCCAAACACCGCCTCGACGCACGCGAACTGGCGGTCATCGTCAACGACAGCGATCCGCTGAGTCGGCAGATCGCAAACTACTACCGGCAGCGGCGCGGCATTCCGCAAGAGAACCTGATTCATATCAGCTTCGAGCCGGGGCGCAGCGCTATAAGCCCGAATGAATTCTCTGTACTCAAACGCCAGGTCGACGCCGCCACACCCCCGCAAGTACAAGCCTATGCGCTGACCTGGGCCGCGCCCTACCGTGTCAGATGCATGTCCATCACCTCGGCGTTCGCACTGGGCTTCGACAAACGCTATTGCTCGGCCAAGACCTGTGCGCTCACCCAGCCCACGGCCTATTTCGGCAGCGACAGCACCACACCGTTCGACGACTTCAGAATTCGTCCGACCATGAGCCTCGCCGCCACGAATTTTCTGGAGGCCAAGACCCTCATCGACCGCGGCATCGCCAGCGACGGCAGCCGTCCCAAGGGCACTGCCTATCTGGTGAGTACCACCGACAAGGCGCGCAATGTGCGCGCGCGGTTCTATCCCGGGATCGACACGGTATTTTCGCGCTTCCTCAATACCGAGGTGGTGCACCTGAACGCGCTGTTGGGCCGTGACGATGTGTTGTTCTACTTCACTGGACGGGACAAGGTCGATGGCTTGGACACATTACATTTCTTGCCCGGAGCGGTGGCCGATCATCTCACATCGATTGGTGGCAGGCTTGTCGACAGCAACCAAATGAGCGCGCTGCGTTGGTTGGAGGCCGGCGCCACCGGCAGCTACGGCACGGTAATGGAACCCTGCGCGCATCCGACCAAGTTCCCGAATCCCGGCGTTATGATGCAGCACTATGTGCAGGGCGAAACCCTGATCGAGGCGTATTGGAAGAGTGTGCAAATGCCCGGCGAAGGCATTTTCATCGGCGAACCGCTGGCCGCACCGTTCGACTTCCGGGACATCGAACAAAAACCCGGCGAGATCGTTGTGCGCACTTGGTCGATTAAACCCGGTGTGTATCAATTGCAGAGCGCGCCCGCGACGATTGGACCATTCCAGCCGGTGCTCAATTATCAGATCGGCTTCCCGTTGGACGCGCTGCGTATCCCCGACCGCGGTGCCGCGGTGTATCGGCTGGTGCCGGCGCAAAACTGAATGTTGCTGCCCAAGCCGTGGGGCACAGTATAGGCAGGTGTGGGCGGCAGGGATGCCGCCGTCAAGCCTACAGGGACAAGGTGAGACCGCGTAGCGGTCGAGAAGGTGCCCTGGGGCACGTATTCACGGCGTCCTGCCTATACCGTGCCCCATGGCTTGGACTCATTGCTGTCGCTTACGCCTGACAGCGCAGCCGCCGGTGCTGAATCGCCGGGAAGTTGCGCCGCGTGCTGCGTACACGTTCCAGATCGACTTCGGCGCAGACCACGCCGGAGCCGCGCGGCAGGCGGTCGAGCACGGTGCCCCACGGATCGACGATCATCGCATCGCCGTGGGTCTCGCGGCCGTTGATGTGATAACCGCCTTGCGCGGCAGCGAACACATAGGCGAGATTTTCGATGGCGCGCGTGCGCACCAGCGTTTCCCAATGTGCGCGGCCGGTGATGGCGGTGAACGCGGACGGCACGGCGATGAGTTCCATGCCCTGATCGAGCATGGCGCGGAACAATTCCGGGAAACGCAAATCGTAACAGACCGCCAGACCGAGTTTGCCAAAGGGCGTGTCGACCACGGTCAGCTCACCGCCCGACTCGATGGTCTCGGATTCGGTGTAACGCTCGTCGCTGCCGACCACGTGTACATCGAACAAATGAATCTTGTCGTAACGCGCAACGCGCTGACCGCGGTCGTTGTAGACCAGACAGGCCGCGCGCACCTTGCCCGGATCGGTGGCTACCATCGGAATGGTGCCGCCCACCAGCCACACCTTGTGACGCTTGGCTTGGCTGGACAGAAAATCCTGGATCGGACCTTTGCCGTCGGCCTCGCGCACCGCGAGCTTGTCGGTCTCCTTCAGACCCATGATGGCGAAGTTTTCCGGCAGCACCACCAGCTTGGCGCCCTGCTTGGCCGCCTGATAGATGAGCTTCTCGGCCTCGAACAGATTGGCGCCGACGTTCGGCCCGGAG
Source organism: Gammaproteobacteria bacterium (assembly GCA_016218375.1). Taxonomy (GTDB): domain Bacteria; phylum Pseudomonadota; class Gammaproteobacteria; order Thiohalobacterales; family Thiohalobacteraceae; genus JAHJQQ01. The sequence goes on from JACREG010000106.1 coordinate 2,335, forward strand.
GCCATCTGAATGCAGGCCATCTTGGTCATCGCGCACCTCCCCGCTGCCACACCGCCGTCGCTCGGCCTTGCGTTGCCTGGGATTGAATGTGTTCCGCTCGGGCCGTTGCTTGCATCACGGGTTATCCTGCTGCTGTCGATCGGTCGGTGGTATCGGCACCGGGGGCATCAGCTCCGGGGGTATCGGCTGCGACTCCGGTTGCGGTGTCTGCCGTAATTCCGGGGTCGATTTCTGTCCCGATTCCTGTGTCGATTCCTGTACTGATTTTTCTTGCAAGCCGCGTGCCGCTTCGCTGCTGACCGATTGGAATTTGGGCTCATCCCAACTGCCGGTCACGGTGTACTGATAGCGCGCGAAGCGGGTCAGGCCTTCTATCTGTTTGCCGAGGAGCTTGTCCGCCAACAACAACGCGGCGCCCACCGCCGGCCCGCCGGCAATCGCGCCGGCGATAGGCAGCGTGGATTGCACCTGCGGAACGACTGTCACCACTTGGTCGTAGTCGCGCCGAGCCAAGCCCGTGCGACCGGAAACCTCGATACGCGCCGCGGGACCGTCGATCACTAGATTATCGGTGTAGGCATCGCCGCCCTGTAGGTTGAAGCGGCCGGCAATGCGGTCGAAGCTGAAGCCTTTGGCAAACACATCGCTGAAATCCAACGCCAGCCGCCGCCGCAGACCTTGCAGACTGAACAGACCGAACACGCGCCCGGCACCCGCCTCGACATTCAACAGACGCCCCTGACCGATCCGCACATCCAGACTGCCATCGAGTTTGGCCAGACTGAAATCGGCCGGCGTACCCGGCCAGTGGGCGTCGATCGTACCTTTGGTCGCGCCGCCCTCGATACTGCCCGCATAACCGAAGGCCGTGAGCATTTTCCCCAGATTGCCGTCTTGCATGTCGATGCGGAAACGCGAGGTATCCCGGTCGTCAGACCGCGTCCATTCGCCCTGCGCGCCGAAGTGCAGCCACTCGGCCTCGACCTGCAAGGCGTCCACGGCCATGCCCGCCGCCAGCGACTGGGTCTTGAGATTGACGTGGCCGAGTTGCAGATCGCGGAACTGTAATTGCTGCACATCGACATCCAGCGGCGGCACGCTGGCCGGATCGAGGCGCGCGGTCGCACTGCCGGTTGGGTTGTCGGTCGAGCCACCGGTATCGGCGGCGGCCGGAATATGCAAGCGCGTGCAACGCAGCAGCACCGGCTTTTCCGGCGGCAGCTCCAGCGTACCGTCCATGTCCGGGCCACCCAGCGTCGCGATCCAGTGACCGCTATCGCGTTGCGCGCGAATCTGCACGCCGTTGAAGATGCGACCAAAGGCACGCAGGCTATCGATGTCCACATCCAGCGCGCGCAACATGCCGGTCTGCTCGCCACCGCCGAGCAGCTCGCGCCAGGCGTCCCAGGCGAACACCGGCACAGACCCCGCGACGCGCACGCCTTCGCTATCGTCTTCGGGCAAAGCCGCATCGGCAGCCCCGAGTTTCAATGCGCCGCGCGCCAGTTGCAGTGCGCCGTTGTTGCGCGTCAGCGTAAACGCAGCGCTGTGATTGCCATACTGCATGCGCAGCGGGCCGAACGCACGGCCTTGCAGTTCGGCCGTCAGAACGAATGTGGTCGCCGCTTCGGCCGGCTTGCCGAACGGTTCCGGCAGGTCCACCTGAATGCCACTCAGATCCGATTGCAGTTCCACGCGTGCCGGCGTGTTTGTCGCGGCGCGCTTGGGCAGATACAACGCTGCGCTCCAGGCGCTGCCGCCTTTGATGCGTTCCAGCGTCGGCTGGGTCTTGCGCAGTTTTTCCACCAGCGGCAACTTGCCTCTGGCACGCACCCGCGTCAGTGCCTCGTCAGCCGATACATCGCCACCCGATACATCGCCATTGGACGCATCGCCGACATCGAGTTTGACCGGCACACCCAGCAGACGCGCGGTCAAATCGCGGCCATACAAACCGCTTTGGGTGAACTGCAATTCGCCCTTGAGTTGTTCCAGCGCGAGTTCCCAACCCGGCAGATCCAGCCGGTTGTCGTGCAATTGCACGCGCCCATCGACGTCGAGCTTGCCCGGCACAGTCTTGCCCAACGGCAGACGTATGGCCAAGTGCAAGTGCGTATCGCCACTGGCCTGCAAGGCATCCAGCGCCTCGCGGCGCCCTTCGCTCAGTGGGCTCTCGCGCAGGAAGCGCAGCATGTCCGTCAACGTGCCGGTGGCCTGACCGTCGATGTCCAGGCGCGCGTGCGCGAGATCGTCGATGCGCACACTCACGTCGGGAAGCTCGCTGCCGAGAATCTTGCCGGCCACGCCGTGGATGTTCATGGAACGGTTGACGAAGGCCAGTTCCGCCTCCAGACCTTCAATGCGATGCCAACCGTCTTGATAATCCAACACGCCGTCGCTCACCGTCGCGCGCACTTCCAGGCGACCGTCGGCATGATCGAAAGGAAAGGCGCCGAAGCGGCCCTGGAACAGCAGCGCGCCATCGTGCAGACGCCCGCTGACCAGCGCACGATCCAGCCATGCCACGGTGCGCGGCGGCATGATGCCGACCGGCAGATAGTTATGCGTGGCCTCGACATTGCCGTCGGTGAAACTGGTCTGCAACTCCAGGAACGGTTTGGAACCGTCGTTGGGAATTTCCAACAACAGTCGCGACAGGGTGCGGATGTCGGCATTCTCCGCGCGCAACGCAGCGCTCTCGATGTGCAGACGGTCGGCACCGCGACGCCAGTCGATGCGTCCGGACACTTGCGCGAGTTGCAGCGGCGCGCGGAACAGTTTCGGCAGATCGACATGCGCGGCACGGCTGTCGAGTTCCAAAGTGCCGCGCATCAAATCGCCGCTCATACGTCCGCTCAGTGCCGCGACGCCGGGCAGGCGGTCGGCGGCGGTCGTGCGCAGGTCTTGCAGGTGTAGACGATAGACCAACGCATCGAGCCCGCCGTCGGCCCGCGTCGCGGCATCGACACGGACCTCGCTCAAGGTGCCCGCAGGCTGTAGGTGTTGCAGACGTGTGCGCTGTTCGACGGTGATCGCCGGATGCAATGCCAGCAACGGCGACAAGGCTTCGATCTGCATGCGATCCGCCGCAAGCTGCCATTGGCGTGTACCGTCGCTGCGGCTGTGTTGCAGCAGGGTCAGCGCCGTTTCCAATCCGCTTTGGCCGGTCTGATTTGTCTGGCCGCCCAGATCCACCTGCAATCCGGCGAGATTCAATTGCCAACCGGTATCTTTCTCGCGATGCCAGTCCAAGCGGGTCGCGATGCGTTCGGCGGTAAATACCGCTGCCTGAACGTCGGTGCGGGCGAAATACGGTTGCGCAATCTGGAGGGAACCGCGCAACTGTTGCAGCGCGCCGGCCTCCAACTTCGCCCACAGCGCGGTATCCACAGTGCCGTCCATGCGCCAGCCCGCCGGGGCGTATTGTCCCAGCCAACGCGCCAGCGGCGCCTGGCTGAAGGCCACATACAGTTCGCCGCGCCAATCCCTGAATGACTCCGCCAGCGCTGCCGATGCGCCGTTCAGATCGGCCGAGAATTGCAGTTGCGTGCCGTATTCGGCCGGCAGTTGCAGGTCCACTTGCAACTGATGTCGACGCCCGCTGTTACGCAGACGCAGGCCAATGTTGCTGAGCACAATATCTGGAATCGCGCCGCGCGCGTCGTGCCACTGCACGCGGATATCGCGCAGTTCGACATGTGGCTGCGACAGTACCAACAACCAGGGATTGATCTGCGGCGTTTGCGCATGAATGCCCTGCACCTCGATCCGGCCGTCGGCCGTGCGGCTCAGGGACAACGCGCTGCCCACCACCACCAACCGCGACGGCACCGGCCGCCATGCCCACAGCGAACGCAGCGAATCCAGCGCGATACGCAACTCGCGCGCCTTGAGTAGCGGCGCCTCCTGAGCAGCGTTTGGCGTGCCATCGCGCAACGCGATATCGTGTACCCGCAATTCCGGACCGAAACCGTACCAGCTCAGCTCCAATCGGCCGATCTCGACCTCCTGACCGATGGCCTCCTTGACCCACGCCTCCAATTGCCCCGTGCGCGCTTCCAGCAGCGGCAACGCCAGCCGCCCCAGACTCAGCCCGAGCGCCGCCGCCACCACCAACGCGGTGCAGGCATACCAGAGAGTCAGAAGCAGGCGACGTAACATGCGGGATTCGATCATTCAATCAATGCGGGAGCACGGGAGACTCTGAGCAATCCGTATTCCGTCATTCCCGCGAAGGCGGGAATCCAGGAATTCAAAACCATGGATTCCCGCCTTCGCGGGAATGACAAATTGTTCATATCTTCCCAAGGTCACAGCAGCACCACGTCATACTGCTCCTGCGAGTACAGGGATTCGACCTGCAATTTGATCGGCTTGCCGATGAACGATTCCAACTCGGCCAGCGCGGTGGATTCCTCGTCCAGCAACAAGTCGATCACCTCCTGCGCGGCCAGCACCAGCAACTGTTCGGCATCGAACTGGCGCGCCTCGCGTAGAATCTCGCGAAAGATTTCGTAACACACCGTCTCGGGCGTCTTCAGCGAACCGCGCCCGCTACAGGTCGGACAGGTGGAGCACAACACATGCTCCAGACTCTCGCGGGTGCGCTTGCGCGTCATCTGCACCAGACCCAGGCTGGATACCTCGCTGAGATGACTCTTGGCGTGATCGCGCTCCAGACTCTTCTCCAGCGCGCGCAACACCTGACGTTTGTGCTCCTCGTCCGACATATCAATGAAGTCGATAATGATAATGCCGCCGAGATTGCGCAGCCGCAGTTGCCGCGCGATGGCCTGTGCCGCCTCCAGATTGGTTTTGAAGATCGTTTCTTCGAGGGTGCGATGGCCGACATAGGCGCCGGTGTTCACGTCGATGGTGGTCATCGCCTCGGTCTGATCGATGATGAGATAACCGCCGGACTTGAGTTGCACCTTGCGTTCCAACGCCTTCTGGATTTCGTCCTCGACGCCGTACAGATCGAACACCGGGCGTTCGCCGGGATAATATTCCAGCCGTTCGCACACCTCGGGAATGAAGTCCTGGGCGAACTGCGACACCTTCTGAAACGTCTCGCGCGAATCGATGCGCACCTTGTCGATTTCGTCGCCGACCAGATCGCGCAACACGCGCAAAGCCAACGGCAAATCCTCGTGCACGATGCCGCCCGGCGGCGCCGTCTGCGCACGCTCGCGTATCGAGGTCCACAGCTTGCACAGAAAATCGATGTCGGCAATGAGCGACTCGCTGGACGCGCCTTCGGCGGCGGTGCGCACGATGAAGCCCTGCGCCTTGCAGGCAATCTGACTCAGTACGATGTCCTTCAGCCGCGCGCGCTCGGCCTCGTCCTCGATCTTCTGCGATACGCCGACGTTGCCGACATCGGGCATGAACACCAGATAGCGCGACGGGATGGTGATGTGGGTGGTGAGCCGCGCGCCCTTGCTGCCGAGCGGGTCTTTGATGACCTGCACCAGCAGTTCCTGGCCTTCGCGCAACAACTGAGTGATGGTCTCGGTGCGACGGCCTTCCGGGCGCAGCCCTTCGACTTCGTGGGTGGCGATGTCCGAGGCGTGCAGAAACGCGGCGCGTTCCAGGCCGATGTCGACGAACGCCGCCTGCATGCCGGGCAACACGCGGCTGACCACGCCCTTGTAGAGATTACCGACCAGGCCGCGCGCCCGCGCGCGTTCGATCAGCACCTCTTGCAGCACACCGTTCTCGACCACCGCGACGCGGGTTTCCTGCGGGGTGACGTTGACGAGGATTTCTTCGCTCATGGAGTCAGTACGCCCATTCCAAATTCGTTCAACAAGTGCGCCGTCTCGAACAGCGGCAGGCCCATCACACCGGAATAACTCCCGACCAACTCGGCGACGAACACCGCGGCCAGACCCTGGATGGCATAACCACCGGCCTTGTCGAGCGGTTCGCCGCTCTCCCAATAGGCCGCGGCCTCGGTCGGGGCGATGTCCCGAAAGCGCACCTGACTGCGACTCAGCAGCACCCCTTTCTGCTGACCGTTGAGCAGCGCCACCGCCGTCAACACCTCGTGACTGCGGCCGGACAACAGCGCCAGCATCGCCAAGCCGGCGTCGCGCTCGTGCGGCTTGCCCAGGATCTGCCCGGCGCATATCACCAGGGTATCGGCGCCCAGCACGGGTTTGTCGTCGCCCGCCGGCAGGCTGGCATGCCCGGCGCGCGCCTTGGCCAGCGCCAGCCGCTGCACCAGCACGGCGGCGTCCTCACCTAGCCGCGGCGACTCGTCCACATCCACCCGCAATACCCGGTAGCTGACCCCGATCTGATCGAGGAGTTCGCGCCGGCGCGGTGAGTTGGAGGCGAGGTAGAGTTGGTATTCGCTCATGGGTGTTCACTCAACGGAGGAGACTACCAGAACCGCCGGCCTGGCGCTGCTGAACCCGGCGATGAATCATGTAGCCCGGATGCAGCGCAGCGTAATCCGGGAAGGCCGCGGAGCCCTCCCGGATTGCGGCGCTTAGCGCCTTCATCCGGGCTACATTCACTCGCGATGATACGGATGCCCGACCATCACACTCCAGGCGCGGTAGAGCTGTTCGGCGAGGATGACGCGAACCAATGGGTGCGGGAGGGTCAGCGCCGACAGCGACCAGAGTTGGTCGGCGCGCGCGCGGCAGGCTTCGTCCATGCCTTCGGGACCGCCGACCAGCAGTGCGGTGTCGCGGCCGCTGCGCATCCAGGCTTCGAGTTGCGCGGCCAGTTGCGGCGTCGACCAGGATTTGCCGCCGACTTCCAGAGCGATCGCCAGGCAATCGCGTGGAATCGCCGCGAGCATGCGCTCGCCTTCGTCGCGTACGATGCGTTTTATATCGGCACTCGTGCCGCGTTTACCCGGCGCGATTTCCACCAGTTTGAGCGCGCATTCGCGCGGCAGGCGCTTGGCGTACTCCCGATACGCCTCGTTCACCCAATCCGGCATGCGGTTGCCGACGGCGATCAGATGGATATGCACGTCGCCCGTCTCCGCATGCTTGGCTCGCGCTGCCTCAGGGCGTCTTGCCCTGGCGTTCGGCGATCGTCCGCTCCTCGCCGACCGTCCAGAGTTTTTCCAAATTGTAGAAAGCGCGCGTCTGCGGGTGCATAACATGCAGAATAATGTCGCCCAGATCGACCAGCACCCACTCGCGCGAGGTCTCGCCCTCGACACCGATGGGCATGAGACCGTGCTTTTTCACGGACTCGACAACATTGTCGGCGAGCGCCTTGATGTGCCGGTCCGAAGTGCCGCTGGCGACGATCATCAGATCGGTGATCGACGTCATCTTGCGCACATCCAGTACTTGCACATCCTGCGCCTTGAGATCTTCCAGGGCGGCGAGCACCCAGTGTTTCAATTGTTCGGTCGTTACGTTTTCAGTCACGCGATCGCTTCCTTCCGCCGGCCTGCATGCCGGGGTTTATGGTCAATTCAGGTTCTGGTATACGCCTTCAGTCAGTAAATAGTCGAGCACCGCGTCCGGCAACAGATAACGCGGACTGCGTCCGGTAGCGAGCATCCTGCGGATGCCACTCGCCGAGAAACCCAGCGGCGTCACGCTGCGAAACAGAATGGCCCCGGCCGGGCGCGCACGCAGTTCGTCGAGGCTTTCCACGCTGCGCTGTTCGATGAGCGCACCGATCGGGCCATTGTCCGGCTGTTCCACGCCCGGCCGGCTGATGACGACCAGATGCGCGAGTTCCGGCACCTCTTCCCAGCGATGCCAGCCCGCCAGACCATTGAAGGCATCCTGGCCGAGGATGAGACACAGGCTGCGTTCGCCGACCTCGGCGCGCAACGAGGCCAACGTATCCACCATGTACGAGAGTCCGGGACGGTCGAGCTCGCGGGTATCCAGCGTCAGCAGCGGCTGTCCGGCGAGCGCCAGTTCCAGCGCGCGCCTCCGCTGTTGCGGAGATGCTTGCGGCGCGGTGCGGTGCGGTGGCTGACCGCAGGGCAACATGCGCACTTCGCTCAACTCCAACTGCTCGGCGATTTCCAGCGCGCAGCGCAGATGACCGTAGTGGATGGGATCGAAGGTACCGCCGAAGATGCCGATCATTGTGCGCAGGACATGGGATCAGCCCCGGATATGCCCATCGCCGAGCACGATGTACTTGAGGGTGGTGAGACCTTCCAGACCGACCGGGCCGCGCGCATGCAGTTTGTCGGTGCTGATGCCGATCTCGGCGCCCAGGCCGTATTCGAAACCGTCGGCAAAGCGCGTCGAGGCATTCACCATCACCGAACTCGAATCCACCTCGCGCAGGAACCGCCGCGCGCGGGTGAAATCCTCGGTGACGATGGAATCGGTGTGTTGCGAGCCGTGTACCGCGATGTGATCCATCGCCGCGTCGAGATCGTCGACCACGCGGATCGATAGGATCGGCGCGAGGTATTCGGTATCCCAGTCTTCGTCGGTCGCGGCGTTGGCGTCGGTCAGAATCGCGCGCGTGCGTTCGCAGCCGCGCAGTTCGACGTCGAACTTGGCATAGTGCGGCGCGAGCATCGGCAGAACACGCGCGGCGATGTCCTGGTGCACCAGCAAGGTCTCCATGGTGTTGCAGGTGCCGAAGCGTTGGGTCTTGGCATTCACCGCGACGCGCACCGCCTTGTCGAGATCGGCGCGCTCGTCGATATACACATGGCAAACGCCGTGCAGATGTTTGATAACCGGCACCCGCGATTCCTCGCTGACGCGTTCGATCAAGCCCTTGCCGCCGCGCGGCACGATCACGTCGTCGTATTGCTTCATACGCAGCAGCTCACCCACCGCGGCGCGGTCGGCGGTCTCGATCACCTGCACCGCATCGGCCGGCAGGCCGGCCTGGGTCAGGCCGGCGCGGATACAGGCGGCGATGGCCTGATTGGAATGGATGGCTTCGGAGCCGCCGCGCAGAATCGCCGCGTTGCCGGATTTCAAACACAGACCGGCGGCGTCGGCGGTCACGTTGGGCCGCGATTCGTAAATGATGCCGATAACGCCCAGCGGCACGCGCATGCGCCCGACTTGAATGCCGCTCGGGCGGTAGTTCATGTCGCCGATACTGCCGACCGGATCGGGCAGCGCGGCGATCTGGCGCAGACCGTCGGCCATGGCCGCGATGCGCGCCGGGTTGAGCTCGAGACGATCCAGCATAGCCGCATCCAAACCATGCGCCATACCCGCTTCCAGATCCTTGCGGTTCTCGGCGACCAGCGTATCGCGCGCGGTATCGATGGCCTCGGCCATCGCCAACAGCGCAGCGTCCTTCGCGGCGGTCTCGGCCCGGCTCATGTCGCGCGCCGCAGCACGCTCGCGCTGACCGACCGCTGGCATGTAGGCGGCGATCTCGAATTGGAGGCTGTCGGCTTTGGCACTC
>JACREG010000109.1 GCA_016218375.1 Gammaproteobacteria bacterium
ATTCACCACGCCTTGGATCAACGCCAGAGTGACCATATCGCCGTTGGCCACATGACTGATCTCGTGCGCCAACACCGCCTCGACTTCCTCGCGCTGCATGCGCTGGAGCAACCCGCTACTGACCGCGACCAGGGCGTTGTTGCGCGAAGCGCCGGTGGCGAAGGCGTTCACGTCGGGGGCGTCGTAGATGGCCACCTCCGGCATACCGATGCCGGCTTGTTCCGCCTGGCGGCGGACCGTTGCCACCAGCCACTGTTCATCCGGCGTGCGCGGGGTCTCGATGACCTGGGCACCGACCATGCGCTTGGCGCTCCATTTGGATATCGCCAGCGACAAAAAGGAACCACCGAAGCCGAACACGGCGGCAAATATCAGCAGCGCGTTGAGATTCAGCCCCACGCCCTGCTCGTCGAGGATGCGCTCCACCCCCAACAAACGCAGGGTGATGCTCAGCACCACGACGATTGCCAAGTTGGTGGCCAGGAACAGAAATATGCGTTTCATGCGGTTACCTTTTTGCGTGTCTTGCGTGCAATGCCGCGCACGGAAACTCCGGGAAGCGTGGACTTTGCCGGAATACTGGATCGGAATACTAGATCGAAATACTGGGGTTCCCCGCCGCTGTTTTCAATCCCGATAGGGTATGATTACTGCATATACTGTCTACGGCCCGTGCCTAATGCCGTCGCCAGAGGATGTGTTATGAGCGATACCGACCCGCAACTGAATACCCTGACCCGCCTGGGCCCGGATGCCGAAGCAGACGCGGCGACAGTGGAACACGCCGCGTTGTTTCCACCGTCGAGCCGCTGGCAGCGTCTGCGCGCACGCCTGCAACGCTTCACGCCCAGCCACATCCCCATCGTCTACAAAATCACGCTATCGATCTCGGTGCTGATGGTCGCCTGTATCGGCCTGTTGGCGACGGTGATCGTGCAGAACCAGAGTCAGGTGTTGCGCGGTCAGATCGACGACCTCGGCAATACGCTCGCCACGCAGATCGCGCATTCCGCGGTGGAACCGCTGCTCGCCGACGACCGCCTGGCGTTGGGCGTGCTCGCCACCAATCTCACCGCCGAGGGCAATGTGCTGGGCACGGCGATCCTTTCCAGCAAAGGCGAAATCCTCGCCGAGGCCGGACTGACACCGTTCCAAGCCGACGCACCCTATGCCGGCGAAACCGCCGACATCGACGCGCGCAATCTGCGCGGTTTGGAATGGTCGGTCGCTTCCAAACGCAATCACCGCACGCGCAACCTGGTCGCCTACACCAGCAGCGTACGTTTCCAAGACGTGATCGCCGGGCATGTGGTGGTAACGCTGAGCCGTTCCGCGCTGGATCAGTCCATGCAGGGCGCGACGCAGAGTATTCTGTTCGCCAGCCTGCTGGCGGTGGTGATCGGCGGCATCCTCAGCGTATTCCTCAGCCGCCGTCTGTCCAAACCCATTCACGACTTGATGGACGCCAGCCGCGCGCTGGAAGCAGGCCATTATCACTTCCGCTTCGCCGAACGCCGCAACGACGAGATCGGCAACCTGATGTCCTCGTTCAACCGCTATGCCGAAGACATGCAACGCAGCACGCACATGGAATCCACGCTGTCGCGTTATCTCTCGCCGAGCGTGGCGCGCGAAATCATCACCGGCGGCGCGCCCGTGCAACTGGGCGGTCAGCGCGTCGAGGCCTCGGTGCTGTTCGCGGACATCGTCGGCTTCACCGGCATGGCCGAAGGCATGAATCCCGAAGAAGTCGCCAATCTGCTCAACCGCTATTTCTCCCACATCGTGCGCGCCTGCGAAATGAATCAGGGCATGGTCGACAAATACATCGGCGACTGCGCCATGCTGGTGTTCGGCGTGCCGCAGGCCGATCCGGAACACAGCTTCCACGGCATCATGTGCGCGCTCGCCATCCAACGCCTGGTCGCCATGGAAAATCAGGCGCGTGAACGCCAAGGTCTGGCGCCGGTGCGCTTCCGGCTCGGTCTCAACAGCGGCGAAATGCTCGCCGGCAACATGGGCTCGCAAGAACGGATGGAATACACCGTGGTCGGCGACACCGTGAACCTCGCCTCGCGATTGGGCTCCGCCGCCGAGGCCGGCCAGATCATCGTCACCGAGCAAATCTACAACCGGCCGGAGATCGCCGAACGCTTCGTCGCGCGTCCGCACCGTGCCATCCGCCTGCGCGGCATTCAACACCCGGTCACCACCTATGTCATCGAAGACGTGATGCCGGACTACAAAGACGGTTTCGAACACCAGGTCCGACAACTCTGGTGGCAGGGCCACCGGCGTACCGCCTAATGAATGCCTGTCGGATGATCCCCTATCGCACACGCTTCGTTTTGCTGTTGAGCCTAGGCCTGCTGTCGGCCTGCGCCTTGCTGCCACCCTCGGCTCAGCCCGAGGACAGCCGCCTGCGTACGGCGCTGGAGAAATACACCAGCGCGAAATCCACCGGCACACGCGATGCCGACAGCACAGCGCGCGAACACCTGGCACGCGCACGGCTGAATTACATCGACGCCGCGCTGGACGCCACCGCACAACATCGGCAGGCCGGCGAATGGTTCCAGGCCCTGCAACTGCTGGACGCATCGCTGAAACAAGCGCCCGACAGCCAACAGTTGAGCGATGCACGCGCGCAGATAGAATCCGAAATCGCCGCGCGCCTGCGCAGCAACGATTGCCGGCTCGGCGCCGCGCGTGCGCGTTATTTGTCCGACAAGGCCGGGCTGTTGGAACAGCGCGCGCCACTCGAATCCAAGGACTATCTGCAAGACTGGAAAAGCAAACGCGAACGCGAGGAACTCGACCAGTTGGCCGTGCAACTGCGCGACTGCGCCGGCGCCGCGCTGGACGACAACCAACTGAGCGTGGCCGAAGAAACCCTGGCCGCCGCCGCGCGGATTAACGGCGCGGAATTCGTCGCCGCCGAAAACCAGCGTCTGAAACAATTGCGCAAACCGGCCACCAAACCCGCGACGGTCCAAGCGCCCAAACGCGCCGCGGACAGCCCGCAACAACGCATCCGCAAGGCGCGCATCGCCCTGCAAAGCGCCATCACCCGCGGCGACCTGCGCCAGGCCAAGACACGCATCGTCGAACTGCGTCAGCTCGAAGGCGACTCGCCGCAACTGTTGGAACTCGACAAGGCCGTCAGCGACGCCATCGCCGCCTACATCGCCGAAACCCACGAACGCGCCAACGCACTCTACCGCCAACAACAGATCGAACAGGCCCGCGACCTGTGGCAGAAAATTCTGGAACTCGATCCCGAGGACATCCAAGCGCGCGCCAACCTGGAACGCGCCGAACGCGTGTTGAAGAAGCTGGAAGAATTGCAGAGCGACACACTGGAAATTGCACCGACGACATCACCACCCATGCTGCGACCCGCTCCGCAGCCGCTCGTGCAGTGAAGCGGCCGCGAACAAAAACTCCGGTCTAATGCGCCCTACGCACTAAACACACCGCACCGTAGGCTGGGGTGAGCGCAGCATGGCTGCCGCTGCTGGGGCAAAGCGACTGTGGTTATTCCTCCCACGACGCGAACCCAATCGACCGCTTCTTCCCCGGTTCTTCCGGCTTCATCAATTCACGGATCGCGTCGAACACCACCTTAAACTGGGCATCGTATTGGCTTTCGAGCGCGGCGAGCTTGCGCGCCAGCTCCGCATTCGTGGCCAGCAGACGCCGCAGACGGACGAAGGCGCGCATGATTTCGATATTGACCTGAATGGCACGTGGGCTACGCAACACGCTGGAGAGCATAGCCACGCCCTGCTCGGTGAAAGCGTAGGGCAGATAACGCCGACCACCCCGGTTTGAGGTCACAATTTGTGACCTCAAGTTTTCAAACTCTTGATTATCAATCTGAAACGCAAAATCTTCCGGAAGTCTCTCCGGGTTGCGCTTGACAGCCTGGAGCAACACTTTGGTCTCTACGCCATAGAGCCGGGCGAGATCGGCATCGAGCATCACCTTCTGCCCGCGCAGCCACAGAATCGATTCGGAAATACATTCGAGGGTCGCGGCGGCGGACGCCGCCGGTTTCTTGGTTTCCATCCCTGGTCTCCTTGCATGAGGTCGTCCTGACCGTACACCGCGCTAAAGTACCGAAGTCGCGCGCAGACGGCAATGCTCAGGTTCTCGCGTACCGGCGCAGAATCTTCACGATCTCCGCTATGCCCTGCTATTCATTGAACGTCATGTCCGCGCAGGCGGGCATCCAGATCATAACCGTTCCTCTCGCGTCCAAGCTGGGCTACTCTAGCCCGCAAAACGCGAACGATGAGACCCATGCCCCTTTCCTGGAACGAAATCAAATCCCGCGCCCTGGCCTTCTCCAAGGAATGGGCCGACGCTGCGGACGAGGCCTCGGAAGGCAAGCCGTTCTGGATCGCCTTCTTCGAGATTTTCGGCATCACCAACAAGCGCGTCGCCACCTTCGAGCACGCCGTCAAGAAATACGGCGGCGGCCAGGGCTATGTCGATCTGTTCTGGCCGGGCGTGCTGCTCGTTGAACAGAAATCCCGCGGCAAGAGTCTGGACCGCGCCTTCGACCAGGCGCTGGATTATTTTCCCGGCATCAAGGAACGCGATCTGCCGCGCCATATCGTCGTCTGCGACTTCGCGCAGTTCCGGCTGCACGACCTGGAATCCGGCGCGACCTGGCAATTCGCCCTCAAGGATCTGCACAAGCACATCCGCCATTTCGGCTTCGTCGCCGGCTACGAGGCGCAGGAGATCAAGCCGCAGAACCCGGTGAACATCCGCGCCGCCGAGCGCATGGGCAAGCTGCACGACGTGCTCAAGGCCGGCGGCTATACCGGCCATGCGCTGGAAGTGCTGCTGGTGCGTTTATTGTTCTGCCTGTTCGCCGACGACACCGGTATTTTCCAGCCGGCCTCGGCGCTGCGCATCCTGATCGATGAACGCACCCGGGAAGATGGCTCCGATCTCGGGCTGTGGCTGGGCAAACTGTTCCAGGTGCTCAATACGCCCGAATCGCAGCGCGGCGCCAACCTCGACGAACAACTGGCGAGCTTCCCCTACGTCAACGGCAAGCTGTTCGAAGAAGCGTTGCCGATGGCCGACTTCAACGCGGCCATGCGCGAGGCGCTGTTGGATGCCTGCGCGCTCGACTGGAGCAGCATTAGCCCGGCCATCTTCGGCGCGTTGTTCCAGTCCATCATGGACGACAAGGCGCGGCGGAACCTCGGCGCGCACTACACCAGCGAGGAGAACATCCTCAAGCTCATCAAACCACTGGTCCTCGACGCGCTGTGGGCGCAGTTCGAGCGCGTGCGCAACAACCGGAACAAACTGTTCGAGTTCCACAAACACCTGCGCACCCTCACCTTCTTCGATCCCGCCTGCGGCTGCGGCAACTTTTTGGTCATCAGCTACCGCGAGCTGCGGCTGCTGGAACTGGAGGTGCTGCGCGCCGTACATGAAGGCCCCGGCTCGCGTTTTCTCGACATCCACCAGGAAATCAAAATCGACGTCGACCAATTCCACGGCATCGAGATCGAGGAGTTCCCCGCGCAGATCGCCCAGGTCGCGCTGTGGCTCATCGACCACCAGATGAACCTCAAGGCCAGCGAGGAATTCGGCCTGTATTTCGCGCGCATCCCGCTCAAGACCAGCCCGCATATCGTGAATGGCAATGCGCTGCGGCTCGACTGGACGGACGTATTACCCGCCGAGCGCTGTCGGTATCTGTTGGGCAACCCGCCGTTCGTGGGCGCCAAGTTCATGGACGACGCTCAACGCGAAGACACCCGCGCTGTATTTGCCGGCATCGACAATGCCGGACTGCTGGATCTGGTCACCGCGTGGTATGTGAAGGCGGCGCGCTATATCAATGTCGTTCGGGATGAGCCTGTCGAAGCCATGCAAAGCCCTTCGACAAGCTCAGGGCGAACGGGGACGCACTGCGCCTTCGTCTCCACCAACTCCATCACCCAGGGCGAACAGGTCGGTGCGCTCTGGGGCTGGCTGCTCGGCCAGGGCGTGAAGATCCATTTCGCGCATCGCACTTTCCAGTGGAGCAACGAGGCGCGCGGCAAGGCCGCCGTGCATTGCGTGATCATCGGCTTCGGCCTGGCGGATGTCGCCGAGAAAACCATTTTCGAATACGAGGACATCCGCGGCGAACCTCATGCCGTGCGCGCCGCCAACATCAACCCCTATCTGGTGGATGCACCCGACGTGGTGCTGCCACGGCGGTCGAAGCCGATTTGCGATGTGCCTGAGATCGGCATTGGCAGCCAACCCATTGATGCAGGCAACTATCTCTTTACTACCGAAGAGAAGGAAGCCTTCCTAAAAATAGAACCGAAAGCGGCGCAATGGTTCCATCGTTGGTTAGGTGCAGACGAATTTCTCAATGGCTACGAACGCCATTGCTTATGGCTTGGAGATTGTCCGCCTGCCGAGCTGCGCTCCATGCCATATGTAATGAAACGTGTCGAAGCAGTAAGAAGTTTCCGTTCCGCTAGCAAACGCGCACAAACTATAAAAGCCGCCTCACTGCCCACGCATTTTGGGACTGAACTCATTCCAAAATCGCCTTACTTGTTAATACCCAAAGTCTCATCCGAGAGACGCATATTTATCCCCATTGGTTTTGAAATGCCGAGCACCTTTTGCAGTGATCTGGTATTCATGTCCCCCGACGCCACGCTTTACCACTTCGGCCTCCTCACTGGCACCATGCACAACGCCTGGGTGCGCTACACCTGCGGTCGCCTGAAAAGCGATTTCCGTTATTCATCCAGCATCGTCTACAACAACTTCCCCTGGCCCGATCAGCCCAGCGATGCACAACGCCAAGCCATCGAAGCCGCCGCGCAAGGCGTGCTGGACGCACGCGCGCAATTCCCCGACGCCTCGCTCGCCGATCTCTACGACCCGTTGAGCATGCCGCCCGCGCTGCTCAAGGCCCACCAGAAACTCGACGCCGCCGTGGACAAGGCCTACGGCAAGAGCGGCTTCAAGTCCGACGCCGAGCGCGTCGCGTTCCTGTTCGATCTGTACCGCCGCTACACCAGCCTGCTGCCGGCGGACGACAAGCCCAGACGTGGCAAGCGCGAGAAACGGGATCGAGCGGCTCATAAGGGAACCCGGATGGAAATCGATGCGCGCGAACGGCGCATACTCGACATGATGAATGCAGGCATGCCCCGGCAGGAAGCGGAATTCGCCGTAGCCATCGAACTCGGCGAGATACCGGGAGACATCATCCGAATTGAGGAGTAACCGAATGGATGAATGGCCTGAGGACATGCCGATTCCTCTGGATCATCCGCTCGT
This sequence comes from Gammaproteobacteria bacterium, assembly GCA_016218375.1. GTDB lineage: Bacteria > Pseudomonadota > Gammaproteobacteria > Thiohalobacterales > Thiohalobacteraceae > JAHJQQ01. The sequence goes on from JACREG010000109.1 coordinate 7,324, forward strand.
ACCCGAGCCGATACGACGGGCTGTGCTCGACCTCTGGAAACCGGGGGACAACCTGCACCGGGTCGAAACGGACACCGTTCTGGAATGGTGGCTGTTGGATGCGGAAGGCACGCTGATCGAAGCATTCTGGCTCGAATGAACGTACCGAGATGGCGCCTGACGTTTGATAAACCCGACACGCTGTCTATCATCCTTCACCATTCACCATCGCCAGCCGCAGATCCTCTGCCATAAAGAAGCTCTACAGCATCGGCTACGAAGGTGCAGAACCCTAAAACCCAGGACACCGCTGTGTGGCGGCCAGCGCAGAATTCCTATATACAGTCCGGACACGCCAGGGAAGGCGTTCAGCAAAACGAAGGGGATCGACTCATGGACCACGTCACACGCAACAAAAAGAAAGCCTCGCCGAAAGCCAAGACCACGTCCTCCAAGGCCGTGTCCGTGTCGCCGGGCGAAGGCGTCGTTGACCAACTGGCGCGGCATCTGGCACGCACCCTGCCCGGGCTGCGTGGCTTTACCCGCCGCAATCTGTTCCGGATGCGACAATTTTTCGAGACGTATGCCAGCGATAAAATAGTGTCACCGCTGGTGACACTATTGCCCTGGACCCACAACCTCGTCATTCTTGAAGGGAACCTCAAAATAGACATTGCGATTTCCACCCTTTGGAAGGCTGCATCGATAAACCAAGACAGCTCCGCTTGCCAAACAAGGGGATATCATGCTCGAATCGGGATAACCGGGCCGGGCCGACATCCCGAGAAACAGACCGATTGAGAGGCGCCGATCATGACTGCATCCGCCAACGACATCCGTAAACGGCTACATGAACTTGCCGACCAACTACCCGCCGACGCCACCTGGGACGACGTTATCGAGGAGGCGCGCTTTCGTCGCGCCGTCGAAGCCGGCATCGCCGCCGCAGATCGCGGCAGCTTCGCCACAGATGCTGAGGTACATGAGACCTTTGCGACCTGGGGCGTGAAGATTTGAAATTGCGCTGGACACGTCCTGCGCTGGCGGATCTGGTCGAGACCCAGGCCTTCATCGCACAGGATGACCCACAGGCCGCGCGCAAAGTTGCGCAAAATATCTGGGATGCCGCAACGAATCTGCGCGACAACCCCGACATCGGCAGGCCCGGCCACGTTACAGGCACGCGCGAATGGGTCGTCACGCGCGCGCCCTACCTCATCGTGTATCGAACCAAGCATGATGCCGTGGAGATTCTGCGCGTCTGGCATACGCGACGGGATTGGCGGAATGAGCCGGCTGAATAATGCCTGTGATGCACAGATAAATCTCTCGTCGAGATTGCGACGCACAACCTTACCCCTCCACCTCCAACCCCGTCACCGTCTGGAATCCGCGCGGGAGCTTGTTGCCGCGCTCGCCGCGGGCGCTGCGGTATTCGTCCAGCTCGCTACCCTTAAGTTTCAGATAGCGCTTGCCGCACTGCACCAGCAACGTATTCCCTGTGCTCACCACCACGGCGCCGAGAACGAACTCCTCGCGCACGGCGACTTTCTTGCCGGGGATGGCGAGGAACTTGTCGCCTTTGCCGCGCGCCATCTGCGTGAGTTCGCTCATTGAACACACCAGCAAGCGGCCGCTGTTGCTGACGGCGGCGAGTTGACCCTTTTGCATATCGGCGATGCGCTGCGGCGGCAACACCTTCGCGCCGTTGGGGACATTGAGCACGGTCTTGCCGTTTTTATTCTTGGCGTAGAGGTCTTCGAGTTTGGCGATGAAGCCGTAGCCGGCGTCGCTGGCGATCAGGTACAGGTCTTCGGGATTGCCGAGTATCACGCCGACGAACAGCGCGCCGTCGGGCGGACTCAGTCTTCCGGTGAGCGGTTCGCCGTGGCCGCGCGCGGAGGGCAGCGAATGTGCGGGCAACGAATAGCTGCGGCCGGTGGAATCGAGGAACACGGCGAGTTGATTGCTGCGGCCCATCGCGCTGGCGAGGAAGGCATCGCCGGATTTATACGCGAGCGCGGCGGCATCGACTTCGTGGCCTTTGCCGGCGCGCACCCAGCCCTTCTCCGACAGCACCACGGTGAGCGCCTCGCTGGGCAGCAGCGCGGTTTCGTCCAGCGCTTGCGCGGCACCGCGCGCGACCAGCGGCGAACGGCGCGCATCGCCGTATTTCTCGGCGTCGTCGCTGATCTCCTTGCGGATGAGTTGCTTCAAACGTCGGCTGGAGGCGAGCGTCTTCTCGATGTCGTCGCGTTCCTCGGCGAGTTCCTTCTGCTCGGTACGGATTTTCATCTCTTCCAGACGCGCGAGTTGGCGCAGGCGCGTGTCGAGGATGTAATCGGTCTGGTCTTCGCTCAAGGTGAAGCGCCGCATCAGAACCTGTTTGGGTTCGTCCTCGGTGCGGATGATGTGAATCACTTCGTCGAGATTGAGGAAGGCGATCAGCAGGCCGTCCAACAGATGCAGGCGGCGGATAATCTTCTCCAGCCGGTATTCCAGGCGTCGGCGCACGGTGTTCGTGCGAAACTCCAGCCACTCGCTGAGAATTCCGCGCAGATCCTTGACCTGCGGACGGCCGTTGATGCCGATGATGTTGAGGTTGATGCGGTAACTGCGCTCCAGATCGGTGGTCGCGAACAGATGCGACATCAGCGCCTCGACGTCGACGCGGTTGGAGCGCGGCACGATCACCAGCCGCGTCGGGTTCTCGTGATCGGACTCATCGCGCAGATCCTCGACCATCGGCAGCTTCTTGTTGTTCATCTGCGCCGCAATCTGTTCCAGTATCTTGCTGCCGGACACCTGATACGGCAGCGCGGTGATGACGATGTCGCCCTGATCCATCTCGTAACGCGCGCGCAACCGCACCGAGCCGTTGCCGGTGGAATACATCTGTGCAATCTCTTCGCGCGAGGTGATGATTTCCGCTTCGGTGGGGAAGTCCGGCGCCTGGATGTGTTCGCACAACTGCGCGAGGGTCGCGTTCGGGTCTTCCAGCAGGCGGATGGTCGCGGCGGCGACTTCGCGCAGATTGTGCGGCGGGATGTCGGTGGCCATGCCCACGGCGATGCCGGTCGCGCCGTTCAGCAGCACGTTCGGCAAGCGAGCCGGCAACAGCGCGGGTTCATCCAAGGTGCCATCGAAATTGGGCGCCCAGTCGACCGTGCCCTGCCCCAGTTCCTGCAACAGCAGTTCGGCATACGGCGACAACCGCGATTCGGTGTAGCGCATCGCGGCGAAGGATTTCGGATCGTCCGGCGAGCCCCAGTTGCCCTGGCCATCGATCAGCGGATAGCGGTACGAGAACGGCTGCGCCATGAGCACCATGGCCTCGTAACAGGCCGAGTCGCCGTGCGGGTGGAACTTGCCGAGCACGTCGCCGACGGTGCGCGCGGATTTCTTGTATTTGGCGGTTGCCGCCAGCCCCAGTTCGGACATGGCGTAGACGATGCGCCGTTGCACCGGCTTGAGACCGTCGCCGATGTGCGGCAGCGCGCGGTCGAGGATGACGTACATGGAATAGTCCAGATACGCCTTTTCGGTGAAGGTGCGCAGCGGCAGGCGTTCGACGCCTTCGAAATTCAGTTCGGTGTCTTGCATGGTGTCCCCGGAGATTCAGGGTGAATCGTGGTGGGAACACATGATACACGGGATTAGATCAGGGAAACGTAGCCCGGATGCAGGGCCCCATTCCGTTCGGGGACCGGAATCCGGGTGTGACCCGCATCCCGGATTTCGCTACGCTGCATCCGGGCTACGTTTCTGAATCCGGCCTACATCGCGGCCAGTTCGCGTCCCAGAAGGTATTGCGCGGTGATGTCGATGATCTCGCCGTAGCCGATCACGGCGCCGATCTGTTCGTGCAGTTTGCCGGCGCGGTGCCGCGACTGGTTGCGGATGGACTCGATGGCGGCATCCAGGTCCGCGTTGTTGAACTCCAGCGTATAGGTCGCCATGAGTTTGAAGATGCGGTGCTCGGGCGCCGCCAGTGCCGCGGCAAGAAAGGCCTCGCGCTGCGCCTCGTCGGTGAAGCCGAATTCGGTGGCGATGCGCAGGCCGGTGGCTTGGCGATAGGCATACACCTCGATCTCGATGGGCGACGGACGCTGTTGCTGCTGCGCCGCCTCGCGCGCCATCTGCCCCATCTGCTGATACAGCGCCAGCACCAGGCGCGATTCCGACAGCCAGGCGAAATCGTACTGCCCATGCGTATCGCGGAAGAATTCCGCCAGTGCGCATTTGCCTTCGGGTATGGCCACGGCCTGAAGCTGGCCACCGCCCTCTTCGTGACGAGCGATGAAAAACGGCAGCGTGCCGGCGTTCTCGGCGGCGGTGCCTTCGTAGATACGCGACAGGGTGGCGCCGCGCGTGTCGTTCACGTCGACCGCGAGCTTATGCCGGTTTTTGGTGATGAGCTCGACGAAGAAATCGTCGATCTCGTGCTCGAATTTATCGCGCATGCGTTCCAACATGAGCGTGGTGACTCCGTCGCGTACATCGATTTTGACAATCTTATACAGCACTTTGGACAGATCGAGACTGGGCCGCTTCGCCTGCAAGCTAATCAGCGCGACCTTGATCTCCTCGCCCACGGAGACTGCGATCGGCTGTTCGATGCGGATCGACAAACCGCGTTTGGAGATATCTCGGGTGCGGCCCTTGATCCTGCCGGCGCGGGCATTGATCTCCACGGCGGTCTCGGCGAGATAACGGTCTTCGCGGCGCCGCTCGACATAGCCGAAGCGGATCAACTCGGGAGCCGGCATCACCGCGAGACGCTCGACCTCGGTATACAACGGCAATTGCACGCGCGCACCGCCGACCCAGCACTGCACGCCCTCCACGTTGATCTGCCCGCGCTCGGTGCCGGTGAACACATCGAAGGCCGATTGCAACTGTTCGGTGATGTCGATGACTGTCGCCGAGAAATACAGTTCGGCCACCCGGTCGCGCAGGGCCGCCACTTCGCTCTCGGATTTTTCCTGGAGCCGCACGGCCAACATATCGAACTTGCTGGGACTGATGGGCTGCATGGGCACATTCGACACAATCACCTTGGCGACGCAGTGTTCCTCGTGCGCCAGGGTGAAGCGCAGCATATTCTGCAATTCGCGCACATCTTTCAGTTCGAAATCGGCGACGGAATGCAGCCGGTATTCGTTGCCGACCTTCTCCCGGTAGAGCATGAGCAGGCATTCCTGCTGCTCGCTCAGATGTTGGAGCCGTTCCGGCAGGCACAGGGACGAGAAGTCGTAATTGTCGACGTCGTTGCGGAAGAAATGCGCGAACGGTTGGTTGCCGTCGGTCACAGCGACCGCCTGCGTGCCGAGAATGCCCTCCGCGTCCCGGCTGGCGAAGAACGCCAATTGCATCTCGCTCTCGGAATACAGGCGCTCGTACAACCAGGAACACACCGACCAGTAGTCATCTTCGACGTCCAGTTTGTATTTGTGTTTGTAGCGTGCGATCAAGTCGCCGATATAGGGGGCGAAACCGTCGGGCGCGCTGTCTTCCAATAACTGCACGCGCAGGTGACATTCCACATCGCGCTGTTCGCTGGCAATGATGCGATAACGCAGATGCGAGAGATCCAGTCGCGTCTCCTGTTCTTGCAGCGAGGTGAAGCCGATCTGCACCTCCGCGCCGTCCGCAAAGCGGTAGATGCCCTTGAGGACGATCTGCAGGCCGCTGACCGAAATGTCGCGCGTGGTGCCGTTGTAGGTTTGTCCGTTGGCCTTAATCTGCACCGCGGTCACATATTGCAGACGGTCTTCGCGGCGACGTTTGAAATAACCCAGCGGGATCAACTCAGGCTGGTAGAGTTCGGCGACCGTCTCGCGCGCTGTGCTGCCGGTGGATTCCTGCGTCCCCGCAGCGGCACTGCGCGTGGCCGCTGTGGTAGTGCGTTCCTGCTGGGTCTTGCGTTGGACCGCCAGCTCGCGGGCGTTCTGCGCGTCGCGGATGGCGCGGTTGGTGTGGCTGCCGTTGACGATGGACTCGTAGGTGCCCACCGTGAACATGCCGTTGTAGCTCTTGAGACCGTCCTGGTAGAGACCGTAGGAGGTATCGTCCAGATAGAACTCGCGGTTGTGCAGCATGTAGCGCTGGCAATCGCCCGGCACCTTGCCGCGCATGTCGATGGTTTCGAAGCACGGCTTGCGGATGCGCTTCTCTTCCATCTTGTGCAGGAACACGCCGGTCTCCGATCCCTCGGCGACCTTCTCGACGATCAGTTCTTTTTCGCGCGCGCCGGCATAGGCACTGCGGTAATGTTTGACGATGATCTCTGCCATGTGTCCGGTGCCCCCCGCACCGCTGCACAGGCCACCAGACCACACTCAACCAATTGGTTTATATAGGGTCGGCGGCAATACCTGAAATGCGGGGCATTCCCCAGAGTCAGCCCGGAGCCCATCGGGAATACCCACGCGTCCTCAGGTATCGGCCAGATCCCCGCGTTTCTCCAGCCAGGCGCGGCGATCGGCGACGCGCTTCTTGGCCAGCAGCATGTCCATGACCTGATGGGTGTCGTCGCTGGCGTCGAGGGTGAGCTGTACCAGCCGGCGGGTGTCGGGGTTGATAGTGGTCTCGCGCAGTTGCAGGGGGTTCATTTCGCCGAGACCCTTGAAGCGCTGCACGCCGATCTTGCCCTTGATCTTCTCGGCGGCGATGCGGTCCAGCACACCTTGCTTCTCTGCGTCGTCGAGGGCGTAGAACACCTGCTTGCCCACGTCGATGCGGTACAACGGCGGCATGGCGACGTGGACGTGGCCGGCGTCGACCAGCGGTTGGAAGTGGCGCAGGAACAACGCGCACAACAGCGTGGCGATATGCGCGCCGTCGGAATCGGCATCGGCGAGGATGCACACCTTGCCGTAGCGCAGACTCTTGAGATCGTCCGAACCGGGATCGACGCCGATGGCCACCGCGATATCGTGCACTTCCTGCGAGGCGAGCACCTCGGCGGAATCCACCTCCCAGGTGTTCAGGATCTTGCCGCGCAACGGCATGATCGCCTGGAACTCGCGGTCGCGCGCCTGTTTGGCGGAACCGCCGGCGGAATCGCCCTCGACCAGGAACAGCTCGGTGCGCGCGGAATCGCCGGAGGTGCAATCGGCCAATTTACCGGGCAAGGCGGGACCGGCCGTGACTTTCTTGCGCACGACTTTCTTGCCCGCGCGCAGACGGCTCTGGGCATTGTTGATGGCGAACTGCGCGATGCGCTCGCCGGCCTCGGTGTGCTGGTTCAGCCACAGACTGAAGGCATCCTTCACCACGCCGGAGACGAAGGCCGCGCACTCGCGCGACGATAAGCGTTCTTTGGTCTGGCCGGAGAACTGCGGGTCTTGGAGTTTGACCGAGAGGATGTAGCTGCATCGGTCCCAAACGTCTTCCGGTGTGATGCGCACGCCGCGCGGCAGCAGATTGCGGAACTCGCAGAACTCGCGGATCGCCTCGGTCAAACCGGTGCGCAGGCCGTTCACATGCGTGCCGCCCTGCGCAGTCGGAATCAGATTCACATAACTCTCGCCGATCAACTCGCCGTCCTCGGGCAACCACACCACCGCCCACTCGGCGGCCTCGCGGTTGCCGGCGAGATTGCCGACGAAGGGTTCCTCGGGCAGCCGTTCGACGGCACCGAGCGCATCGACCAGATAATCGCGCAGCCCGTCTTCGTAATACCATTCCTCGCGCTCGCCACTGGCCTCGTCGAGGAATTTCACGCGCAGACCGGGACACAACACCGCCTTGGCGCGCAACACATGCTTCAGACGCGGGATGGAGAATTTGTTCGAGTCGAAGTAGTTCGCATCCGGCCAGAAACGCACCGTGGTGCCGGTGTTCTGCTTGCCGACCGTGCCGACTTCTTTCAGATCGGAGGCCTTGTCGCCGCCGGCGAAGGCGATGTGATATTCCTTGCCGCCGCGCCGCACCCACACGTCCAATTGTTTGGACAACGCGTTCACCACCGACACACCCACGCCGTGCAGACCGCCGGAGAATTGGTAATTCTTATTGGAGAACTTGCCGCCCGCGTGCAGCCGCGTGAGGATCACCTCGACGCCGGGCACGCCTTCCTCGGGATGGATATCGACCGGCATGCCGCGGCCGTCGTCGCGCACTTCCAGCGAGCCGTCCTTGAACAGCGTGACGTCGATGCCTTTGGCATGGCCGGCGATAGCCTCGTCGACACTGTTGTCGATGACCTCCTGGGCGAGATGATTCGGCCGCGTGGTATCGGTATACATGCCCGGGCGCTTGCGCACCGGGTCGAGTCCGCTCAGGACTTCAATGGATGAAGCGTCGTAATTGGAACTCATGTCAATCGTTCCGCGGTGCGCCGTAGCGCATGCGTTTGAGCATCTCGTCGCGCGGCAACGGACCCACCTTGGCATTACACAGGTAATAGCGGAACAACTGTTCGCGGTAACGCTCGAAACCCTGGCCTCGGATCAACCGCCAAGGGGTGTCGCCCAACGCTTGCCATGTGCCGCCGCTCGTCCCGTACGCGTAGCTGCGCCATTCCTGCGTGGCGCAGCGCATGCCTTCGTAGAACAGGTTTTCCGCACCCGTCGGGGAACGCAGCAGAAGCACATAACGCACGATCCCATCGTCGCCGAGTGTCAGCGAGGGTTCGTCGACGAACATCTGCATAGCCGAACCGGCGATCTGCACGGACACCGCGACATACTGTTTGCCATCGGGGTAAGCCGGCAAATCTCTGAGCGTCTCCTTCCAGGGCTCGCGCTCGACGAAATTGAACTTCACCCCCTCGTCTTCCGCCAAACTCAACTGCGGCCGACACACCCACAGGCATGCGAACAGAAAACCAAGCCGGTACCGACGTGCGGGGTTTATGAACATGGCAATGACGGCGGCCTCCCAGGCGAATGCAGATGAATGCAAGTGAACGCAGGCGGCATTCTAAAAGGGATTGGCGACCACGACCAGCAATCTCGGCCGCGTCATCGGCAGCCCTTGCACGCGGCGCGGGGTGAAGGGCTGCCCCGATGGGGATTCGGATCAGGCGAGATCGGCGACCAGAGAGGCGCGCACCGACTCCGCAACAGGCATCACAACCTCGCGGTATTCCGGATGATCGATACCCATGCTGATGGCCGCGCCCTGTTTGGCAGCGGCGACCATCGCTGGCGTCAGATCGAAGCGCATAAAGTGCACCGATGAGGTTTTGTCGGCGGTTGCCCGTTCCATATCCTCGTCGGCGATGGCGAACACCGGATCGGCATCGCCGACGCGCACCCACACCCAATCCTCGATACCGACCAGTTTCGCCAGTACCATGCGCCGTTCGTCCGGATCGGGCACTTCGATCATGAAGGTCGCCTTCCAGTTGCCGCCGTCCGGGATCAGCGGATTGTAGGCGTCCAATTCGTCCTGGATGCCGACGGCCTCGAAGATGCGTTCGATGCGCAGCATTTCCTGAATCTGATACTGCATGGTCAGCCGGTCTTCGAAATACAGCGTGGCCCAGTCGCCGATATGCACCTTACGGTTTTGTTTGTGGGCGAGCACATGGGTGCGGAACTCGCTGCGCACCTCGGCGTATTTTTCCAGGGAGTACAAATCGTCCCGATTCAGTTTCACGGCGTTCATGGCAGCCTCCATAAGCTTGATTCAGTCCTGGTGTTTGTGTTCCAGATCGACAATCGGCTTGTCGGTGAACAGATAATCCCGCAGTTGCTTGTCGAATTTGGGATCGTGACGGCGTATCCATTCCAATACCATCGCCGCGTGCTCCTTCTCTTCGTCGCGGTTGTGCGCCAGGATCGCCTTGAGTTCGGGGTCGGCGCAGGCATCGACGCGCTGCTGATACCAGTCGATGGCTTCCAACTCTTCCATCAACGATACGATGGCGCGGTGCATGTCGCGGGTCTTGGTGGTCAGTTCCGCGATGGGTTCGTGATAGCCTTCGTTTGCCATGTTGCAAGCTCCTTTATTGATCCCTTAGATGCCATAGGCATTGCGCAGCAGCGTCAGCGGATGCTCCGGCTGCCGTCCGTCGCGCAGACCATTCTCGATCTGATGCCCGGCCATGGGACAATCGCTGCTGTAATGATCGGCGTTGCTCTGCGTGACGCGATTGACCACCGGCTTGCAAATCTTCATCGAAATCTCGTGGAACTCGCGCTTGACCGCGTACGTGCCGTCATGGCCGGAACAACGCTCGATGGCCTGCACCTGGGTTCCCGGCACCAGTTGCAGCATGTCTTTGGTCTTGAGACCGATGTTCTGTACGCGCAGATGGCAAGGCACATGATAGGCGACGGTGCCGAGCGATTGCTTGAAATCGGTTTTCAGCTTGCCGTGCTTGTGACGCAGAATCAGGTATTCGAACGGATCGTAGATGGCGTCGCGCACTTTCGCAACCTGCGCATCGTCCGGGAACATCAACGGCAGTTCCTGTTTGAACATCAGCACGCAGGATGGTACCGGCGCGACGATGTCCCAGCCGTCATCGATGAGTGCGGTGAGTTGCGGGATATTGGCGTCCTTGGCGATGGCCACCGCGTCGAAATCGCCGAGTTCCAGCTTAGGCATGCCGCAGCAACGTTCCTTGCCCACCAGACGTATCGGGATATCGTTGTGCTCGAACACCGCGACCAGATCGGCACCGATCTGCGGTTCGTTGTAATTGCCGTAACAGGTGGTGAACAACGCGACCTTGCCGCGCGTCGGTCCGGCGGCTTCGATCAGCGCGGCTTTGGGCTGATGGTTGCCCAGGCGCTTGCGCAAGGTCGCGCTGTGATATTCGGGAAGAATGGCCTCTGGGTGGATGCCCAACGTCTTGTCCAACAGCGCACGCACCGGTTTGAGTTTGTTGGCGGCATTGACCGCCTGCGCCACCACCGGGATGCCGGCGAGACTGCCGACCCGATCGGTGGAGGTGAGCAGTTTGTCGCGCCCACGCACCTCGCCCTTGCGGAACTTCACCGCCTTGGCGCGCAGCATGAGATGCGGAAAATCCAGGTTCCACTCGTGCGGCGGCACGTAGGGACACTTGGTCATGAAACACATGTCGCAGAGATAACAGTGATCGACGACATTCCAATAGACCTGCTTGGGCACGCCGTCGAGTTCCAGTGTATCCGAGGCATCGATGGCATCGAACAAGGTCGGAAATGCGTTGCACAGATTGAAACAGCGCCGACAACCGTGACAGATGTTGAACACCCGTTCCAGTTCGGCAAACAGATTCTGTTCGTCGTAGAACTGCGGATTGCGCCAATCGAGCGCATGCCGCAGCGGCGCTTCGAGACTGCCTTCGCGAGTCGATTCGGTCGGTGCGGACATCGCAGGACTACCTCCGGCGGATACAACGGACTTTACGCATGGGGAACCGGCCGGACCCGCGTGGTGAATCCGGCCGGGTAACAGCACTTACCTGTCGAGCTGATCCAGCGCCTTCTGGAAACGGTTGGCGTGGGAGCGCTCGGCCTTGGCCAGGGTCTCGAACCAGTCGGCGATTTCGTCGAAACCTTCGTCGCGCGCGCTCTTGGCCATGCCCGGGTACATGTCGGTGTACTCGTGGGTCTCGCCGGCGATGGCGGCCTTGAGGTTGTCGGCGGTCGCGCCGATGGGCAGACCGGTGGCCGGATCGCCGACCGCTTCCAGGTATTCGAGATGGCCGTGGGCGTGACCGGTCTCGCCTTCGGCGGTGGAACGGAATACCGCGGCAACGTCGTTATAACCTTCCACGTCGGCCTTGCCTGCGAAATACAGATAGCGGCGGTTGGCCTGGGATTCGCCGGCGAATGCGGCCTTCAGGTTCCCTTCTGTCTTGCTGCCTTTCAGATTTGCCATGAGTGACGTCCTCCATAGTGACTTCGGATGCGGGCCCCGTAGCACGACCCGCGGTGCTGGGCATATTTAGACTCGGTCTAAACTGAGCACGACTGTAAACAACCCCCTCTCGGGTGTCAACCGGGAATACTAAGCCCATTTCCCACGCCGGGCATACGGCTATACCGCGTTGACCATCCCCAATCGCCAGGGTACCGTTAGGCGCCCATCGCCTACCGGGAGCCCACTTTGGCCAAGAAACGCAGCGAACCCGCCGACCCCATCGATTTCGAAACCGCCTTAAAAGAACTGGAAGGTCTGGTGGAAAAGATGGAGCAGGGCGACCTCAACCTGGAGGCGTCACTGGCCGCCTTCGAGCGCGGCATTCAGCTCACGCGCACCTGCCAGGATGCCCTGACGCAAGCCGAGCAGAAAGTCGAACACCTGGTGAAACAGGGCGAACAGGAACAACTCGCACCATTCGACAGCGACGAGACCTGAGGCAATGCCCACGCTGGCCAACGTACTGGACGCCTTTCTGGCAGAGTGCCAGACCCGCATTCAAACCGCGCTGGAACAGCACCTGCCCAGCGCCGACACCCATCCCGCACGCCTGCATCAAGCCATGCGTTACGCGACGCTCGGCGGCGGCAAGCGCGTACGCCCACTCTTGGTGTACGCCGCCGGTGCCGCGGTCGGCGCACCGTCCGCGCGCCTCGACATCCCTGCCTGCGCGGTGGAATTCATCCACGCCTACTCGTTGGTCCACGACGACCTGCCGGCCATGGACGACGACGATCTGCGCCGGGGTCGACCGACCTGCCATCGCGCCTTCGACGAAGCGACCGCGATCCTCGCCGGCGACGCCCTGCAAACCCAGGCGTTCTATGTCCTCGCCCACGCCCGCGCGTTGGATGTCGCCGCCAATACCCGGCTGCGCATGCTGGCAACCCTCGCGTTGGCCTCCGGCTCGCGCGGCATGGCCGGCGGCCAAGCCATCGACCTCGCGGCGGTCGGTCAGTCGCTCGACATCGCTCAACTGGAAGACATGCACATCCACAAGACCGGCGCGTTGATCCGCGCCAGCGTCCTGCTCGGCGCCCTGTGCGCGGATGTTCCGGACGAAACCCGCCTGGAACGCCTCGACTATTACGCCAAATGCATCGGGCTGGCCTTCCAGATCCAGGACGATATCCTCGACGTCGTCGGCGACACCGCCACCCTGGGCAAAACCGCCGGCGCCGATACCGCCCGCGCCAAACCCACCTACCCCGCCCTGCTCGGCCTGGACGGCGCCCGCCAACGCGCCGCGGAGCTGCTGGTCGCGGCCCAGGACGCGCTGACCGACTTCGGCGCCGAGGCCGATCCGCTGCGCGGGTTGGCGGAGTACATCGTGCAGCGCCGTAGCTGAACCCTCCCGTCGGCAGGGACTTTGCTTGAATGTGCCTCCCCCTGCCCGGATAATGGCCGGCCTCCAGTGGCGCACGCAGCTCATGACCGGCCCCAAGTCCTTTCCCCTGCTCGACCAGATCGACACCCCCGACCAGTTGCGGCAACTTTCCGAGGCGCAACTGCCGGGTCTCGCGCGTGAACTGCGAGAATTCCTGATCCAGAGCGTGAGCCGTACCGGCGGGCATCTAGCGGCGGGGCTGGGCACAGTGGAACTGACCATCGCGCTGCATTATGTCTACAACACCCCCGACGACCGCTTGGTGTGGGACGTCGGCCATCAGAGTTATCCGCACAAGATTCTCACCGGCCGCCGCGCGGCGATGGCGAGCTTGCGCCAGCAAGGCGGTCTCGCCGGTTTTCCCAAGCGCGACGAATCGCCCTACGACAGTTTCGGTGTCGGCCATTCCAGCACCTCGATCAGCGCCGCGCTGGGCATGGCCATCGCGGCGGCGCGCAGCGGCAGTCAACGCAAAGCGGTCGCCATCATCGGCGACGGCGCGATGACCGCCGGCATGGCCTTCGAGGCGCTCAATCACGCCGGCGATCTGGATGCGAATCTGCTGGTGATCTTGAACGACAACGACATGTCCATCTCGCCCAATGTGGGCGCGTTATCGAATTATCTCGCGCGCGTGTTGTCCGGCCGTACTTATGCCTCGGTGCGCGAACACGGCAAGAAGGTGCTGGACGTGCTGCCGCCGATGCGCGAACTCGCGCGCCGCGCCGAGGAACATGTCAAAGGCATGGTCGTGCCCGGCACGCTGTTCGAGGAAATGGGCTTCAATTATCTCGGCCCCATCGACGGTCACGATCTGCCGGGACTGGTGAAGACGCTGCGCAATGTGCGTGCGCTGCACGGCCCGCAATTGCTGCATATCGTCACGCGCAAGGGCAAGGGTTATGCGCCGGCCGAGGCCAATCCCTGCGCCTATCACGGTGTGAACAAGTTTGATTTACACACGGGCGATGCACCCGCGGCAGCACCGGCCAGCAGTCCGACGTATACCGAAGTGTTCGGCGACTGGATCTGCGACATGGCCGAACACGATCCGACGCTGGTCGCGATCACGCCGGCGATGCGCGAAGGCTCCGGGCTGGTCGCATTCTCGGAACGTTTTCCGCAACGCTATTTCGATGTCGGTATTGCTGAGCAGCACAGCGTCACGCTCGCGGCGGGCTTGGCCTGCGAAGGTCTGCATCCGGTGGTGGCGATCTATTCGACTTTTTTGCAGCGCGCTTACGATCAGTTGATTCACGACGTCGCCTTGCAGAATCTGCCGGTGACGTTCGCCATCGACCGTGCCGGCCTGGTCGGCCCCGACGGCCCCACGCATGCGGGCAGCTTCGACCTGTCCTATATGCGTTGCGTGCCCAACATGATCGTGATGGCGCCGGCCGACGAAAACGAATGCCGGCAGATGCTCTGCACGGCACAGCGACATCCCGGTCCGGCCGCGGTGCGTTATCCGCGCGGACGCGGTCCGGGTGTTGCCGTGAGCACATCCTTGGACGCCTTGCCGTTGGGTCGCGCCGAGATCCGCCGCAAAGGTCGCAGCAAAATCGCGTTGCTCGCCTTCGGCAGTCTGGTCACACCGGCACAGCAGGTTGCGGACACGCTCGATGCGACGCTGGTGAACATGCGTTTCGTCAAACCGCTGGATACCGCGTTGCTGCGCGATATCGCCGGCAGTCACGATTTCCTGGTGACGTTGGAGGAAAATACCGTCGCCGGCGGCGCGGGCAGCGCGGTCAACGAATACCTCGCCGAACAGGGCTATACGATTCGAGCGCTGAATCTGGGTCTGCCGGATGGATTCATCGAACACGGCAGCCGCGAACAACTGCTGGCGGAGTGTGGTTTGGATGTCGCCGGCATCGAGGATCGCATTCGTCGCCACGTGGCTGACGTCGATTGTCACCCGGGTACGAGTCGCTTAATATCTTAGTCCGTTAGTCAGGAATTAGTCCCGTGGCCGGTGTTTATACGCTCAAAGTGCTGACCGAGTTTGCGTCCGCGCATACGCCGCGCGACTTTCCGGGCGCCTGCGCGCGCATGCTCGGCCATAATTGGAAGGTCGAAGTGGAAGTCGTCGTGCGTGCGCTCGATGCGGTCGGCATGGGCGTAGACTTCAAGGTCATCAAGACCGCCGCGCGCGCCATCGGCGACCGCCTCGATCATCGTTATCTGAACGAACTGGAGCCGTTCACCGAGATCAACCCGACGGCCGAAAACATCGCCGCCTATTTCTACCGCGAACTGGTGCAGACTCTGAACAACGCGCGCGTTCGGGTCAGCTCGGTCACTCTTTGGGAAACCGACCGCGCCTGTGTCCGCTATGCCGAGGAATCCGTATGAGCAAGCCCACACCCATCGATTGCTGCCCCACCGATGAAATGCCAGACGTGATGCCCGATACGATGCCCGACGTGATGGAAGACGTGCAGGGCCGCGCCGACACGCGGCGTATCGCCATCGACAAGGTCGGCGTCAAGGACATCCGCCATCCGGGGCGCGTCTCCGACCGTTCCGGCGGCGAACAGCACACCATCGCCACTTTCAACATGTACGTGAATCTGCCGCACAATTTCAAAGGCACGCACATGTCGCGCTTCGTGGAGATTCTCAATCGTCACGAGCGCGAGATCACCGTGGAGTCGTTCAAGGTCATGCTCAGCGAAATGACCGAACTGCTCGAAGCCGAGGCCGGCCACATCGAGATGCGCTTCCCGTATTTCGTCAACAAGGCCGCGCCGGTGTCCGGCGTGCAGAGCCTGATGGACTACGACGTCACCTTCGTCGGCGAAATCCGCGACGGCGAACCGCAGTTGAACATCAAGGTCGTGGTGCCGGTCACCAGCCTGTGTCCATGTTCCAAGAAGATTTCCGACCGCGGCGCGCACAACCAGCGCTCGCACGTCACCGTCGACGTACGCACCCACGATTTCATCTGGATCGAAGAGATCATCGACGTGGTCGAGCAGGAGGCCTCCTGCGAACTCTACGGCCTGCTCAAGCGCCCCGACGAAAAACACGTTACCGAACGCGCCTACGACACTCCCAAGCTCGTCGAGGACATGGTGCGCGACGTCGCCGCGCGCTTCAATCAGGATGAGCGCGTGCGCGCCTATGTGGTTGAATCGGAAAATTTCGAGTCCATTCACAATCACTCGGCGTATGCGATGATCGTGAATGATAAGGACAAGAAGTAAGAATTCAGCCGCAGGCTGTTAGGCTTGCATGCTCCGCCGCTGCCGTTGACTGCGATGCCGACTTGCGCAGCTCGGAGGTGGCGCAGTCAACGG
>JACREG010000110.1 GCA_016218375.1 Gammaproteobacteria bacterium
ACCAGCCGCCCGACGCGCGAAATGGCGGCGGTGATCGCCGCCGCCGTCGCGGCGCATTTGGGCGTTTGATAGATATTTTGTAGGAAGACGACTATGCCGAAGGTCAACATTACCGAACTCGTCCTGCGCGACGGCCATCAATCGTTGCTCGCCACACGCATGCGCACCGCCGACATGCTGCCGATCTGCGAACGCCTGGATCGCGCCGGCTACTGGTCGCTGGAAGTCTGGGGCGGCGCCACTTTCGATGCCTGTCTGCGCTTTCTGAAAGAAGACCCGTGGGAGCGTCTGCGCAAACTGCGCGCCGCCCTGCCCAACACGCGCTTGCAGATGTTGCTGCGCGGCCAGAACCTGCTCGGCTATCGGCACTATTCCGACGACGTAGTGCGCGCCTTCGTCGCCAAGGCCGCTGCCAACGGCATCGACGTGTTCCGTGTGTTCGACGCACTCAACGATACGCGCAACCTGCAAACCGCGCTCGAAGCCGTGAAGGCCGCCGGCAAACATGCGCAGGCAACCATTTGCTACACCACCAGCCCAGTACACAGCATCGAGACCTTCGCCAACATGGCGAAAGATCTTGCCGCCATGGGCTGCGACAGCATCGCCGTTAAAGACATGGCCGGCCTGCTCACGCCGATGATCGCCGCGGACCTGTTCAAGCAACTGCGCGCGGCGGTGAGTTTGCCGATTCACCTGCACATGCACGCCACCGCCGGTGTCGCCGAGATGTGCCAACTCAAGGCCATCGAAAACGGCTGACTGCACATCGACACCGCCATCTCGTCGTTTGCCGCCGGCGCCCGTCACCCGCCCACCGAGAGCATGGTCGCCGCGCTCGCCGGCACCGAGTACGACACCGGTCTGGATCTGAATCTGTTGCAGGAGATCGGTTTTTATTTCCGCGAGGTGCGCAAGAAGTATCATCAGTTCGAAAGCGAATTCACCGGACTGGATACGCGTGTGCAGATCTATCAAGTGCCGGGCGGCATGATCTCGAACCTGTATACGCAACTGCGCGAACAAGGCGAGTTGAGTCGCATGAACGACGTGTTCCAGGAAATTCCGCGCGTGCGTCAGGACCTGGGTTATCCGCCGCTGGTCACGCCGACTTCGCAGATTGTCGGCACGCAGGCCGTGCTCAACGTGCTCACCGGCGGGCGCTACAAGACCATCACCAACGAAGTGAAGCTGTATCTGCAAGGCCGCTACGGCCGCGCGCCGGGCACAGTGAATCCCATCGTGCGCCAGCAGGCCATCGGCAACGAAGATGTGATCGACGTGCGCCCCGCCGATCTGCTGGAAGACGAGATGGACAACCTGCGCGCGGAAGTCGGCGCGCTTGCCCACTGCGAAGAAGACGTGTTGAGCTTCGCCATGTTCCCTGAGATTGGTCGCGACTTCCTGGATAAGCGCGCGCAGAACGCCCTTGAACCCGAACCGTTGGAGCCCATCAAATCCGCGCAGGACAGCGGCATGGGCCGGCCGAGCGAATTCAACGTCACGCTGCACGGCGAGACCTATCACATCCGCGTCACCGGCTCCGGCCATCCGCATCAGGATCAACGCCCGTTCTACCTCACCGTCGACGACGTGCCCGAAGAAATTCTGGTCGAGTCCTTGGAAGAACTTCAGGAACAACCCGCCACTAACGGTACAACCGCGCCGCGCCCGCACAAAGGCAGCAAACGCCCGCGCGCCAGCAAACCCGGCCACGTCACCACCTCCATGCCCGGCACCATCGTCGAAGTGCTGGTGAAAGTCGGCGCCGTCGTGAAAGCCGGCGATCCGCTGTTGGTCGCCGAAGCCATGAAGATGGAAACCGAAATTCAGGCACCCATCGCAGGGACCGTCAATGCGATTCACGTCGCCAAGGGCGACAGCGTGAACCCGGATGAGACGTTAGTGGAGATTGGTTAATTCAGGGCATGACGCATTTGAGTACGCATCTGGCCGCTAAGCCACAAGGCTCTTCTCGCGCCCTAATAACGCGAGTTTCATTAACATCGTTTCTCAAACGGCGCCGCATATACTCGTCGCATGTCCCGATCAAAAGATGCAGCAACCGCCTGATTGAGGGTATATGCGTTTCGTTCAATCATTGCTGATTATAGTTACGGTGGCTCTGCTATTGTTGCCGACAACATAGTTTGAGTTCCGCGTGACCCTCAGGATAACCGTCTCGTTGTTTTCTCTCAGTGTGTCATTGATCGGTTTGACGATCCGGGCCACTTTCCTAGCGCCGATCGGAAAGGTGATGCGAGCACCGATCGCTGTGTAGTCTTTGCCGGCGGTCGCACTGCCACTCACGATGTAGCGCACTGTCAGCGCGGCGGCAGTGCTTCCAGTGCGGGTGAAAGTAAACATGCCGGTGGTGCGGCGGGCCTCGGTCGCGGTTTTGTCAGTCGCGGTGACGGTGACCGTGGGAGAGATGGCGGTGACCGTGGGAGAGATAGCATTGAAGGTGGCGGTGCAGTTTACGTCGGCCGTCAGGGTTATAACCCCGTCGACGCAATCGTCGGCTCCGCTCCAGCCTGCAAAAGTTGAATTGGCATTGGGCGTCGCCGTCAGGGTGACCTGACCGTTCTCGTTGAAACTGGCAAGACAGATACTACCGCAGGCGATACCTGTAGGCACGCTGCTGACCTGTCCATCGCCGGTACCAACCTTGGTGATGCCGAGGCTGAATTGGGGCGGGCCATCATCTGTGGGACAGCGAATGCCAGAGCCAACATCACTGGTACCCGGGTCGTTTTCAATTGCCTGCATCTTCCTGGAAAGTTTTACCTCGTCGACTGTAAATTCACCATTGGCGCTTGCCAGTTCGACAGCAAGTTTGACACGGGTACATCCGGCGGGTACCTCAATGTCACCGTTCACCATGGTCCAGGATTGGTCGGCTGCCAACAATCCAACTGTTTTTTCTGAATTGCAGCTACACGCAGCGCCTTCATCTGATGAGAAAATCGCCCCAAACCACAGACCTTCCCGTGCCAAGTCGTTCGCGAATCCCTGGTAATTATCCAGACGGAGCATTGCCTGTGCCCTCAGAACTTCTCCTGGCGTTACCGCTACGAATTCCGTCATAGCCCAACCTGCCGAATGAGAAGCTGCACTGTTTACATCGAGTCCAGCGACAATAGTCCTCCCCGCCCTGATTCCATGGATTCCGTATTCGCCGCCTTGCGCCCATGAATGGGTGCTGTACTGGGCATCACCCCACGTCACCCACGAGTCAGGCAGACTTCCATTTCCATCTTCAAGGCCACCATTTGTTACAACACCCCATTCCCAGTCCACTCCAGCATTTATCGAGGGTATGGGCGGCCGGTCGGCAATGGTGCCTATACTGCTTCCCGAGCTCATGTCAACGAGCCCGGACATCCTGTCAAAATAATTATCTGATCCGCTGCTCCCTGAGCTTGCCTGAAGAAGTCTCAGTTGAGATCCAAGGCTAAAAACATTCCCGGAAATTTCATTTCCGTACCCCGCACGCACAGAAAACCAGCCGTTCACGAAGATATTGTTTACGAAACGAGACTGATAAGGAATGGTGCCCCACTCATAGATATCCAGATTGGAGTTGATGAACTGATTGTTCTGCACCAGAATATTATTCGCCCCCCCTGACAGCACAATCCCCTGCCCCAGATAGTCCCACGTCTTCATGTTGTAGAATACATTCTCTTGTATCGTATTTGCGCTTGCATGTTCGTATACAAGAATGCCTCGCTTGACAATTTCGCGAAAACGTTCGTTATTGGCATAATATTCCGGGAAATATGGGCTGCCACTGACCAGCGCCTGTTCTGATATAGGCCAGAACGTATTATTCCTTACTATGTTGTTAACAGCATTCATGTACTTTACATATACAAAGGCATCGTTTGTGCAATACTTCAGAGTATTGTTGTAAACATCATTCTGGCTGCTGTTTACGACACTCACCATCGGATTTTCGGATGTTGCCAGCAGATTCTGGAATATCTCTAGGCCGTCACCTCTCGTTGTAATGCTGCTGCCCTGTGTTTGCTGTATATAATTATGGTGAATGCTCGTGCCGGCCAGATCGCCCTCAACGACATCAATCGCATTACATTTGTCGATGAGCGTGCAATTTTCCGCATTACCATGAATCTGCAAATGACTGACTTCTGCGCCCTTGCCACTCAGGTAGATGACTGGAAGATTCCCGTAGTCCTTCAATTTCAGGATCGTGTGATAAGGCCCTTCACCCTGCAACCGCACATTATCATGTACCATCATTATCTGACCGTAATGGCCGGAGAGGTTATCGATGTAAAGCGCCGTCTCTGTCGTGCCCAACGGCAAACGATTATCTGGGTCCGGGACAATCTCAATCCCGATCGACTTGATGGACGCAAGCGCTGGCAATGCTGGATGATTCAGATACCACCTATCGCGAGGCAATGAAGGAAATCGATACCCATTCCATGTTTCCACTGGGTCCTCGGGATGCCACACCTGGATCGTCCTGAAGGGATTTCTGCCATCCAATTCGTGACTGAAGGTAAGCTGCAATCTCGTAAAATCGCCCGCATAAATCTGTTTGTTCGCCGCAAGCCACATCGACAAGGCGCGGTAGCCACTCAGATCAATTGGATTCTCAAAGTTTACGTAGGCAATCAACCCGGAGGCCGGTTCGCTCTCTGTGGACTCGGAAATTGAAATTTTTGTTACATAACTACCTTGAGCCTGATATGGAGGGGATGTATCCCGAATATTATTGGAAACGGTGACATCATCTCTTGCACTTACCCATTGCCGGATGGCTTCATTTTCGGAATATTCTCCAGTTATCCGATCAGATTCGGCTATCTCGTAATTTCCGGCTTTCAAGTAAACATTACCACCGCCACTCAAACCTGCTTGTTCAATAGCCCAGTTGATTGCGTTGAACGCCAATGTGTCTTCGAAAAATCCACCTGCAGCAGCGTCCCCGACCACCGTATAACCGTTGTCGCCTGGCGAGACGGTATAATCCGACGCCATCAGCAAACGACCGGGAGACAGGACAGAAAGGATACAAAAGACAAGACCGCCCACATTGCGTATCAGTGACGGCGAGTCCTTGATTCCAAAAAGACCCCATTTTAAGTCAGGCCAAGCTTTCATATGTTGTTACCTTATTTGGACTTGCTTGGTTTCCGTAGATACTCAGCCTAGCCTTGCCATCTGCGCCTCATAAGCCGTTGGGCTTGTGTTTCTCAGGTTCCGATGGAGAGCCGCTCGATTATTAAAGATCTTAATATAATCGAATATCTCTGATAGTCGAGTATCTCTGCTTTAACTTCCTTGCGTGTTTTGAAGATATGGCGGTGTATTTTTTCCTTCTTCAGGCCGCTGAGATGGGGGCCGCGACGGTTGGTTTGACGAAGGTGACACCGTGCAAACCATCCCCAACTTGTTTTATCGTATACACATATATACATTGCGCCCATGGATATCAGTTACGCCCCCGCCAAGGATGTGCGGAACGATGCTCTGCGTGGGCGGTGGATTTCAAACGCGCTCGCCCCGCCGCCGAGCGGTTGCTGAAATCGCGCGGCCGGCCGAAGTCGGCGGATGCGAAGGTGTCCATCAGTTTGCGCTTGCCCCGGAAACTTTGGCGTTGTGGAAGGCCAGCGGTCCCGGTTGGCAGACGCGCATGGCGGCGGTGTTGACCAAGGCGTCGCCGCGTTCGCGCAAGCGGTCGGCGGCGCAGGCGGGTCGATAAACCTGCACCTAATAACCCGCATTCGCACTACACGGAACTCGCATGTCTGAGACGCCTTCGCTGATCCTCGCTTCCACCTCGCCCTACCGCCGCGAATTGCTCGGGCGCTTGGGTATTCCCTTCAGCGTTTGTTCGCCCGCGGTGGACGAAACCCGGTTGGCCGGCGAATCGCCGCTGGATTTGGTGCGGCGATTGTCCGAGGCCAAGGCGGTCGCGGGTGCGGCGCAGCACGCGCGTGACGCGTTGGTCATCGGTTCGGATCAGGTGGCGGTTATCGATGATGAAGTGCTGGGTAAGCCGGGCACGGTCGAACGCGCTTGCGCGCAGTTGGCTCGTTTATCCAGCCAACGCGTGACCTTCCTGACCGGCTTGTGTCTATACAACAGTGCGACGCAACACGCGCAGGTCGAGGTGATTCCGTTCACGGTGGTGTTCCGACATTTGACGACGCACCAGATCGAAGACTACATACGTCGCGAGCAGCCGCTCAATTGCGCGGGAAGTTTCAAGTCGGAAGGTTTGGGCGTGGCCTTGTTCGAGCGTATGGACGGCGACGACCCGACCGCGTTGATCGGGTTGCCGCTGATTCGGTTGGTGTCGATGCTTGAAGTGGAAGGCGTGGCGGTGTTGGGGGCTACCGCAGACTAAATCCACCCGTCATTTTCACCAGCGCGCTGGCCATGGCCGTGCCCATGCCGCCGGCGAATTTCTCGAAGAAGTCCGGTTGCGAGGTGAAGTCGACGATTTCTTCCTCGCCGATCAGTTCGCGGGCGACGTAGCTGGCGCTGCCGAGTCCATCCACCAAGCCGAGTTCCACGCCCTGCTCGCCGGTCCAGACCAGACCGGAGAACAAACGCTCGTCGGGTTTGAGGCGATCGCCGCGGCCTTGGCGCACGGTGGCGATGAACTGTTCGTGAATGCCGTCGAGCAGGGTTTTCACATGCGCGACGTCGTCGGGATTGCTCGGCAGGAACGGATCGAGGAAGCCTTTGTGTTCGCCGGCCGTCAGCAGGCGGCGTTCGATGCCGAGCTTCTGCATGGCGTCGACGAAGCCGAAGCTGTCCATGCGCACGCCGATGGAGCCGATGATGCTGGCCTTGTCGGCGTAGATTTCGTCGGCGCCGACAGCGATGTAATAACCGCCCGAGGCGCAGATGTCGGAGACCACGGCATACAACGGCGTGTCGGGATATTGCGCGCGCAGGCGGCGCATCTCGTCGTTGATGTAACCGGCCTGCACCGGACTGCCGCCCGGGCTGTTGATGCGCACGATGACGCCGGCGGTCTTGCTGTCTTCGAAGGCGGCGCGCAGGCCAGTGATGACGGTGTCGGCACTGGCGTCGCCTTCGGCGGCGATGATGCCGCTGATCTCGACCAGCGCGGTGTGCTTGCCCACCTTGGCGCCGACGTTCTGCCAACCCTCGGGGCGATAGGCGAACAGCAGTGCGAAGACATAAAGGAAGGCCAGCGTCTTGAAGAAGATGCCCCAGCGGCGGGTGCGGCGTTGTTCGTTGAGCGCGGCGAACGCGAGGCGGTTGAGCAGATCGCGTTCCCACTGCCCCTCGTCTCCCTTGGCAGTCTGACGGTCGTCGTCGCTGGGTTTGATGCTTCCGTCGTCGTTCATCGTTCGTCTCCTTTCAGCGACGTGCTTGCAGGTCGGGTGTGTGCGGGCTGCCAAGTTCCGCCAGCCAGTCGCCCAGTTCGGTGATCTGATCCAGACAGGTCAGCGGCGCGTGCCGTTGCAGGCGCGGACAGGCATGCACGCCGTAGGATACGGCCACCGCATGGGTGCCGGCATTGCGCGCCATTTCCATATCGTATTCGGTGTCGCCGACCATAATGGTGTGCTGCGGGTCGATACGCAATTCCTGCATCAGTTGTTCGAGCATCAGCGGATGCGGCTTGGAGCGGGTCTCGTCCGAACAGCGGGTGGCGTCGAACATCGGCGCAAGACCGGTTTCGCGCAGCACCTTGTCCAGACCACAACGCCCTTTGCCGGTGGCGATCGCCATGCGGAAACCTTCCTGCTTGAGCAGGTGCAGGGTCTCTTCGACGCCGGGGAACAAGGCGGACTGATGCTCGCTGCCCAACCAATGGGTGCGATAGGCATCGGCCATCGCGCGCACCAGCGCGGCATCGGCCTCGGGATAGAGTCCGGCGACCGCCTCGTGCAGGCCCAGGCCGATGATGTTTTTGACTTGCTCGTCGTTGCGCGCATCCAGCGCAAGATCGGCGATGGCGGCCTGCATACAGGCGACGATATGCGTCTCGGAATCCATCAGGGTTCCATCCCAATCGAAGACGATGAGTTTGATGTCGTACATTTCTAAATCCCTAAATCCATATTCCGAGGGCGCGCCATTGTAACCGAGCTTTTCGGCCGACCCAGGAGAATCTCCATTAGGAGCGGCCTTGGCCGCGACCATTGCGGAGGTTCGCGGCCAAGGCCGCTCCTACACGGGGTATGCTTTTCATTAGACGGTTTCCAGCCGCTCCAGCACGCCGCGCAAATCCGCCGGCAACGGCGCGCTCACCTCGACACTGCGGCCGGTGTTCGGGTCGGTGAAGCCGATACTATGGGCGTGCAGGAACAGGCGTCTGAGACCGACCTCGCGCATCTGCTTGTTGAAACCGGCATCGCCGTATTTGTCGTCGCCGGCCAAGGGGAAACCCACGTGGGCTGCATGTACGCGGATCTGATGGGTGCGGCCGGTGCCCAATGCGACTTCCATGAGGCTGGCCTGGGCGTAGATTTCCACCGGCTTGAAGCGGGAATCGGCCTCCTTGCCCGCTTCGGCATCGACGGTGACGATACGCTCGCCGCCGCGCAGTTGATTTTTCGCCAGCGGCGCGTCGATGACCCGCGTGCCCAGGTTCCAGCGTCCGCGTACCAGGGCCAGATAGTGCTTATCGATCCGACCTTCGCGCAGCAATTCGTGCAGCATGCGCAGTTCGCTGCGCTTCTTGGCGATCAGCAGGCAGCCGGAGGTGTCGCGGTCGAGCCGGTGTACGAGTTCCAGCGACTTTGCCGTGGGGCGTGCCGCGCGCAGGGCCTCGATCACGCCGAAGCTGAGTCCGCTGCCGCCGTGCACGGCCATGCCGGAGGGTTTGTCGACCACGATCAGACGTTCGTCTTCATAGAGGATACGCTGCTCCAGGCGGTCGCCAGCGCCAGGCCCACCACCACTCTGGGGAAGCGGCGCGGCCGTGCGCACCGGCGGAACGCGTACGCGGTCGCCGGCCTTCAGACGGTATTCCGCTTTGACCCGGCCGCTGTTCACCCGCACCTCGCCGCTGCGGACGATGCGGTAGATCAGGCTGCGCGGTACGCCTTTGAGCTGACGCAACAGGAAATTGTCGATACGTTGACCGGCCTCTTCGGGGCCGATGTCGAGCATCCGGACGCCGGGGCTGGCGGCATTAGCGGGTGTTGCGGGTGTCGTCATGGCGCGCATGATATCAACATCCGGGTGGTTTCCGGCGGGCTCTCGGAAAGATCGCCTAAGCATTTGATAGGGCAATTGATGTAGAGCGGATTGATTGCTATAGTCCCGGCTGCGTAATCGGCAATAGGCGATGGGCGGGCGTTACCGGCCCGGATGCCGACCGAGCAACGCGCGAGTTTCCACGCATTCGGGGCGTCTCGATCGCAGGAACCCGGACGTAAGTCCGGCCCGGCGATGACCCCGGTACAGCAACCGGCCCCTTTGCCGGGCGCTGCACCCGATAACCGGATGTGAAGTGATGTATGGCAACAGGTAAAACCTGCAACTTATGAATCCCAGTGCTCCCATGTTCATGAATGGCACCCGTTACGGCGAACAGGCCTACGCCCTGTCGTCCGGATTCAGCCTTGCCCAGTGGTTGTACGCAGTGCTGTTCGCACTGTGCGACTGGTGTGTGGTTGAGCGGTCTCCGTTCCTGAGCAGGTCCGAGCGCCAGCGAGAACCCAACCATGAAAAGAATGCTGATCAACGCGACGCAGCCCGAAGAGCTGCGCGTGGCTCTGGTCGATGGCCAGAAACTCTACGACCTGGATATCGAAGTCCCGTCACGGGAACAAAAGAAATCCAATATCTACAAGGGTAAGATCACCCGCGTAGAACCCAGTCTGGAGGCCGCGTTCGTCGACTACGGCGCCGAACGCCACGGCTTCCTGCCGCTGAAAGAAATCTCCCGCGCCTATTTCGCCGAGGATGCCCGCGAGGGCGGCGGCCGCGTCAACATCCGCGACGCGCTGCGCGAAGGCCAGGAGATCGTCGTCCAGGTCGAGAAGGAAGAGCGCGGCACCAAGGGTGCGGCGCTGACCACCTTCATCAGTCTGGCCGGCCGCTATCTGGTACTGATGCCCAACAACCCGCGCGCCGGTGGCGTGTCGCGGCGCATCGAGGGCGACGACCGCAGCACCATCCGCGACGCCATGGCCGCCCTGAATATCCCCGAAGACATGGGCCTGATCGTGCGTACCGCCGGTGTCGGCCGTGCCATCGAGGAATTGCAGTGGGACCTGGATTACCTGCTGCAACTCTGGTCGTCCATCGAGGCGGCCACCAAGGAGCGTTCCGCACCCTTCCTGATCTACCAGGAAAGCAACGTCATCATCCGCGCCCTGCGCGACAATCTGCGCACCGACGTGGGCGAAATCCTGATCGACGACCCGGAGATCTTCGCGAAGGCCCGCGACTTCATGCAGCTGGTGATGCCGCACAACTTGAACAAGCTCAAGCTGTACAACGACACCGTCCCGCTGTTCTCGCGCTTCCAGATCGAAAGCCAGATCGAATCCGCCTTCCAGCGTGAAGTCACCCTGCCCTCCGGCGGCGCCATCGTCATCGACCACACCGAGGCGATGATCTCCATCGACATCAACTCGGCGCGCGCCACCAAGGGCGGCGACATCGAAGAGACCGCGCTCAACACCAACCTGGAAGCCGCCGACGAAATCGCCCGCCAGTTGCGCATCCGCGACTTGGGCGGC
>JACREG010000111.1 GCA_016218375.1 Gammaproteobacteria bacterium
GGAGCGAGCACATGCGCTGCTGGAGATGGTCAACCTTGCCGACCGCGCCGACGTGAAGGCGCGCAATTTCCCCTACGGCGATCAACGGCGTCTGGAAATCGCGCGCGCACTCGCCACCGAACCGTTGGCGCTCGCGCTCGACGAACCGGCCGCCGGCATGAATCCCGTCGAACGCCAGGAACTGACCCAACTCATCCGCAGTCTGCGCGACGAGCTCAAGCTCACCTTGTTGCTCATCGAGCACGACGTAAAACTGGTGATGGGTTTATGCGACCGCATCGCTGTGCTGGATTTCGGCGAGAAGATCGCCGAAGGCGCGCCGCGCGAGGTGCAGAACGATCCGCGCGTTATCGCCGCCTATCTGGGTGGGGAACTGAATTGAGCGCAGGCATGCATCAATTGGACGTGCGCGATCTCTCCGTAGCCTACGGCAACATCCACGCCGTGCATCACGTCAGCCTGGAATTGCGTCAGGGTGAACAGGTGTGTCTGATCGGCGCCAACGGCGCGGGCAAGACCACGCTGCTCAAAGCCATCGTCGGCCTGCTGCCGCCGGCCAGTGGTGAAGTTCAATTCGAAGGCGCAACGCTCACGCGCAAACCATCGCACGACATCGTGCGCCACGGTATCGCGCTGGTGCCGGAAGGCCGCGGCGTGTTCGGCCGTTTGAGCGTGGCGGAAAATCTCGACATGGGCGCCTACGCGCGCCGCGATCACGCCGACGTGCGCAAGGATTTAGACAAGGTGTTCGATCTGTTTCCACGCCTCGCCGAACGCAAGGCGCAAGCGGCGGGTTTATTGTCCGGCGGCGAACAGCAAATGCTCGCCATCGGCCGTGCCATGATGAGCCGCCCCAAACTCCTGCTGCTCGACGAACCCAGTATGGGCCTCGCCCCGCTCATGGTGCAGAAAATCTTCGAAACCATCCGCCTGATCGCCGCGCAAGGCGTGACCCTGCTGCTGGTCGAACAGAACGCGCGCCTCGCGCTGCAAACGTGCAGCCGCGGCTATGTGATGGAAAGCGGCGCCATCACGTTGAGCGACAGCGCACGGAATCTGATCGACAACCCGAAGGTGCGGCAGGCGTATTTGGGGGAGTGACGCAGCGGACTGGATGTTGCCATACCGGTAGGGTAATTTCCGCTTATGGACTTTGAATGGGATTTCTCCAAGGAGCTGGAGAACATCCGCAAACACGGCGTGGCACGACGATTCGGATCATAGGCTGCGCCGAGTGGCGGAAATTCCGGAGGTATTATCATGAAGCAGCCCAAGATGATGAGCCTGCTGGTTGACATGGCGGGCACCAAGAAGCTGCGTGCCAGCATGCAACAGGCGCGCAGCATCAAGATCACCATCAACATCGATGCGGACAGCCTGAGCGCGTTGCGTGAAACGGCCGAGCGCACCGGCATCCCCTACCAGCGTCTGTTGAACAACATACTCAAAGAGGGTCTTGCCAGCCAGCGCCTGACCGAAGATAGGTTAGCTCGTATCGAGAAAGAGCTTGCGCGGCTCAAGAAAAAACTGGTGGCGTGATTGTCTTGTGAGAATTGTCTCCGGTCACGATGTTCATGAGCGCGGCGCCCCAACATCTTTGCGAGTGACCACTCGGACCTCGCCCAAATTTCCCTACAAAGGATAATCAAGCTCGCGCTGATGCCGGAAGGGTATGCGCGTTGCAGGTTATTGAGCGCGTTCTGTGAATAGATTATTTGCGGCAAGGTTTCGGGCGTCCAGCCTTGGGATTATCCGCCAGGCGATCCAACCAGGCATGCACGTCTTCGGCGCGATAGGTCTTGCCGCCCGCTTCTATGTCCGCGTCGGCCGCCACCGCTTCACGCACGAACGCGCGCAAGCGTTCGGCGCGCTCAACCTCATGTTCCAATGCCTCAACCATGAAACTGTGCGCGGACCGTCCGCCGGCCTTCGCCAGTCGTGCGATGCGCGCCTTGAGTTGATCGGAAATCTTGAGGGTGATTGTGCTCATAGAAGGTATAGCCATCGTGGGTGACACGATGGTAGCACCGGCAAGAGCGGGGGGTACAACCGGGGTTCTGAAGCACACCACCATCACCACCAAGATGGCTTTACGCCTGGGCAATAGGGTGGCGTAGGGTTGAGGGGTGCGGGAGAAAATAAGGTGGGCCCCGATTTACATCTGTCAACCGACGATTTACACTCCCGGCATGATTAGGAGCTTTCGGCACAAGGGACTGGGCCGGCTATTCCTGGACGACGATCCGGGAGGCGTGCGCGTCGATCTCGTTGCGCGCTGCCTGCGCAGGCTGGATGCCATCGATCGGGCGGTCAAGGTTGATGACCTGCGGATACCTGGGTTCAATCTGCATGAACTCAAAGGCAAGCGCAAAGACGTGTGGAGCATTCATGTCAACGGCCCATTCTGCATCACCTTCCGCTTTCACGACGGCGATGCCTTCGATGTGGACCTTGAGAACTACCACTGAGCAGAATTTATGAGCACGACGATCTCAGCTACGCGCCGTCCCAAACGCCCACCGACACATCCCGGCGCGATTCTGCGCGAAGACGTATTGCCCGAATTGGGACTGACAGTGTCGGCCTTCGCACGGGAGCTTGGCGTATCGCGCCAGACCATCCACAAGCTGATGATCGAGAAACAAGGCGTCACCGCCGAGATGGCCCTGCGTCTGGGCAAGTTCCTCGGCAACGGCCCGATCATCTGGCTGCGCATGCAGGAAGCCTACGATCTCTGGCATGCGGAGAAGGCGCTGGGTCGGACGCTCAGTAAAGTGGGGCGGTATAAGGCGGCGTAGGATTTAGGGGTGTAGGAGAACATAAGCCCGTCCCCATTTCACCGTTTTCATGCCAATGACAGGCGCATTGGAATCATGCTTGACACCACGAAGCCCTGTTTCGCATAGAACCGCTGAGCTGATTCATTGCCTCGATCGGTGAGCAATGTAATGCGCTTACAGCCTTGTACACGCGCGTATGAGATTGCTTCGGAAAGAAGCTTCGTGCCAACCCCCGTGCCACGGCCAGCAGGCAAAACAACCATGTCTTCCAGCAGCGCAACCCGCTCGCCCAGTGCGGTGGATATGGCGAACAGCAGATTCACCATGCCAACGATCTGATCGCCTTGTCTTGCAACCAACACAGCACCAACCTCCGGATCGTTAATGATCCGGGCCAACCCCCGCTGTTGAGCCTCCGGGTCTGGAGTGAACTCTGCCTCCTGCGAAAATAACACCGACAGCAGGTCGCTCAATGCGGGGATGTCGGCTGCTGTTGCTGTTTCAACGAGCATTTCGATTCACCTGTGGCGATGCCTGATGCCACCCTTGAGCCGCGCCGCCGCAGAGGCAACAGGAAACATGGCGCACTGTAATCGGCGTCGGCTCGAAGGGTTTGTTGGGAATGTATGCTTTAGGTAAACCCATAATCGCGAATTTCCTGGGCTCTAAATGCCTTTTTCGGATCTCGCCATTCACTCCCCTGCGGTGTCAGCCATGCACCTTTTATCTCAATGTGCGTTCCGACGGGCGCGAGAACTCCAGCCGACGCGCCAGCTCTAGCTGCTTGATCTGCTATCGGGCCCTTTGTTGATGCTTCGGCTTTAGCAGCCCACGGGCCGTAATTGATGTGCACCTCATCAACATCAGGTATGTCGCTTTCAGTAATCCAAGCTTTGGCATCGACTCCTCGAAGGGACGCCAGAACCTTTTCAGTTGGAAAGTCGTGCTGTTCGTGTCTCTTGCTATATTCAAGACACATCGGCGTGATCGCCTCGATTAGTCTACGGTTCTGTTTTTCGCCATTCTCGGTGCTGAGGCAGTATTGCGCACGGTAGCCGTTCGGAGAGTTAAAAAATGCATCGTAGTCGGGCACACTTACACGGACTTTAAAGAAGGCACGGAAGTAGTTCTGCCGTGGTTCGGCCACGAAATAGTCGACATTGCCATGGGTTATGCCTTGGATAATTTCTTCAAAGCTTGTTACGGCAAGCAGTCTCTGGCGCCTTTCCACCGGCACAAGCTCAGTAAAGTTCCAGAGTGAGGTGCCAGAATTCATGGTTATGCCCAACTTTAATTGGATCGCATAGTACGCAGTACCCAGTACGTCCGTACTATATATAGGACTTTCGTACTAGATGCCATCCAGGTCACTTGGTCGGCTAGCAACACCGCCTCACCCCATTCCACTTCCGCGCCTGCTCCGCCTTGAAGAACGCCTGCTGCGATAGCGGTTGACCACCGTCGTGTGCATGATGTTCATGCCAATGTGCGAGATAGCGTTCATAGGCATCGTCGCCACTCAATCGGCGCACGATATTCCAGAGGCGCTTGAACCATCGCATAGCCATCAATCCCGCACCCAGTCTTCGACTAGGCGCGTCGGTTCGTGCGGCGCTTCGGATAGCGGTGGATGCGCGCGGCCGCGCAGCACGCGCAGGGACACGCGTAGGGTGTCGAGCACCAGTACCCAGGTGAGTACGAGGAACAGCATGGTCAGCAGTGCGTCGAGGCGTTGGTTGAAAATGATCTGCTGGGTTTGGGCGATCTTCTCCGGGGGAATCGCGCCTACGGCGAGTTTGCCGGCGAGGTCGTTGGCCTTGGCGATGAAGCCGATGCCGACTTCCGGGCTGAAGAGTTTGATCCAGGCGGCGCTGGAGGTGATGGTCACCAGCCAGGTGAGCGGTATGACCGTGACCCAGGCGTAACGCGCGCGAC
>JACREG010000112.1 GCA_016218375.1 Gammaproteobacteria bacterium
ATTTCCGGGCCGATGCCGTCACCGGGGAGTACCAGGATTTTTTTAGTCATGCTTCAACATCCCTAACCTGAAATTAATAACTGCCTCATTAAAGGCTCACTAGAAAGCCAGACCTACATGTAGGAGCGGGCTTGCCCGCGAACCGGCGAAGGAGAATCTGTTCGCGGGCAATCCCGCTCCTACAGACAACGCATCAACCTGTAAACAACCACGGCGCTTCGCTGCGGCGGCGTTGTTCATAGGCGCGGATCGCATCGGCGCGTTGCAAGGTGAGACCGATATCGTCCAACCCTTCGAGCAGACAATGCTTGCGGAAGGCAACGACGTCGAACGGCATCTGTACGCCTGTTAGCGTCGTCACAACCTGCGCCTGCAAATCCACCGTCAACCGATATCCCGGCGCCGCCTCCACCGCCTTGAACAGCGCATCGATCTGGGTCGCATCGAGCACGATGGGCAGCACGCCGTTCTTGAAACAGTTGTTGAAGAAGATATCGGCGAAACTCGGCGCGATCACCACGCGGAAGCCGTAATCCTCCAGCGCCCACACCGCATGCTCGCGCGACGAGCCGCAACCGAAGTTCTCGCGGCCGAGCAGAATGCGCGCGCCCCGATAACGCGCTTGGTTCAGCGCGAAATCCGGATTCAACGGCCGCCCGCTGTTGTCCTGGTCCGGCTCGCCGTGATCCAGATAACGCCACTCATCGAACAGATTCGGCCCGAAACCGCTGCGGCGAATCGATTTCAGAAACTGCTTCGGAATGATCGCGTCGGTATCGACGTTGGGCCGATCCAAGGGCACGACGATGGCGATTAGCTTTTCAAACTTTTCCATAACACCCTCAAGAAACACGTAGCCCGGATGAAGCGCGGCGTAATCCGGGATTGCCTAGAGAACCTCTGATTTATTCGTTAAATCGTCATTGCGAGCGAAGCGAAGCAATCTCCCTCTACGGTAGATCAATGCCTTGGAGATTGCCGCGTCGCTACGCTCCTCGCAATGAAGAATAAACCAGAGGCTCCCTAGAACTTCCGCACATCAACAAACTGCCCCGCGATCGCCGCCGCCGCGGCCATGGCCGCGCTGACCAGGTGCGTGCGGCCGCCTTGCCCCTGGCGGCCTTCGAAATTGCGGTTGGACGTCGAGGCGCAACGGTCGCCGGGCTGCAACCGATCCGCATTCATGGCCAGGCACATCGAGCAGCCCGGTTCGCGCCATTCGAAACCGGCGGCTTTGAAAATCGCATCCAGTCCCTCGGCCTCGGCCTGCTGTTTCACCAGTCCCGAACCCGGCACCACCAACGCCTGTTTGACGTTCGCCGCGACCGTGCCGCCGCGGATCGCCGCGGCCGCCGCGCGCAGGTCTTCGATGCGCGAGTTGGTGCAGGAACCGATGAACACTTTGTCCACGTTGATCGCGCTGATCGGCATGCCCGGTTGCAGGTCCATGTATTCCAGCGCACGGCGCATGCCGTTCGCCTTGACCTGATCCGCCTCGGCGGCGGGATCGGGCACGTTCGCATCGACGCCGACGACCATCTCCGGCGACGTGCCCCAGGTCACTTGCGGCACCAAGTCCGCAGCATTCAGCAGCAGCGTCTTATCGAACACGGCATCCGCATCGGAATGCAGATCGCGCCACGCGGCCACGGCCTTATCCCACAACGCATCGCGCGGCGCATAGGTACGCCCGCGCACATACTCCACCGTGGTTTCGTCGACGCCGACCAGACCCGCGCGCGCACCGGCCTCGATGGCCATATTGCAAATGCTCATGCGGCCTTCCATCGACAGCGAACGAATCGCTTCGCCGGCGAATTCCAGCGTATAACCGGTGCCGCCGGCGGTACCGATCTTGCCGATGATCGCCAACACGATATCTTTCGCCGTCACGCCCGGTCGCAATTGGCCGTCCACGCGCACCAGAAAATTCTTCGCCTTCTTCTGAATCAAACATTGCGTCGCCAGCACATGCTCGACCTCGGACGTACCGATGCCAAACGCCAGCGCACCGAACGCGCCGTGCGTCGAGGTGTGCGAATCGCCGCACACCACCGTCATGCCCGGCAGCGTCGCGCCCTGCTCCGGCCCGATCACATGCACGATGCCCTGACGCAGATCGTTCATCTTGAATTCGGTGATGCCGAACGCGGCGCAGTTGGCGTCGAGCGTCTCGACCTGTATCCGCGAAATCGGATCGGCGATGCCGGTCACACCCGCGCTGCGTTCCGTGGTCGGCACGTTGTGGTCCGGCACGGCCAACACGGAATCGCTGCGCCAGGGTGTGCGGCCCGCCAGCCGCAGCCCCTCGAAGGCCTGCGGCGAAGTCACTTCGTGGACCAGATGCCGGTCGATATATAACAAGGTGGTGCCGTCCGCGTCGGCGCGCACCACATGGGCGTCCCAGAGTTTGTCGTACAGGGTCTTACCGGTCATTGCTCACTTCTCCTGCCCCCATCCTGCTCAGGACTGCGATGGTAGGTCGCCCTGCCGGATAACTCAAATTCATATTTTTCATGTTATATATAACTACCTGGAATTAATAACCCGAGGCTCTCTTCATGGACACCGCCAATCTGCGCGCCTTCGTCGAAATCGCCGAGACCGCCTCCTTTTCCCTCGCCGGCCAGCGTTTGCACCTGACCCAGCCGGCGATCAGCAAGCGCATCGCGGCCTTGGAGAGCACCTTCGGCGCGCGTCTGTTCGACCGCATTGGCCGCAGCGTCACCTTGACCGAGGCCGGCCAAGCGCTGCTGCCGCGCGCGCGGCGCATCCTCGCCGAACTCGACGACAGCCGCCGCGCCTTGTCGAACCTCAGCGGCCACATCGGCGGCACACTGCGCCTCGGCACCAGCCACCACATCGGCCTGCACCGATTACCGCCGGGCCTGCGCGCCTTCGTCACGCGCTATCCCGAGGTCGAACTCGATCTGCATTTCATGGATTCGGAAGCCGCCTGCCATGCCGTCGAAACCGGCCATCTGGAATTGGCCATCGTCACCCTGCCGCCGGAGGCACGGCCCAGTCTGGAAGCGATTCCGATCTGGGACGACCCGCTCGCCGTCGTCTGCGGACCGGATCACCCCCTCGCGCAACGCCGCCGCGTGCAGCTCGCCGATCTCGCGGCGTATCCGGCGATCCTGCCGGCCACGTCGACCTACACGCGGCAGATCGCGGAGCAGGCGTTTCATGCGCTCGGCCTGAATCTGCGCAGCTCGCTATCCACCAATTATCTGGAGACCATCAAGATGCTGGTATCGGTAGGCTTGGGTTGGAGTTTGTTGCCGCAGACGATGGTCGACGCGCAATTGCGCGCGCTGCCGGTGCGGGAGTTGCGGCTGCAACGCACGCTCGGTGCGGTGCATCATCGGGAGCGGACGTTGTCGAATGCGGCGCGGGTGATGGTTGGGGTGTTGCGCGGAGAATAATGACCGTCATTCCCGCGCAGGCGGGAATCCAGTCTTTTGAATTTCTCCTTGGCTTTTTTCCGCGCCGGCTGGGTTTCAAATGGATCAGACCCGCGAATGCGGCTCTGATCCATTTGA
>JACREG010000117.1 GCA_016218375.1 Gammaproteobacteria bacterium
CCCTACAAGGGCAAGGGCGTGAAGTATTCCGACGAGGTTATCGTCCGGAAGGAAGCGAAGAAGAAGTAATTCGCGCGCGATTGAATTAAGCATGCCGGTCTGCGGATGGAATTTCAGCCGTGCCGGACTCAGCCAGGTTTCAAGGTGGCAGTTATGATGGACAAGAAGACAGAACGTTTACGCCGTGCGAGAAAGACCCGGGCGCGTATCCGCCAGACGGGCAGTTTCCGTTTGTGCATCTACCGCACCCCGCGCCACATTTATGCCCAGGTGATTGCACCCAATGGCAGCGAAGTGGTCGCCGCGGCGTCGACGGTCGACAAGCAACTGCGTAGCAGCCTGCCTTACACCGGCAACGCCGATGCGGCGGTCGCGGTGGGCAAGATGATTGCGGAGAAGGCCAAGGCGGCGGGTGTCACCAAGGTGGCGTTCGATCGTTCCGGATTTAAGTATCACGGTCGGGTTAAGGCGCTGGCGGATGCCGCGCGCGAAGCCGGCCTCCAATTCTAAGGGTTGAATCATGTCGAGTGTTGACGCGCAGCAAGCTCAAGGCGACGGCCTTCTCGAAAAACTGGTCGCGGTGAACCGTGTGGCCAAGGTCGTCAAGGGTGGCCGTCAGTTCGGTTTCGCGGCGCTGACGGTGGTCGGCGACGGTCGCGGTCGTGTCGGTTTCGGCACGGGCAAGGCCCGCGAAGTGCCGGTGGCCATTCAGAAGGCCATGGACAGCGCACGGCGCAATATGCGTTCGATCAATTTGCGCGAAGGCACGTTGCAGTACGCAGTGACCGGCATTCACGGTGCGGCCAAGGTTTACATGCAGCCTGCATCGGAAGGTACCGGCATCATCGCCGGCGGTGCGATGCGCGCGGTGTTCGAAGTTCTGGGCGTGAAAGACGTGCTGGCCAAGTGCATCGGTTCGCCGAATCCGATCAACGTCGTACGGGCCACGGTTTCCGGGTTGGAGCAGATGCATTCGCCGGAACAGATCGCGACCAAGCGCGGCAAGTCCGTGAAAGAGATTCTGGGGTAAATACGTCATGGCGGGTCAGAAAAAAATCAAGGTTACCCTGGTGCGCAGCCTGAACAAGCGTCTGCAATCCCATAAGGCCACCGTGGCCGGTCTGGGTCTGCGTCGCATGCACCATACGGTCGAGGTCATCGACACGCCGGAAGTGCGCGGGATGATCAACAAGGTTTCGTACATGTTGCAGGTCGAGGAAGCGTAAAATGCGCCTGAATAGCATCAAGCCAGCGGCGGGTAGCAAGCAATCGCCGAAGCGCGTCGGTCGCGGTATCGGTTCCGGTCTGGGCAAGACCTGCGGTCTCGGTCACAAGGGCCAGACGGCACGCGCCGGCGGCTTCCATAAGGTCGGTTTCGAAGGCGGTCAGATGCCGCTGCAGCGTCGTCTGCCGAAGGTGGGTTTTAGTTCCCGCATCGGTCGTACGCGCGCCGAAGTCCGCTTGGGCGAGCTGGCCAAAATCGACGCCGCGGTGATCGATCTGTTGGCGCTGAAAGCCGCCAAGGTCATCGGCCAGGAAATCGAACAGGCCAAGGTGTTCCTGTCGGGTACGATCACCAAGGCCGTCACCCTCAAAGGGGTGGCCGTGACCAAGGGCGCACGCGCCGCGATCGAAGCTGCGGGCGGTAAGGTCGAAGACTAAGTGTCCAGCCCGGCCTCCACACTTGCCGGAACGGTAGGCGATCTCGGTAAGCTCAAAGAGCTACGCCAGCGTCTGCTGTTCGTCTTGGGTGCGTTGATCGTATTCCGGCTCGGTTCGTTCATCCCTGTGCCGGGTATCGATCCGCATGTGTTGGCGGTGCTGGCGGAGCAGCAGAAAGGCACCATCCTGGACATGTTCAACATGTTCTCGGGCGGATCGCTGAAGCGTTTGTCGTTATTCGCGCTGGGTATCATGCCGTACATCTCGGCGTCGATCATTATCCAGTTGCTGACCCTGACGCTGCCGGCGCTGGAGCAGCTCAAGAAGGAAGGCGAGTCCGGCCGGCGCAAGATTACGCAGTACACCCGTTACGGCACGGTGGCCCTGGCGGCGCTGCAATCCATCGGCATTGCCGTGGGTTTGGAAGGCCAGTCGGTGGGTGGCAGTCCGCTGGTCATCATGGCGGGTCCGGGATTTATCTTGACCACATTGGTGACCCTCGTGACGGGGACCATGTTCCTGATGTGGCTGGGCGAGCAGATTACCGAGCGCGGTGTCGGTAACGGCATCTCGATGCTGATTTTCGCGGGTATCGTCGCCGGTCTGCCGGCCGCGATCGGCGGTACGCTGGAACTGGCGCGCACCGGCGAAATGAACGTGCTGACGATTCTGTTCCTGTTTGCGTTGGCGCTGGCGGTGACGGCCCTGGTGGTGTTCGTCGAACGCGGTCAGCGGCGTATAACGGTGAATTACGCGCGCCGTCAACAGGGGCGCAAGGTGTATGCGGCACAGAGCACGCATCTCCCGTTGAAGTTGAATATGGCGGGTGTGATTCCGCCGATTTTCGCGTCGAGCATCATCCTGTTCCCGGCGACGTTGGGGAGCTGGTTCGGTCAGACCGAAGGCCTGGGTTGGTTGAAGGATGTCGCCTCGACCCTGTCCCCAGGGCAGCCGCTGTATGTGATGTTGTACGCGCTGGCGATTGTGTTCTTCTGCTTTTTCTACACGGCGCTGGTATTCAATGCGCGCGAGACGGCGGAGAACCTTAAGAAGTCCGGGGCCTTCATCCCCGGAATCCGGCCGGGCGAGCAGACGTCGCGGTATATCGATGGCGTGATGACGCGCCTGACGTTGGCCGGCGCGATTTATATTACGGCCGTGTGTCTGATGCCGGAGTTTTTGATTCTGTACTGGAACGTACCGTTTTACTTTGGCGGTACCTCGCTGCTGATTATTGTCGTGGTGGTCATGGATTTCATGGCCCAGGTGCAAGCCCATCTGATGTCCCACCAGTATGAGGGGCTGATGAAAAAGGCCAACCTGAAAAGTCAGGGGCGGCCAGGGGTGTTGCGCTGAGCGGTTATCGGCGTGTTTTACCGGAGGCGGCACGCCGTTATCCGGAACGTAACTTAACGAGTTGGGTGTAGCCATGAAAGTTCGAGCGTCCGTCAAGAAGGTTTGCCGGAATTGCAAAATCGTCCGCCGCAAGGGTGTGGTCCGGGTGATTTGCACCGATGGTCGCCATAAGCAGCGGCAGGGCTGATGCCCCGCATATCTGTGCGGCCTGTGCTGGGTATTCCGGCTAAGGCGGGACGGGTTTGGTGGGCCGTCTGAGCGTTGATTTTTCTTAGTCCGCAGGATAAGCTTGCGCGTTTCCCGGTCGCGGATTGTTGTTGGATTGTGTTAGGAGAGCCTGAATGGCCCGTATTGCTGGTATCAATATTCCGGTGAACAAGCACACCGTTATCGCGTTGACGGCCATTTATGGTATCGGGCGCACCCGTGCGAGCGAGATATGCGCTGCCACCGGAATCGAGCCGAGCCGCAAAATCAAGGATTTGGCGGAAAACGAGGTTGAAGCGCTGCGCGCCGAGGTGGGCAAGTTCACGGTCGAAGGCGACCTGCGCCGCACCGTTTCGATGAGCATCAAGCGCCTGATGGATCTGGGCTGCTACCGTGGGTTGCGGCATCGTCGCGGCCTCCCGTTGCGCGGCCAGCGTACCCGTACCAACGCCCGTACCCGTAAGGGACCGCGGCG
>JACREG010000114.1 GCA_016218375.1 Gammaproteobacteria bacterium
GACAGATCTTTAGCTCTGTCCCCACAGCGGCGGTGCGTTACGAACTGTACCAACGAACGGAGCCAGAACCGCCCAACAAAAAACCGGCCAGCGGCCGGTTTTTTTATAGCGTGGTCAGCCGATCGATCAGCCGGCAGCCAGCGCCTTGAGGCGGGCATTCAAGCGGCTCTTGTGACGAGCAGCCTTGTTCTTGTGGATGTGACCCTTGCGCGCCATGGCGTCGATCACCGGCACGGCGGCCGTGTAAACGGCGCGGGCGGACGCGGCATCGCCAGCGGCAATCGCCTTGACGGCCTTCTTGATTTCGGTGCGCAGCTCGGAGCGCTGGCTGGCGTTGTGGGCGCGATGCTTTTCCGCCTGGCGGGCGCGCTTCTTCGCTTGTGCGGTGTTGGCCAAGGTATAACTCCTTAGTGCGTGGAACTTTAAGGACGCGTACTATCCGGATTTTTGCGCCGGTTGTCAACGTTCCAAGGCCTTGGCCGGGCGGCGGCGGGCCTCCCGCCAGCGCGCGCCGGACACTTCGTGGGACACCGCGTAAGGACACCTCGCGGCGGCCGGCTCTGCCATGGGGTCTGGCACGGGGTCTGGCAGATAAAATCCCATGGCTTCAAACAAATAACGCCAGATAGTGGAGTCTCAATGCGGCGAGGATTGATTCGGAATACCGCAGTCATCAGCGCCATGACGCTGTTGTCGCGGGTCTTTGGGCTGGTGCGTGACCAGATTATGGCTCAGGTATTCGGCGCCGGCATGGTCATGGACGCCTTCCTGGTGGCCTTCAAGATCCCCAATTTCATGCGTCGCCTGTTTGCCGAGGGCGCGTTTTCCCTGGCCTTCGTGCCGGTGATCGGCGAATACCGTGTACAACGCGACCACGCCGAGGTGCGCGAGTTGGTCTGTCGGGTGGCGGGCACGCTCGCCGGTATCCTGGCCCTCGTCAGTCTGGTGGGCGCCCTGGCCAGCCCGGCGTTGGTGACGCTGTTCGCGCCGGGATTCGTCGACGAACCGGCGAAGTTCGCGCTCACCGTGCAGATGTTGCGGGTGACCATGGCGTACATCCTGTTCATCTCCCTGGTGGCCTTCGCCAGCGGTATCTTCAACACCTACGGGCGCTTCGCCCTGCCGTCGTTCGCGCCGGTGTTGCTCAATCTCATTATGATCGCGGCAGCCTGGTGGTGGTCGCCGTATTTCGACGTGCCAGTGATGGCATTGGCGTGGGCCGTGGCCATCGCTGGCGTGGCGCAGTTGCTGATGATGTTTCCGACACTGCGGCGCTTGCACCTGCTGACGTGGCCGCGCTGGGGTTGGCGTCATGCCGGCGTACAACGCATTCTCAAACTCATGGGGCCGGCGGTGCTGGGTTCGTCCGTGGCACAGATCAATCTGTTGCTGGACACCATCATCGCCTCGTTCTTGGTCACCGGCAGCGTGAGTTGGCTGTATTACTCCGACCGCATGGTGGAGTTTCCGCTGGGTGTGTTCGGCATTGCGCTGTCGACGGCGATTCTGCCGAGTCTGTCGCGCACCCATGCAGAGGCCGAGCCGGAAAAATTCCAGACGCTCCT
Organism: Gammaproteobacteria bacterium; assembly: GCA_016218375.1. Taxonomy (GTDB): domain Bacteria; phylum Pseudomonadota; class Gammaproteobacteria; order Thiohalobacterales; family Thiohalobacteraceae; genus JAHJQQ01. Next base: position 1,566 of record JACREG010000114.1, read on the forward strand.
CGACCGCGCCTTGCGCTGGGTAGTGTTATTGGGGGTGCCGGCCGCGCTGGGCCTGCTGTTGCTGTCCGGTCCCATCATGGTTTCGTTGTTCCAATACCGGCAGTTCTCGGCCCACGACGCCCAGATGGCCGCGCTCGCGCTGATGGCCATGTCGCTGGGCTTGCCGGCCTTCATCCTCATCAAGGTGCTCGCGCCGGCGTTCTATGCCCGCCAGGACACCCGCACGCCGGTGCGTATCGCCATCATCGCCATGATTTCCAATATGGGGCTGAACCTCGTCTATGTGCTGCCCATGCTGTATCTGAAGATCGAAGGGCCGCACGCGGGCCTGGCCTTGGCGACCACGACCTCGGCCTGGCTCAATGCCTATCTGCTGTACCGCAGTTTGCGCCGCGAGGGGGTGTACACGCCGCGGCCGGGTTGGCGGCCGATTCTGCTGCGCGTGAGCTTGGCGAGCCTGTCGATGGGCGTGGTGTTGTGGTTTGGCGTGAACGACGCTGCCCTGTGGGTGGCGCGCAGTGCGTTCGACCGCGTGTTGCATCTGGGGCTGTGGATCGCGGTGGCGGGCGTCAGCTATCTGGGCGTTTTGCAACTGCTCGGACAGAACCTCCACCAACTTGGCCGACGTCCCGACGCGGTTGACGAGGACGCATGACAAGCCCTCGCGGTGCCTTATAATCGCGCCTTTGGCGACAAGGCTCTCCCAAGGTATCCCGAGCGGCATGCATCTTATCCGTGGTCTGCACAACCTGACGCCAGCGCTGCGCGGCTGCGCGGCCACCATCGGCAATTTCGATGGGGTGCACCTGGGGCATCAGGCGGTGCTCGGACAACTCGCGGAACGGGCCGCCGCGCTGCATCTGCCGACCACGGCGATTATTTTCGAGCCGCAGCCGCAGGAGTATTTCAGTCCCGAGCAAGCGCCGCCGCGGCTGACGCGCCTGCGCGAAAAGCTGGTCGCCTTGCGCCGCTTCTCGATCGACCGCGTGTTGTGCTTGAGCTTCAACCGCGCCCTGGCGGAACTCAGCGCCGAGCAGTTCGTGCAGCGCGTGCTGGTGGACGGTCTGGGCGTGCGTTATCTGGTGGTCGGCGACGATTTTCGCTTCGGCAAGGATCGCGTCGGTGATTTCGATTTTCTGTTGCGTGCCGGTGAGCGCGCGGCCAAGAGTGAAAGGTTTCAAGTCGCGCACATGCACAGCTTCGAGTTGAACGGCGAGCGCGTGAGCAGCACGCGCATCCGCGCGGCGTTGCAGGTGGGCGATCTGCATTCCGCCGAACAGATGCTGGGGCGTGGCTATCGCATGCTCGGGCGCATCGCCCACGGCGACAAGCGCGGCCGCACCATCGGCTTCCCGACCGCGAATCTGTTTCTGCATCGGCACAGTACGCCGGTGCAAGGCGTGTTCGCCGTGGAGATGTACGGTTTGGATGCGGAACCGTACTACGGTGTCGCCAACGTCGGCACGCGCCCGACGGTGGATGGCACACGCAGTTTATTGGAAGTGCATCTGTTCGATTTCGCCGGCGACATCTACGGTCGCCAGGTCGCGGTCGAATTCGTACACAAGATTCGTGACGAGAAACGCTTTGCCTCGTTCGCCGAATTGAAGGCGCAGATCGAGCAGGACGCGCAACAGGCGCGCGCGTTTTTCGCGCTGCGCGATCATCGTATCGAGAGTTAACCGGGACACCGACGTGGCCGACTATAAAGACACCCTGAACCTGCCGAACACGGATTTCCCCATGAAGGGCAATCTGGCCAACCGCGAACCCGAGATGCTCGCGCATTGGGACAGCATCGGCCTGTATCGCCTCATGCGCGAGGCCGGCGCGGGGCGGCCGCGTTTCGTGCTGCACGACGGCCCGCCGTATGCCAACGGCGAGATCCACATCGGTCACGCGGTCAACAAGATTCTCAAGGACATTATCGTCAAGAGCAAAACCCTCTCGGGCTTCGACGCGCCGTATGTGCCGGGTTGGGATTGTCACGGTCTACCCATCGAACTCAACGTCGAGAAGAAGGTCGGCAAGGCCGGGCGCAAGATCGATCACGCCGGTTTCCGCAAGGCCTGCCGCGAGTATGCCGCGGAGCAAGTCGCCAAGCAGAAGGCGGATTTCATTCGTCTCGGCGTGAGCGGCGATTGGGAACATCCGTATCTCACCATGGATTTCAAGTTCGAGGCGGACATCATCCGCGCGCTCGGCAAGATCGCCGCCAACGGTCATCTCACCAAGGGCTTCAAGCCGGTGCATTGGTGTACCGATTGCGGCTCGGCGCTGGCCGAGGCGGAAGTCGAATACGAGGACAAAACCTCGCCGGCCATCGATGTGCGCTTCGCGGTGCTCGATGATGCAGCATTGTTGGCGCGTTGCCACGTTGCGGAAGGCGGCGAAGGCAACGGTCCGTTGTCGGTGGTGATCTGGACCACCACGCCGTGGACGTTGCCGGCCAACCGCGCCGTCGCGCTGCATCCGGAACTGGATTACGTCGTCGTGCAGATCGAAGGCGCGCAGGGCGTCGAACGTTTGTTGCTTGCCGATGCGCTGTATAAACAGGCGCTCGAACGCTATGGCGTCGGCGAGTATCGCGTCATCGCCAACGGCAAGGGCGCCGATCTGGAAGGTCTGAAACTTCAGCATCCCTTTTACGCGCGCGAAGTGCCGATCATCGTCGGCGATCACGTCACGACCGACACCGGCACCGGCGCCGTGCACACCGCGCCCGGCCACGGTCAGGAAGACTATGTGGTCGGTCAGCGTTACGGCATTGAGGTCGACAATCCAGTCGGTGGCGACGGCGTGTTTCTGCCGGACACCGAACTGTTCGCCGGCAAACATGTGTTCTCGGCCAACGACGAGGTGGTCGACGTCCTCAAGATGCGCGGCGCATTGGTGCATGAGGAAAAGATCCGTCACAGCTATCCGCATTGCTGGCGGCACAAGACGCCGATCATCTTTCGCGCCACGCCGCAGTGGTTCATCGGCATGGAGCACAACGGTCTGCGCGCGAGCGCGCTCCAGGCCATTCAAGGCGTGCGCTGGATGCCGGACTGGGGCCAGGCGCGCATCGAAGGCATGGTCGAAAAACGTCCCGACTGGTGCATCTCGCGGCAGCGCACCTGGGGCGTGCCCATCGCGCTGTTCGTGCACAAGCACAGCGGCAAACTGCATCCGGACACCTCGCGACTGATCGAAGAGATCGCCTTGTCGGTCGAACGCAAAGGTATCGATGCCTGGTTCGAACTGGATGTGCTGGATATGCTCGGCACCGAGGCCGGCGAGTACGACAAAGTCACCGATACGCTGGACGTGTGGTTCGATTCCGGCGTAACGCATCACGCCGTGTTGGATCAGCGCAGTCAGTTAGGTCGCCCCGCCGATTTGTATCTGGAAGGTTCCGATCAGCATCGCGGCTGGTTCCAATCGTCGCTGATGACGTCGGTGGCCATGCATGGCACCGCGCCGTATCGCGGTGTGCTCACCCACGGCTTCACCGTCGACGCCAAGGGCCAGAAGATGTCCAAGTCCAAAGGCAACGTGGTCGCGCCGCAGAAAGTCGTCAACAACCTCGGCGCGGATATCCTGCGCCTGTGGGTGGCGGCGACCGATTACCGCAGCGAGATGACCGTTTCCGACGAGATTCTCAAGCGCACCGCCGACGCTTACCGCCGGTTGCGCAACACCGCGCGCTTCCTGCTCGCCAATCTCGACGGCTTCAACCCTGTCGAGCATGCACTGCCGCCCGAGCGGATGCTCATGCTGGATCGTTGGGTCGTCGAACGCGCGCGCCAGTTGCAGGACGATATCAAGCGCGCCTACGACAACTACGAGTTCCATCTGATCTATCAGCGCGTACACAACTTCTGCGCCGTGGACTTGGGCAGCTTCTATCTGGACGTCATCAAGGATCGTCAATACACCTGCCAGGCCGACAGTGTCGCGCGACGTTCGGCGCAGACGGCGATGTATCTCATCGTCGAGGCGCTGGCGCGCTGGTTGGCGCCGATCCTGAGCTTCACCGCCGACGAGATCTGGAGCTACATCCCCGGCGCGCGCGAACAGTCGGTATTCCTGGAGACCTGGTACGAACTGCCGGAGATGTTTCTGGCAAGCGAGACGGAAGCGCAGCGCTACGGCATGGATTTCTGGAAACAGGTGATGGGCGTGCGCGAAGTCGTCGCCAAGGAATTGGAACAACTGCGCGTGGCCGGCGGCATCGGTTCCTCGCTGGACGCCGAAGTCGATGTGTATTGTGGGCGCGAACTGCACGACCAGTTGCGGTACCTGGACGACGAGTTGCGCTTCGTGTTGCTGACGTCCTATGCGCGTGTGCATCCGGTCGCCACGCCGCCGGATAATGCCGTGCATTTCACGCTCGCCAGCGGCGACGCGCTGTGGGTGACGGTTTCACCTTCGGATCATGCCAAGTGCGCGCGCTGCTGGCATCACCGCGAAGACGTCGGCAGCCACGGCGAACACCCGGAACTGTGCGGCCGTTGCGTCGAGAATGTCGCCGGCAGTGGCGA
>JACREG010000115.1 GCA_016218375.1 Gammaproteobacteria bacterium
AAAACACCCCCGAGATCTTGGCGCCATGGATGCTCGCGCCGATCAGCTTGGCCTTGCTGAAATCCACCCCGCGCAGATCGGTCTGGCGAAAATAACAGTCGCTCAGATCCAGGCCCTCGGCAACGAGGCCGCGCAAGTCGAGTCCACGGAAATCGCAACCGGTCAGGTCGCTGCTCTCACCCGCCTTGTGCCGGGTATTGAACTCGTCGATCTTACCGTCGCGCAGTAACTGGTACAGCGGATCGTCTTTGATGGCAGGCATTTGCTCGCTCATGCGCATTCCCCTGGTTGGAGCGTTGGTTTGTAGTGTAGTACCGGCACGGTTTCCCGCCTCAGGCCCGGCGCGCGGCGGCGCCCTGGAACCACAGATACAGCACCGGTACCAGGAATAGCGACACCAGCAGCGAGAACGTTAAGCCATAGACCATAGTCTGGGCCAGGGGTTGCAGCATTTCCGCCCCCTCGCCCAGGCCGAGCGACAGCGGCAGCAGCCCGACCACGGTGGTCAGCGTAGTCATCAGGATCGGCCGCAGGCGCAGTTCGCCGGCGCGGGCGATGGCCGCGCGGATCGGCAGGCCTTCCTCGCGCAACAGCTCGATGTATTCGACCAGGATGATGGCGTTGTTGACCACGATGCCGGCGAGCATGATGAGTCCCAGCCACACCGGCATGGACACCGGCGTGCCCAGCAACGGCAGGATCAGCCCGGGCCCGGTCAGGGTGAACGGCACGCCGAGCAGGATCACCAGCGGATTGCGCAGCGATTCGTATTGCACGGCCATCACCACGAACACCAGGAACAGCGCCAGTGCCAGCAGCACGCCGGCGAGTTGCCGGCCTTCCTGCAAGGCCTTGAACGCACCGGCGTCGTACACGCGATAACCCTCCGGCAGTTTCAGCGCGGCCAGCCGTTGCTGCGCGGTCGCCACGACGGCGCTCAAGGCTTGATCGCCGCTCAACGAACCATTGATCTCAATCATGCGCTGCTGCTGATCGCGCAGAATTTCCGTGGGCGCGGCCACCAGCGCGATGCGCGCGACATCGCCCAAACGGACAGCGGGACGATTACTGTTGGGCGTGGTGTCGGGCACGGCCAAGAGAATGCTTTCGATATCCGCCACGGTGGTCAGGCTCGGCTGCGGCAGACGCACGCGAATATCGAACGGCTGATCGCCGTCGAGCAGATCGCCGGCAATCTCGCCGTCCAGGGCGAAGCGTAGCGCGGTGCCGATGTCGTTCACACTCAGGCCGAGTTGCGCGGCGCGTTCGCGATCCACCTGCACGGCGAGTTCGTGCTGCGTCTCTTCGCCGGACCAGGACACGCCGCGCAGCCCCGGCGTGCCGTTCAGCAGGTCCGTGGCCTGCGCACCCAAACGATTCAACACCGCCAGATCCGGTCCCTGAATGCGGAAACTGACTTCGTCCTCGCCGCTGCCGACGCGCAAACCGCGCAAGCCGGCGACGCGCAGCCGCACCTTGCAACCAACCAGACTCAGTTGGGCGATGGCATCGTCCATGCGCGATATCCACGCATCGGAAGACACGCTGCGCTGCGCCAGCGGTTTGAGTTTGATCTGCAAGGAGGCGCGACTGGGCAATTCGCGCGTGCTGCGGCCGAAGATGAAACCGCCGGTGGTGGTGAAGACCGATTCGACCTCGGCTTGTTGGCGAAACAGCGTTTCCAATTGCTGCGCGTACGTATCCATGCTGGCCATGGACGTGCCGGGATCGCCGGTGACGCGCACGTCGATATTCCCGTCGTCCAGACTCGGCAGAAAGACTTCCTGACTGGAGAAGAACGTCGCCGTGCCCCAGGCCAATAGCGCGGCGAACAACGCCACACCGAAGGTTTGCACCGTCAACCGCGCGGTCAACTGACTCAATAGGCCGGCATACCCGCGTTGCACGCGCACCAGCCAGGCTTCGAGAACGCGATGCCAGCGCGCGTCCACGTGTGCTGTGCGCAGCCGCACGCCCCACGCCGGCACCAGCGTCAGCGCGACCAGCAACGCGGCGACGATGGCGGCCGAGAGTGTGACGATCAGTTCGCGGAACAGCAGACCGGTCAAGCCGGAGATCAGCAGAAACGGCAGCACCGCGGCGAGATTGGTGGTGGTGGAGGCGACGATGGCGCTGTTGACCTCCGCGGCCGCGGCGACGCCGGCCGTGTACGGTTGTTCCCCGGTCTGCTGATGGCGATGAATGTTTTCCAGCATGACGATGGCGCAGTCCACCAGCATGCCGATACCGATGGCCAGTCCGCCCAGGCTCATGATGTTCAGCGTCAGATCGAAAAACGCCATCAGGAACAGCGTGACCGCGACGGCGATGGGAATGGTGCTGCCGATCACCAGCGTGCGGCGCCAGTCGCCGAGAAACAGATACACCACCAGCATCGCCAGCACGGCACCGCTGGCCGCCGCGAGCACGGCGTTATTCAAAGCGTAACGCACATACACCGACTGATCGGAGACGGGATGAATCTCGATATCGTCCGGCAATAAATGATTGTCGCGCAGCCAGTGCAGGCGTTGCGTGATCGTATCGGCGACGGCCACGGTGTTCGCCGTGGGTTGTTTCTGCAAGGTGAGCTTCACGCCGGTCGTGCCGTCGAAACGCACGCGCAAGCGTTCGTCTTCGTGGGTGTCGCGCACCTCGGCGAGTTCGGTCAGCGGCACGCTGTTGCCGTCCGCCAGTGCGATGGGCAGGGCGCGGATGTCGTCGACGCTCGCAAAGCGGCCGGCGGTGCGGCTGCTGTATTCGTGCGCGCCGGCGCGCAACCGGCCGGCGGGTACGTCGCGGTTGGCATCGCGCAGCGCCGTCACCAGATCGCTGCTGCTCAGACCGACGGCAGCCAAGCGCTCGCGGTCCGGCAGCACTTGGATTTCACGCAGCAGTCCGCCGCCGACTTCGGTAGAGGCGACACCCGGCAGATTGAGGAACCATTTCGCCAGGCTGTAATCGACATAGCTGCGCAATTGCACCGCATCGCGCCGCGTCGAACTGACCACGAATTCCATCACCGGGATCTGCTGCGGATCGCTCTTGAAAATAATCGGCGGATCGATGCTGGTCGGTAGCACGCGTAGCGCACGATCCAAACGGTTGCTGGCGTCACGCACGGCGATATCGATATCGGTGCCGTAGGGAAAGGACAGATCCACCGCGCTGTCGCCTTCCTTGCTGGAAGAGCTGATGGCGATGACGTTCTCCGTGATCGCCAGTTGTTCTTCCAACGGCCGCGTGACTTGATCTTCCATGATGTTGGCCGGCACGCCGCGGTCGACGATGCGCACGCGTACCTCGGGATAGACGATGTTCGGCAACAGATCCACCGGTAGGCGCAGCGAGAAGAACGCGCCCAACACCACCAGCGCCAGCGCAATCATGCTCACGCCGACCGGATGGCGGATGGACCAGGCGGCGAGACCGCCGCTGCGCGCGGGACGGTCGGCGGTGTTCATGGCAACGGCGTGTCTTTAGCGGGGGTCTGGTGGGGAATCTGGACGCGCTTGCCATCGGCCAGATCGAGGAAACCGCGCGTGACCACGCGGTCGCCATCGGCGAGGCCGTCGAGGATTTCGATGCGCTCGCCCAGCGAGGCGCCGCTCTTCACGCTCACGCGGCGGGCGGTGTCGGCCGCATCGACGACGAAGACATATTCGCCGTTCTGATCGCGGCGCAAGGCGGTCAGTGGAATGCTGCGGCGTTGCTGCGATACACCGGGCAGATACACGCGGCACAATTGACCGGCCTGGGCATTGGCCGGCACCGGCGCGAGTTCGACTTCGACAATACCCTGCCGGGTGTCCGCGGCGACGGTGGGATGGATGCGCGCGATTTTTCCCGCGAAGCGCGTCGCGCCGAGCGCATCGATGCTCACGTCCACGGCCGTGCCGATCTTGAGGCTCGGCAGCACCAGTTCGGAGACCGAGACATCGATCATTAACGATTGCGGATCGGACAGTGTCAGCAGATGCGCGAAGCGTGGCACCGCATCGCCGGGTTCGACCTTGCGCTCGGTGACCACGGCGGCAAACGGCGCACGGATCGTGGCGTAACCCAGCCGCGTCTTCAGCAACGACGCCTCAGCCGCGGCGACGCGCGCGTCCGTCTCGGCGCGCAGTTGTTCATCGGCCGACACCAGCTTGCGCGCGGCCAGACTTTGTATGCGCTGCAGATTCAACTCGGTCTGCCGTTGCACGGCCTCGGCCTTGCGCACTTCCGCACTCAGCAGGCGGTCGTCCAAACGCACCACCACGGCATCGGCCGCGACGCTGTCGCCCTCGAAGACCGGCAATGCCTCGACGCGGCCTTCTTCCTGGCTGTACAGCTTCACCGTGCGTCGTGCCCGCAGCGTACCCGAGCGCACCAGCGGTTGCGCCAAGGCTTCGCTGGAGACGGCGGTGACACTGACTGCGATGGGCGCGTCTTCCGGCTTCGCGCCGTGGGCGCTGTCGTTGGATTTTTCACCGCACGCCGCGAGCGGCGCCAATATAACGGTGAGCGCGAACAGTCGAAGCGTACGTGAGAGAGCGTGGGGTAAACGCAGTGTCATGGCGGCGATGGTAGCAGCAACCGCGCGCGGACGGCAGCCGTCGCTTACACCCGATAAAGAATATTCAGGATCTCGTCAAAGTCCGCCGCCGCCGCGGCCACCGCTGCATCGACGACCTCGGCCGACAGGCCGGAGGCGGCCCACATCGCGGGTGCGATGGCAGCGACAATGGGGCGTTCCGGCAGGTCGGCGAGAATCTGCGGATTAGTGAAGCCGCCGAACGGATCGTAGCGCGGCGAGGTGCGATCCTGCGCGGTGGTTTCGACCTGATGGGCGATATGGTTGGCGATGTGCACCAGACTGGTTTCCAGGCGCGCGTCCGCCGGCGGTTCGTTGCGATGATGATGAGCGACGGCGCTGCACAAGGCCTGCGGCAGACGCCACAACGTGAGCAGTTCGTAACCGACCTCGGTGTGATCGAAACCCAGTTCCGCCTGTTCCGCCGCGCACACCTCCTCGCCGCGCACGCAGCGTTGCAGGATCATGGCGGCGCGCTCCGGCAACAGGCCGAAGATCAGCAGGCGGCCGACGTCGTGCAACAGGCCGGCGATGAACAGCCGTTCCGCGTGCAGTACCCGCGCGCGCTTGGCGAGAACGCGCGCCAGCAAGGCGCAATACACCGAATGACGCCAGAAGCCGAGCATGTCGAAGCGCTCGTTTTCCAGACCGCCGAACGCCTCCAGCGCCGCCATTGCCATGGCCAGATTGCGCAGCTCGGCGATGCCGACCAGATTGATCGCGCGGGACAGCGTATCCACCCGCCCCGGAAAACCAAAATAGGCGCTGTTCACCAGTTTCAGCAGGCGGATGGTCAGCGCCGGGTCCTGGGAGACCAATTGCACGAACTCGGTCATGTCCGCGCGCGGATCGTCGGCGAGTTGCTGGATGCGCAGACAGACCTCGGGCAGCGACAGCAGTTGAACGTTATCGTGGATGAGATCGTGGGCGTGCATGAGCGCTCCAGTCGCATGTGTGCATTCCATTGTACTCAATTCAGTCCACATACGGCCCATGCTGATAAATCGGTTCGCCGTGCGGCGTGCCGAATACCAGCATCAGGCGCGCCGCCGTATCGGCGTGTATCTCCAGCGGCGCCGCGGCCTGACCGAACCAAGCCATGCCGGCCTCCAGTTCTGTACCGTTGATCCGGGCATTTCCGGATACGACATAGGCCAGCCCGTGTTCGCCGGGCTGCATCGGCAGGGTGTGGCTGCCGCCGCTGTCCAAGTGCAAATCGTAATAGCGGATCGGCGTGTGCAGGCGCAGCGGCGATCCCGGCCCCATCAGTGTGCGCAGGCGGCCGTGCGGCAAACGCTCTTCGGGAAATGCCTGCGCGTCGACCTGTTGATACTCCGGATCGATGTGCTTGAGCCGTTGCGGCAGGTTGATCCACAACTGGATGCCGCGCGTGTGTCCCGTGGCCGCCGGCATTTCCGAATGCACGATGCCGCGCCCGGCGGTGAAGCGTTGCACGCCGAGCGGCCCCACCGTCGAGGTGTTGCCGAGGTTGTCCGCATGCTGCATGCCGCCTTCGAAGACATAGGTGATGGCCTCGAAGCCGCGGTGCGGATGTTCGGGAAAACCGGCGCCTGCACCGATGTCGAAGTGATCCCAGAGCACGAACGGATCGAAGTTCATGAAGCGCGGGATCGGGAACAGACGCCGTACCTCGGCGCCGTCGCCTTCCATCGTCGCGGTTGCGGTGCGAATGAAGTTGTCTTGATTCATGGTGTGAACTCCATTATTTGATAGCCGCATCAGCCGCGGCGGGCGTCCAGACTCCAGGTGCCGGTAACCGGATAAGCACTCAGCATCAGCAGGCCGCCGGCCATCGCGAGGTTCTTCATGAACATGATGGTTTGCATCTGGTCGGTGAAATTGGCATGGAACAACGCGGCCGACACGATGGAAAAGCCGGCCAGAGCCAGACCGGCCCAGCGGGTCTGCCAGCCGAGCAGCAGCGCCAGTCCGCCGCCGATTTCCAGGGCGATCACCAGCGGCAGCAGCATGCCGGGCACGCCCATGGCATCCATATAGCCTTGGGTGCCGGCATAGCCAGTGATCTTGTTCAGGCCCGCCAGCAGGAAAATCTGGGCCATGAGTATGCGTCCAACCAAGTTCAGGGTCTTGTCCATTACAGTCTCCTTGGGGTTACGGGTTAGGTTGGAAGGATTATGTATTATTGAAATGAATATAAAAGCGAATTAAATTGGGCTTAACTATTAGCAAAATCGATATATGACATGGACTCATCGCGCATCACCTTGGACCAATGGCGCGCCCTGCAAACCGTTGTGGATGCCGGCGGTTTTGCCCAGGCCGCCGCGCGGCTGCACCGCACCCAGTCCGCGGTCAGTCATGCCGTGGCCCGGCTACAGGCGCAACTGGGCCTGCAAGTGCTGCGCATCGAGGGCCGTAAGGCGGTGCTGACCGAGGCCGGCGTTGCCGTGCTCGGACGGGCGCGCGAACTGTTGCGCGGCGCCGCCGATCTGGAACAGTTCGCGCGCAACCTCGAACGCGGTTGGGAAGCGGAGATTCGCTTGGTGGCCGATGCGGCCTTGCCGTCGGCCTTGCTGATGGAGGCCTTGCGCCGCTTCAAGCCGCTGAGTCAGGGCACCCGCGTGCAGTTACGGCAAGTGGTGATGTCCGGTGCCGAGGAGGCCCTGGAAGAAGGCGGCGCCGATCTGGTCATCGGTACGCATCTGCCGCCGCACTGTCTTGGCGACCTGTTGTTGGAAGTCGAGTTTGTCGCCGTCGCCCATCCCGAACACGCCTTGCACCGGCTCGGACGGACGCTCACCCAGGCCGATCTGGCCGATCAGGTGCAAGTGGTAATCCGCGATTCCGGCGCGCGCAATCCGCGCGATGCGGGCTGGTTGGTGACCGAGGATCGCTGGACGGTGACCAGCATCGACAACGCCATCGCCGCCGTGCAGGCGGGGCTGGGGTTTTCCTGGCTGCCGCGGTTACAGATTCAAGCGCTGCTCGACCAAGGCGGTCTGCGGCCTTTGCCTTTGGAAGAAGGCCAGCGCCACCGCGGTTCGTTGTATCTCCTGTACGGCCATCCACAGCAGGTCGGCCCGGCCACGCGGTTGTTGGCCGAACAATTCCGCACACTCGCCGCCGAGTTTGCCCCATGAGCCACGAACCCTGTCCCTGCGGTTCCGGACGCAGCTTCGCCGTGTGTTGCGCGCCGGCGCTGTCGGGCCAATGTCTGCCCGAGACCGCCGAGGCACTGATGCGTTCGCGGTTCACCGCCTTCGTGCGTGGCGACAGTGCCTATCTGCTGTCGAGCTGGTATCCGCGCACGCGCCCGGTGCGTTTGGATCTGAGCGATCAGCCGGCATGGCAAGGTTTGGAGATTGTGCGCAGCGATGCGGGAACGACCACGGACAACGAAGCGCAGGTGGAATTCATCGCCCACTTCCGCAGCGATGCCGGCGCCGGACGCTTGCACGAACGGAGCAACTTTGTCCGCGAGCACGGCCGCTGGTTATATGTCGATGGTGCGATACTACCGGCGACGTCACCCGCCAAACCCGGCCGCAACGCGCCCTGTCCCTGCGGCAGCGGACGCAAGTTCAAACAGTGCTGCGGTCGTTAGCGGTTCCCTAATTACGGCGGGCGTTTTTACTTCGCTTCCAACGATTGGATGAGCTGATCCTGATCGCCGGCGCCGGGTAAGACGCTGCGGATGCGGTTGAACGCCTCGGCGGCGAGCTTGGGATTGGTGCCATAGGGCGTCATCTTGCCGTACTTCCAACCGGCGGCCTTCAAGGCGCGCAGCTTGAACTCGGTACCGCGTACGCCGGTGCCGCCGAGTTCGATCAGTGCGGCCTCGATTTTCAGATGGGGAGGTTTCTCACCGCCGATGCGCGAAAAGTCGTCTTCGTTCACTTCTGCAATGTGGTTATCCATGCCGTGCTGCCTTATTGCGTTGGAGTGGGTCCGAGGCCCGGCCGGAGGCGGGGCGGTTCAGGGGTAAATTCGGCCCTGCTGCGCGATTCTTGAGTCGATTCACTCCCCCGATTCACAGATGGCCACATGGGAGCTGGACGGGAACCGGATAGAAACTGGGATCGATCGACAGGCCCTTGCTAGAATCCGCATCACTCCATCGCCACGCGGAATACAGAGCCCATGAAAATCAGCATCGTCAGCGGCAGTCACCGGCACAACTCCCAGAGCGAAAAGGTCGCGCGGCACATCCTGCAAAGTCTGCAACAACACGCACTGTGCGACGCGACCTGGCTGTTCAGCCTGGCCGGGAACCCGCTGCCGCTGTGGGACGAAACCATCGGCGCCGGCGATCCCGACTGGAAGACGCGCCTCGAACCGATCTCGAAAGAGTTGAGCGAAAGCGACGCCTTCGTCATCGTCTCGCCCGAATGGCACGGCCAAGTGCCCGCCGGCCTCAAAAACTTTTTCCTGCTCTGGGGCAAGGGCGAGCTCGCCCACAAACCCGCGCTGATCGTCACCGTATCGTCGGGCGACGGCGGCGCTTACCCGGTCGCCGAGTTGCGCATGAGCAGCTACAAGAACAACCGCATCTGCTACATCCCCGAACAGATCGTCGTGCGCAACGTCGAGAAAGTGCTGAACGACGACCCCGCCATGAACAACGAAGGTGCCGACGCCTATTTCCGCGACCGCATCCGCTACGCGCTCACGCTGTTGAAGGAATACGCGCTCGCGCTACACCAAGTGCGCGCCAGCGGTGCGGGGGATCGGTCGGTGTATAAGAATGGGATGTAAGGGTTAGCATCGGTTGGGGCGAGCGCGGCGGACCCCAACATTCGGTGCGGCCGACCCAACGCCAGCGCGCATGCCGGGCGTGTATAGTGAGCGTCTCTTGCACAACGACGCGCAGGCATCGTACCCCATGTACATTCTGCTTCGGTTCATCGCCAACGGCCTCGCGCCGCTCACCCTGCTGGGTGCGATCCTCGCCTATTTCATTCCCGAAACATTCACCTGGATCGCACCGGGGTTCCAATGGCTGTTCGCGGCGACCATGTTCGCGTTGGGCGTGGTGCTGCACCCGGAGGAACTGCGCGCAACGCTCGCGCGCCCCAAAGCAATCGCTCAGGGCGTGGCGGCGCAGTATGTCATCATGCCCTCGCTCGGTTTTGCAGCGGCCACGTTCAGCGGCCTGTCGCCGGCGCTGGCGCTTGGCTTCATCATCGTCGCCTGCGCGCCGGGCGCGATGGCGAGCAACGTCATCGTCTATCTCGCGGGCGGCGCCGTGGCGTATTCCATCGCGCTGACTACCGTGGCGACCGCGCTCTCGCCGCTGGTTACGCCCGCGCTGGTGAAATGGCTGGGCTCGGCCTATGTCGACATCCCCTTCTGGCCGATGATGCAGACCATCCTGCTCACCACTATAGTGCCCTTGCTACTGGGATTGGCCGCGCGCCGATGGCTGCGCCAGCGACCGAGCGCCTTGCAGTTCGCCGAGCAACTCGCGCCCGCCGTCGCCTCGCTCGCCATCGTGCTCATTTGTTCCTACGCGGTCGCAGCCAACAACGCCCGCCTGGCGAGCATCGGCGCGACACTGCTCGCCGTGGTGGTGATCGTCAACGCACTCGGCTATCTGCTCGGCTGGCTGGCCGCGCGCCTATACGGCCTCGATAGTCACCATCAACTCACGCTCGCCATCGAAGTCGGCATGCAGAACGCCGGCCTCGGCGTGGTACTGGCGCTCAAGCACTTCGAACCGGAATCCGCGCTCCCCGGCGCGCTGTTCGCGGTGTGGTGTATTTTGACCTCGGCGGGCGCGGCGGCGTATTTGCGGAGAGGGACGGGGAGGGAGGTGGTGGTTGGGGCGTGAGGGGGGTTATGCAGACTCTAGTTCTTTGAGTGTCTTGCCATCTTTGTTCTTCCATGCCGTCAGTCCATTGGCATGACCGCCATGTATCACTGCGGCTGCAGCACTTGGGCTAGAGAATTCGATGTCTTTTGTGAAAATTAGGTGGTCAGAATTCTCTTTAAGGGATCCTTGGTCTTTCAATTGTTGACGCATATTGATAGGCCAAGGATATTTCTGAGCAGAAGGGCGTTCAGCAAGGACGGCTTGTGATCCTGCAAGCACGACGATGCCATTTGGTGCTAAGTGACCAGTAGCTTTGAGTCCTTTGATTTCACACGACAGAATGTCTATATCGTTCGAGCTCGCAACAGGAATAGTTACAGGTACTAGAACTTCAATGCCGAGCACAGGGAGGAGTTGATGGATTTTTTCGAGGAAAATCTCCATGTCCTCACGGTCGGATTCGGGTAGTTTTGAGCCGCTGCCTTGACTGTTTTTGACTTCTGCGCGGCCCGCAGCTTTTGTTTGTTCTATTAGGCGACCTTCAAGATAACGTATATGAGCTTTCGTGAGATTCTCGTCCTTGCTAATGAAAAACGCGATGTGATTCCAAAAGTCCTTTTCTAAATGACTTTTTACTCTGTCGCGGATTGACTCGGCTTCTCCAATATATACGGCACTCTTTCCGGTTTCAGGGTCTATGCCCGTAAGGAAGTAAACGCCGGAGTTCAGCGATTCTTCGCGAGCAAGTACATTATCGAATTCGCTTCTTGGGCCGGCGATGGCTTTGCCTGTCCAGTTGGATAATTCGGCAGTGCGAAGCCGCTTGGGATCGCCGTGGGCAAGAAATATTTTGATTGTCGCGCTGGGCATGTATTGAATCTTTAAGCTCGTAGGATGGGTGGAGCGAAGCGTAACCCATCATGCGTTAAGGAAAAACCGATGGGTTACGCTTCGCTCCACCCATCCTACTGCACTGATCGAACGGCGTAGTTATTACGCCCGCTTCACCCAGTTAGCGTCCAACTTCCTGTTCTTCGCCACGCAGTCGCGCAGGTAGAGATTGATGAGGCTTTGATAGGGGATGCCCATTTCCTCCGACATGGCTTTGAAGTAGGCGATGACATCCTCACCCATGCGGATCGTGACCTGCTTCTTCAGCTTCGAGGCATAGGGGTTCTTGCGGCTTTTCATTTTCGAGAAATCGTATTCGGACTTCATGGCTTCACCTGGGATAGTGCATGCGCTCGGCCTGCGTGGCCTTCCGTGCGGAGATGATCCTGATGGTTTTGCCCGAATGCCGCTCGCAATGGCATACGACCAATATCCTGGAGTGCAGGCTCATGCCCAACATGATGAAACGCTCCTCTTGCTCTGAGTGATCTTCATCGTAGAACTGGATCGCGTGGTCATCGAAAAAGACGGATTGGGCTTCGGCAAAGGAAACGCCATGTTTCCTCTGGTTCGCAGTATCCTTCCGTGGATCCCACTCGAACTTGATCATGCCTGCAATGTATGTACGAAGTATGCTTGTGTCAAGCTGACGAGGCGGGGGTGACGGAGGAATTAACGGCTTCTCATGCAGGATCGATATTCGTCGCCTGCTCGATCTCCTCACTCACCTCCAGCCACCGCTCCTCGATACTGGCAAGCTGCCTGTCCAACTCCGCCTTCTCCGCCAGCAGCTTCTGCAATCGATCCTTCTGCGCGGCATCGTAGAGCGCGCTGTCGCCAAGCGCGGCTTCCAATTCCGTTTGTCGCGCGTGCAGCTTTTCCAATTGCGCATCCAGTTTCTTGAGTTCGTTGCGCAGCGGTTGCAGGCGCTGGCGTTGTTCGGCTTCCAGGCGTTTGCGGTCGCGGCGGGCGGTGGCGCTGTGTGCCTTGTCGTCGGCGCTGTCGGCGGTTTCCGTTTCGCGTTCGCGTTGTTCCAACCAGCGGCGGTAGTCGTCGAGGTCGCCGTCGAACACGTGGGCGCGGCCTTGCGCGACCAATAGAAAACTGTCGGTAACGGTGCGCAATAAATGCCGGTCGTGCGAGACCAACACCACGGCGCCGGGATAATCCTGTAAGGCGAGTTCCAGTGCGAGGCGCATTTCCAGATCGAGGTGATTGGTCGGTTCGTCGAGCAACAAGAGATTCGGTGCTTGATACACCAGCAGGGCCAGCACCAGCCGTGCCTTTTCGCCGCCGGAGAACGGCGCGACCGGCGATTCGGCGCGTTCGCCGGCGAAGCCGAAGCCGCCGAGGAAATCGCGCAGACTCTGTTCGCTGGCGCGCGGCGCGAGGCGTTGCAGATGCAACAGCGGACTCGACGGCGCGTGCAGTTGTTCGAGTTGATGCTGGGCGAAGTAGCCGACATCCAGATCGGGTGCGGGCAGGCGTTTGCCCGCCATCGGTTCGATCACACCGGCGAGCAGTTTGATGAGCGTGGATTTGCCCGCGCCATTCGGCCCGAGCAAGCCCAGTCTGTCGCCGGGCGCGAGACTTAAGTTCACGCCGGAGAGAATCGTCTTGTCCGCATAGCCAGCGGACACCTTCTCCAGTTGCAGCAGCGGATGCGGCAGCTTCGCCGGCGCGGGAAACTCAAAGTGGAACGGCGAATCCACATGCGCGGCGGCGATGCGTTCCATGCGTGAGAGCGCCTTCATGCGGCTCTGCGCCTGTTTGGCCTTGCTGGCCTTGGCCTTGAAGCGGTCGATGAAATGCTGGATGTGCGCGATCTCGCGTTGCTGACGCTCGAAGGCGGACTGTTGTTGGGCGAGCTGCTCGGCGCGGCGCGTCTCGAATTCGGAATAGTTGCCGGGATAGAGTTTCACCTGCTCGCGTTCGATGTGCAGGATGTGTTGCACGGTGCGGTCGAGAAACTCGCGGTCGTGCGAGATCAGCAGCAACATGCCCGGATAGCGTTGCAGCCATTCCTCCAGCCACAGCACGGCATCGAGATCGAGATGGTTGGTCGGCTCGTCGAGCAGCAGCAGATCGGAACGGCACATCAGCGCTTGGGCGAGATTCAGGCGCATGCGCCAGCCGCCGGAGAATTGCGCGACGGGTAAGCGTTCCTGATCGGCGCCGAATCCCAGGCCATGCATCAGGCGTGCGGCACGACTCGGCGCGGTGTAGCCGTCGATGGCTTCGAGTTGGGCGTGCAGGTGTGCGATGCGATGGCCGTCGTGGTCGGCTTCCGCTGTTCGCAGCTCGGCTTGCAGGCGTTCCAGTTCGGCATCGCCGCGCAGCACATAATCGAGCGCGGGCACGTCCAGCGCCGGGGTTTCCTGCGCGACCTGGGCGATGACCCAATTCGGCGGCAGGCGGCAGTCGCCGGTGTCGGCGTGCAGTTCGCCGCGCAGCAGCGCGAACAGGCTGGATTTGCCGGTGCCGTTGGCGCCGGTCACGCCGACGCGCTGACCGCTGTGCAGGGTCAGATCGGCATTGGAGAACAGCAGGCGCGGGCCGCGCCGCAGACTGACATCGCGGAGTTCGAGCATGGGCGCGCAGTGTACCAGCGCCGGGCCTATTTCAGTAGAAAGGCGGGGTTTGCATTCCGGCGGAAAATACTCCAGCCTTGGCGGCCAGTATAAACCTGGATCGAGCACTATGAGTTTCGACGAACCCTTCACACCTCACAACGAGCTGGAACAGCAGCTCATCGCGGCCCAGGAAGGCAGCATCCCCGGCGACGACTTCATGCACTACCTGCTGACCGCGCAAGTGTTCATGCCGGTGCAGGACGAAACGCACGCCATCAAGGGCTTTCAACGCAGCGACAAGGCCGTGCCGCTGACTTTGGAAACCGAGGACGGCATGCAGGTCGTGGTGCTGTTCAGCAGTCCGGAACGTGCCAAGCCGTTTCTCGTGGATTATCCGGGCTACACCGGCGGTCTGCTGACGGAATTCAAATGGGTTCTGGAACGCATGGGCAGCGGCTATGGCGTGGCCGTCAACCCCGGCTGGTCGGTCGGCATCGACATGGACCCGGACATGATCGACCAGATGGTGGGACGGTAGGGTTAGTTGTCCGTAACAAACGGCCGATACCGTTGCCGCCACGCCCGCGCCCGCGCCGCCGCCCGTTGCAGAATCGCGCGCCGCGCCGCGTTGTCGGCATTGCCCCAGGCGATGATTTCATCGACCGAGCGATGGCAACCCAGGCAGATATCCTGGTCGTCCAGACAACACTGACGCACGCAAGGCGAGGCGACCGGCGGTTCCGTCATACAATGCGACCTTCATCCAACCACGTTGAGTCAGTATGAGCCTATCCGATCCTTATGTGTTCGTCGAACGCGACGATCAACTGCACGCTTTCTGCGCGCGCGTGGCCCGGGCCGAATGGCTGACGGTCGATACGGAATTTCTGCGCGAGAAGACGTATTACCCGCAGTTGTGTCTGATTCAAGTGGCCTCGCCGACCGAAGTGGCCTGCATCGACCCGCAGAAACTCGGTTCCCTGGACCCGCTGGTCGCGCTGTTCGCCAATCCCGACATTCTCAAGATATTCCACGCCGCACGCCAAGACCTGGAACTGTTCTGGCACAGCCATCGCATGTTGCCCGCGCCGCTGTTCGACACCCAAGTCGCGGCACCGCTGTTGGGCTATTCGGAACAGATGGGGTATGCCTCGCTGGTGAAAGAGCGTCTCGGTATCGACATCGACAAGTCCGAGACGCGCACCGACTGGTCGCGGCGCCCGCTCACGCAATCGCAGCTCGACTATGCGGCGGCCGATGTGCGGCATCTCGCCGAGTTGTTTCCGAAGCTGCGCGACGAGTTGCAACAGCGCGGTAGACTCGATTGGCTGGTCGACGACTTCGCCGTGCTCACCGATCCGGCGACTTACGAGAATCATCCGGAACAGGCATGGCGCCGTTTGCGGGGTCTGCAAAAGTTTCGCGGTTCGGCTTTATCCTGCGCGCAGGCGTTGGCCGCTTGGCGCGAGCAGCGCGCGCAACAGGAAAACCGCCCGCGCAAATGGGTGCTGGACGACGATGCGCTGATGACGTTGGCGCGCATCAAGGTGCAATCGGTCGCCGATCTCAAACGCGTGCGCGGCTTACCGCCGCCGGTGATCGACCGCTACGGCGAACAACTGATCGCGTTGTTGGATGCCGCACGGCAGAAAACACCGGAACCGTTGCCGGATTACGAACGCCCCGACGCGCTCAGCGAAGATCAGGAAGCCGCCGTGGACGTGCTCACCGGCGTGTTGCGTCAGCTCGCCGTGGCGCAGACCTTGAACTCCACCAGCATCGCCTCGCGCAAAGACTTGCAGGAACTGGTGCGCGGCGAACGCGCGCACTCGCCGCTGTTGCGCGGTTGGCGTCGCGGCATCGCCGGCGAGAAATTGCTGGATGTGTTGGAAGGCCGCTGCCGGCTGCATATCCAGCCGAGCGGTCTGGTGGTGGAGTGTTAAGTCCGTATCCCATGCCCTTTGTTTAGTAGATATAGGCTGAACGCGAACAAGGCGGCGATGAAGCCGAGGATGATGGCATACGACGCGCCTAGGCCGATGTCGCTGGTGCCGAGGATGCCGTAGCGGAAGGCGTTGACCATGTACAGGATGGGATTGACTAGCGAGGCCTTCTGCCAGAACGCGGGCAACATGTCGATGCTGTAGAAGATCCCGCCCAGATACGTCAGCGGCGTCAGCACGAACGTTGGAACGATGGAGATGTCGTCGAAGCTCTTGGCGTAGACGCCGTTGATGAGCCCGGCGAGCGAGAACAGGATGGACGTCAGCACGATCACGCTCGCGGCGACCCAGACATCGTGAATGCGTAGATCGGAAAAGAACAACGACGTGAAGGTCACGGCGATGCCGACGGTGATGCCGCGCGCCAAGCCGCCCGCCACGAAGCCGCTGACGATCAGGTAGTTCGGCACCGGCGACACCAGCATCTCTTCGATGTTGTGCTGGAACTTCGAGCCGTAGAACGACGACACCACATTCGCATAGGAATTGGTGATGACCGCCATCATAATCAGCCCGGGCACGATGTAGTCCATATAGCGGAAACCGCCCATGGCACCGATCTGCGAACCGATCAGACTGCCGAAGATAATGAAATACAGCGCCGTGGTGATGACCGGCGGCAACACGGTCTGAATCCAGATGCGGGTGAAGCGCAGAATCTCCCGGATGAGGATGGTCTTGAAGGCGATGTATTTCTGCCGCGGGGTCATGCCGTGACCTTCTGCGCGGCGTTGCCGTCGACCAGGTTCATGAACAATTGCTCCAGGCGGTTGCTCTTGTTGCGCATGCTCAGCACCTCGATGCCTTGCGCGCTCAGGGCGGTGAACAATTGATTGATGC
Organism: Gammaproteobacteria bacterium; assembly: GCA_016218375.1. GTDB lineage: Bacteria > Pseudomonadota > Gammaproteobacteria > Thiohalobacterales > Thiohalobacteraceae > JAHJQQ01. The sequence continues at coordinate 16,678 of JACREG010000115.1, forward strand.
TGCACTCCTTGGAGATGTCCGCCTCCAACGTGAGCTCGTCCAGAAAGCGCAGCGTATAACCCGAAATCGACGGGCAGCAGGCCTGGGGCGTTTTCAGATCGAGCACGAAGGTTTCCATGTGCAGCTTGTTGAGCAACTGCTTCATGCCGGTGTTCTCGATGATCTGGCCTTCATCGATGATGGCGATGTTACGGCACAGGCTCTCGGCCTCTTCCAGGTAATGCGTGGTGAGGATGATCGTCGTGCCCTCGGCGTTGATGCGGCGCAGAAACTCCCACATGGAGCGGCGAATCTCGATGTCCACGCCGGCGGTCGGCTCGTCGAGAATCAGCAGGCGAGGCCGGTGCACCAGCGCACGCGCGATCATCAGCCGACGCTTCATGCCGCCGGACAGACTGCGCGCCATCTCGCGGCGTTTTCCCCACAGCCCCAATTGCTTCAGATAATACTCGGCGCGTTGCGTGGCTTCGCCGCGCGGGATGCCGTAGAAACCGGCCTGATTGACCACGATCTCCACCACCGGCTCGAACACATTGAAATTGAATTCCTGCGGCACCAGACCGAGACAACCCTTGGCGGCGGCGAGGTCGGTATCCAGATCGTGGCCGAAGACCTTCACCGTGCCCGCGCTCTTGTTCACCAGCGAAGCGACGATGCCGATGGCCGTGGACTTGCCCGCGCCGTTGGGGCCGAGCAACGCGAAGAAGTCGCCTTCCTCCACATCGAGATCGATGCCCTTTAGCGCCGTGAACCCGTTGGCGTAGGTCTTTTGCAGATTGCGCAGCGAGAGGGCGGTGGTCATGGGTGTGGAATGCGATAGCGCGAAGGGCCGCAGTTTAGCAAGGATGCAGGGGGTGGAATACCCTATAACCTATCTCAAAATTTGCAAAGGCATCATTACACCGTCATTCCCGCGAAGGCGGGAATCCAGTGTTTCACGGATTTTTCTGGATGCCCGCCTTCGCGGGCATGACGAGAAAATGGCTCGCGATGGGTTTTTGATTTTGAGATAGGTTCTACTCAATTTCCAGGTAGGCCAGGTCGTCGCGCTCGCGCACACGAAACGCGCCGAGGCGCAGGCGGCGATTGAAGTACGGCGCGTCGGTGACAAGCGTGTGGTATTCGCCTTCTTCGCCGCACAAGTCGAGCCCGTTTTGTTTGCGGAGCAGATGGAGGCGGTCAATCGCCGCATGATCCAGTTCGCGCCCAACCCACTGGGCATCAAGCCAGCGGGTTTTGACGCAAGAGAACACCACCTTGAATCCCGTCGCGAGCAGCCGCTGCAACAACTCGGCACGGTCACGTCCCCAGAGTGGCGTCATCACGCGCATCCCGACCGGCCGGCAGCGCTCGCGAATCCAGTTCGGCTGGCCCGCCACCTCGGCGATATCGCCCGTGATGATGGTATCGATGCCCAGCGTTTCCTTCAGCCAGCGCAAACCGGCTTCATAGCCTTCATGAAACGGCTCGCGCACCGTCCACAGAACATGTGGCAGCGCCAGCGCGTCCGCTTGCAGCTTCATGATCGCGAGCGGATGCGCCAGAAAGTCAGGCTCGGGCGGTGCGAACGTAACCAGACAGCGCACGTGACAACCGTCCAGCCGGGCTTCGTGCAAAGCCAGCGCGGAATCTTTGCCGCCGGTCCAGAGCATGGCGGCGTTTGGGGTGGGTTGATTCATGCGCCTAGCGGGTTGCGGAATCTGCTGTTTTATCCGATGCGAAGCTGTGGGGTAGGTTCAATCGGACTCGATGTGATTGTTAAGTGGTGCTGGTGACCTTCCGCTTCGCCCGCATTCTGCAGCTCATGCAGTCGTCATGCTGCGCCACTAAAACTTGGAATCGACATCCGCGCTCTCGTGCAGGACGCGGATGATCTCCACAACGCCCTCGGTCCCTCGCTTGTAGAATATGAGGTGGCTGCCTTGCGGAAATTTTCTATAACCCTCCGCGATAAAATCACACGCAGTTCCGATCTCTGGATTCTCGGCAAGTTGCGAAAAGCACTGGTCCAGTTGCAGGAGATAACTATTTCTTTGCTGCGCTCCCCACTCCTTGAGGGTGAACCGTCCAATGGCGATGAGGTCTGCTTGAGCTTTCCGGGTGACTTTAAAAGAAGGCATCAACTATCCTTGTTGTCTAGTGCCTCGATCAGCTTCTCATACGAATAATCGGCAAATCCACTTTTCTCGCCCTCGGCAAGCAGGCTGCGCAACGTCTCAAGCTTGGTTTCCGATGTTTCAAGCAGGCGCAATCCGGCACGAACGACCTCGCTTGCGGAACCGTAACGACCATTCTTCAAACGCTCGGCTATGAACGCTTCGAAATGAGGGCCGAGGGTAATGCTTGTGTTCTTCGCCATTTCAGTTCACCGTGCGGTTATACCAATAAATACCAATGATTGGTACTTTAGGCCGCAAAACAGGGCAAGTCAATCGACCCGTCTCACTCGACCGCCGCGAACACCGTCACCTCTTCGCGGTCGTGATACAACTGCTTGCAAGCGAGTCGATAGGGGCGGCCGGTCGCTTCCAGGCGTTCGCGGACCAGGGCCAGGCATTGCATGACTTCCGGGTAGCGTTTCTTCATCGGTAATTTGAGATTGAAGATGCTGCGCCGGCACCAGCCGTCGCCGAGCCAACGCGCGGCGAGATCGGCGATGCGCGCGGGTTGTTCGACAATGTCGCAGACCATCCAGTCGACCGGCTGTTCGGGGCGGAAGCGGAAGCCGTCTTCGCGGCGGTGTTCGAGCAGGCCGCTGTCCATCAATGCGGGCGCCATCGCGCCGTTGTCGACGGCGACGACGTGCAGGCCGCGCTTCACCAATTGCCAACTCCAGCCGCCGGGCGCCGCGCCCAGATCGACGGCGCGCATATTCGCTTGCAGTTCGCGCGCGCGCTGTTCGGCATCGAGAAAAATCAGGAACGCCTCTTCGAGTTTCAGCGTCGAACGGCTGGGTGCGCCGGGAGGAAAGCGCAGTCGCGGGATGCCCATGGGGTGTGGGCTGCTGTTGGCGGTATCCGCGATGCCGACATATGCGGCGGCGGTGGCGAGAAAGCAGATATGCAGTCGCTGCGACGGTGCATCCTCACGCAGCAAGCCCGCGCCGGCGAGCGCGGTGGTCAAGGGGCGCGCGAGGCTGCGGCACAGTGCTTGGAGTTCTTTGCCTTCGTTGGTGTCGGCGGTTTCCAGGAAGACATCGCCCATGCGCGGCGCATCGCTACAGGCCGCGAGCAGGCCGCTGATGCGGTCGTCGATGCGCAGGTCTTTTACGAGCGCGAGGATGCGGAACCACTGGCGGGTGAAGATCAGTTGCGCGAACGGCAGTTCGCGGTGCAGGCGTATGGCGTCGTCGTCGCTGGCGGTGACAAAGACTACATAGGCCGCCGCTGCTTTGGCCTTGCAGTAGCCGCCGATGCCGAGTTCCGCCGCGCGGGTTTGGATTTCAGCCGCGCACTCGGATTCGAAGCCGGGGCGGCAATGCAGGAACAGGCCATTCATGGCAGCCATCATTCCGGGTGCGTGGGGTCATTGCAAGCGTCGATGCGGGCGCATTGAAGCGGCCGCGGATAATGCTTATCCGCGGCACGATGAGATGTATTGCGCGGTCGGTGGAAACCCGAGCTGCGGGAGTACGCGACGTGCGATGTGTGGTCGATTGCGCTTCACGCGCCCACGCCGGCCTTGCTCCAGATCGGCCGAACGAACTGGTCCACGTACCAGGATGCCGCGCTGTACAGCAGACCACCGATGGCGAACTTGTTCAGCAGGGCCTCGGTCGCTTGGCGCGCGGGCAGATTGGCGTACTCCCCGGTAATCATGGAATAGACGGCGACGGCGGCGACCGCCACGCCCACGGCCATGTTGGCGAGCAGCAGGGTGTGCAGACGGCCGGGGTTCGGGGACTGGGTGCTGCGCATGGGTGTTCTCCTGTCGAATGGCTTGGGTGAAGATGGTTAGCATATTAGCGATATCGAATATGCCGCCCCTTGATCCGGGTCAAGCCGCTCAACCGAGCCGTCATTGCGAGCGAAGCGAAGCAATCTCCCAACATTGCAATCAATGCCTTGGGGATGCCGCGTCGCTGCGCTCCTCGCAATGACGAGGGCTCCCTAAGGGAGAAAGAACTGCATATTTAGGCCTGGGGGTGAGGGCGTTGGGTCGGGTCTAGTCGGTCTTTTCCGGGTGGAAGACCACCGCCTGATTGCGTCCGCCGTGTTTGGCTTGATAGAGCGCCATATCCGCGCCCTGAATCCATTGGGTATGGTCCGCCATCTGCGGGTTGGCCTGGGCGATCCCCAGGCTGATGGTGAAGCGAATCTCCAACTGCTCGAACGTCACCGTCTGCGCTTCGATCTTTTTGCGGATGCGTTCGGCCAGATAGAGCCCCTGATCCGCATTGGTGTCGACCAGGATCACGGTGAATTCCTCACCGCCGTAGCGCCCGGCGATATCGGTGGTGCGGATGCTGCCGCGCAAGGTGCGCGAGGTGACGCGGATCACTTCGTCGCCGGCCTGATGGCCGTAGGTATCGTTGACCTTCTTGAAGTGATCGATATCGAACATGATGAGTGTGCTGGGATGCTTGCTGCGTTGCACGCGCGCGAATTCCGCCTTCAGGCATTCTTCCCAATAGCCGCGATTGTTCAGCTCGGTCAGGCGATCGGTGCGCGACAGCCGTGCCAGGCCGGCGTTGGCCGCTTCCAGCGCGAGCTTGCCGATGGCGATGTCGGTGACGTCGTAGAGAATCACGCCGACATGGTTGATGCTGCCATCGGGCGATACCAACGGGATCAGCGTGATGTTCTGATACATGAAATCCGCGGTGCCGGTGATGGGGCGATAATTCTTGAAGCGCAGCAGATACGGGCGTTGTTCCCAGGTGGTGAAGGCGCGGCTCTCCAGCATGAACACCGACTCGGCCTTGCGCCGGAACCAGCCCTCGGGAAGATCGGGGAACAGCTCGAACAGTTTGTTGCCGATGACATAGGCCGCCGATTGGCCGCTGTGGTTTTCCATGAAACCGTTCCACAGGCGTACCCGATAATCGCGGTCCAAAACCATCAAGCCCACGTCGATGGTCTGGACCATGTCCATCAGCCAGTGGAATTCATTGATCTCGGAGTGGCCGGTCGACATGGGCGGTCAGGTGTCCAGAAACGAGGCGCGGTCGTGCAGCGCGTCCAGCGAGTCTTCGCTGAACAGCAGCATCAGATCGCAATTGATGTTGCGGTGCTCGATGCGGTAGCCGATTTCGATGGCCAGCGTGCGATTCCAGCGCGAGGCGTTGCGTTCGAGCAGTTCGGCGATGTTGATATGCCGGCCGAGCACGATCGGATGGCCCTGGCTGAAATTGATGTCCAGTTGATCGGCGATACCCTTCAAACAGGCACCGATCAGAATGCTGGAAATGTCCATCAGCAATTCCAATTGCACGGCATCGTCGATCTCGCCTTCATGGCGCATCAGCGCGGCGATGTCGGTAAAGCTCGATTCGGTAAAGCTCAACAGCGCCTCGCCGGCGATACCGGCGCCGATGAAACCCTGGCACACCGCCGACACGGTCTCGCTGGCCTCGATGGACTGGAGGGCCATTTTCAGGTCGCTGCCTTCGATCATGTTCACCCGCGGCACGGGTAACTTGACGAAGGCGCCGAGCAGACGCGCGAGCAGTTCGCCCGCGCGGCCCATGGCGACGTTGGCGATTTCCTGATAGCGGTCCAGATCGTCGACTTGGATATTCACATCGCCGTGCATCTGGCCGGGCATGACGCGGATACCGAATTTACCGAGGAGTTCACCGATCTTTTCCTCGTTGATGGGTTTCTTGATGAAGTCCAGTGCACCGAGGTTCAGCACGCGCTCGCGCGCCTCGGGCTGTACGTCGCCGGAGACGACGATTACCAGGGTGTTGAGGTCTTCGCGGCGGATCGCTTCCAATACCGCGTAGCCGTCCATCACCGGCATGTTGAGATCCAGAAACAGGATGTCGCCCTTGCCGGCGCGCAACGCCGCGAGACCCTCGGCGCCGTCGGCGGCGAAGCTGATATCGATATCCCAGCCGCGCGGCAGGGCGCGTGCCATTTGCTTCTGGGCGAAGCTGGAATCGTCGCAAATCAGAACGGGGGTGCTCATTGGGGCGCGACTATAAGCGATAGCCTGTCGAGAGACCAGTCGGCGGCCAGGTTGGGGTTTCATGGCGAGGGGAATGCGTTAAGCTGCCCGGCCTGCGGTATCTTTAGATGGGGGCAGAGTAGACGTTTGGCCACATCGTTGTGCTGTCGTGGCCGGGTCTTGTCGTGAGGGTGGATGCATAGATTGCACACAGTTGCCGTGACCGGGGGTACCGGCTTTATCGGCGCGGCGTTGGTGCCGGCCCTGGTCGCACAGGGTGCGCACGTCCGGCTGTTGTCGCGCGGAGCGCCCACGGCGCAATTTCCGCCGGATATCCGCATGCATACCGGCGATCTCGCGGATATAGCCGCAGTGTCCGCGCTGGTGCAGGGTGCGGATAGCGTGTTGCATCTGG
>JACREG010000006.1 GCA_016218375.1 Gammaproteobacteria bacterium
AAACCCGCGACAAGCCGCGGGTTTATGTTATGAAATCTAGCGTGGTAGTGTACCGCTGGAGGCAATTCCGGGCAATTGCCGGGGGAAACTTGGGTCAGGACCGTTCCTCGATCCAGGCCATCTGAATGGCCTCCAGGATTTTTTCGCCGCAATGGGCGGGGTCGTCCTGGAAATCCTCCAGGCCCAACACCCAGTTGCGCAGATCCATGAAGTTGACCCGCCGCGGATCGGCGTCCGGGTAGGTCTCGTCCAGGGCGATGGCGATGTCCAGGGTATCGGTCCATTTCATAGCTTCGGTTCCTGGCGTCAGCGGTGTTCGCTGACCATGTTGATGGTGTACTTGGGTATCTCCACCACTAAATCGACGTTGCCGACCGCGGCCTGGCAGCTCAACCGGGAATCGGGCTCCAGACCCCAGGCCTTGTCCAGCAGGTCTTCCTCGGTTTCTTCCGCGGACGGCAGCGACGTCCCGCCCTCGCGGATGTAGACGTGACAGGTGGTGCAGGCGCAGGACTTCTCGCAGGCGTGCTCGATCTCGATACCGTGGGCCAGCGCGGCATCGCAGATGGTCACGCCCGGCTCGACCTGGATGACCGCGCCATCCGGGCAGATCTCTTCATGGGGTAGAAAAATGATTTGCGGCATAGTTGTAATGGGGTCAGAGCCCAATTCCTCTACTGTTATGTCCGTTCATGATAACGCGGCAATGAATTGGGGTCTGACCCCTACTTGAAATCGTCGACCGCGTGGCCAGCCATGGCCTTGCGGATATTGGCGTCCATGCGCCGCGCGACATAGTCGGCGCTGGCCTGCTCCACCGTTTCGATCGCCTGCTTGATGGCACGCGGATCGTCGCTGCGGCGCAGACGTTCCAGCTCGGCGGCGGCGGCATCGATGTGGGCGCGCTCGGCGGCATCCAGAAACTGCGCGCCATCAACTGCCAGTGCAGCATGCAACGCCTCGATGACCCGATCCGCCTCGACTTGCTGTTCGCGCAGTTTACGCGCTTGCATGTCGTCGCGCGCATGGGTCATGGAATCGCGCAGCATGGTTTCGATTTCGCTGTCCGCCAGACCATAGGACGGTTTGACGGCGATGCTCGCGGCGACGCCGCTGGTCTCCTCGCGCGCGGTCACACTCAGCAGACCGTCGGCATCGACCTGGAAACTCACGCGGATGCGCGCCGCGCCGGCCACCATCGGCGGGATGCCGCGCAGCTCGAAGCGCGCCAGCGAACGGCAGTCGCTGACCAGTTCGCGCTCGCCCTGCAACACATGCAGCGCCATGGCGGTCTGGCCGTCCTTGAAGGTGGTGAATTCCTGGGCGCGCGCGACGGGAATGGTGGTGTTGCGCGGGATGATCTTCTCGATCAGGCCACCCATGGTCTCCAACCCCAACGACAGCGGGATCACATCCAGCAGCAGCATTTCGTCTTCGGGCTTGTTGCCGGCGAGAATATCGGCCTGGATGGCGGCGCCGATGGCGACCACTTTATCCGGATCGATGTCGACGCGCGGCGCGCGCTTGAAGAATTCGCCGACGCGTTCGCGCACGCGCGGCACGCGGGTGGAACCGCCGACCATCACCACTTCGGCAATCGCTTCGGCCTTGATGCCGGCATCGCGCAGCGCGCGTCGGCAGGGGCTCAAGGTCTGACTGACGAGCGGGTCGATCAATTCATTCAACTGCGAGCGGGGCAGCTCGCCGTCCCAATGGCTGCCATCCATGAGCTCGATGTGCAACGGCGCGCTGTCGGCGTCGGTCAGCGTCTCTTTGGCGGCACAGGCATCGCGCAGCAAGCGGCGCATTTGTTTGTGATCGGCGTCGTCGCCGATACCGGCACGTTGCATGATCCACGCGGCGATGGCGCGATCCATGTCGTCGCCGCCGAGCGCGGTGTCGCCGGCGGTGGCCAGCACTTCGAACACGCCCTTGTTCAAACGCAGAATCGAAACATCGAACGTGCCACCGCCGAGATCGTAGACCACGATGACGCCATCGGCGTCTTGATCCAGACCGTAGGCGACCGCCGCCGCCGTCGGTTCGTTCAGCAGGCGCAAGACATTCAGACCCGCGAGCGTCGCGGCATCTTTCGTCGCCTGCCGCTGCGCCTCGTCGAAATACGCCGGCACGGTGATGACCGCGCCGGCCAGTTCGCCGCCGAGCGATTGTTCTGCGCGCGCGCGCAGGTGTTTGAGAATCTCCGCGGACACTTCGACGGGACTGACATCGCCGCCGGCGGTATGAATGCGCGGCATGCCGGACGCGCTGGGCACGAAGGCATAGGGCAACTGCGTGCCCAATGCCTTCACGTCCTCGACGCCACGGCCCATCAGGCGTTTTACCGAAGCAATGGTGTTGAGCGGGTCTTGCGCTGCGGCGGCCTTGGCGTCGAAGCCGATCACGCACGCGCTATCCGGCAAGTAACGCACCACCGAGGGCAGCAGGTGCCGACCGGCCGCGTCCGGCAGCGTCTCCGCCAATCCGCTGCGCACGCTCGCAACCAGCGAGTTGGTGGTGCCGAGATCGATCCCCACCGCCAGCCGGTGCTGGTGCGGCGCGGTCGATTCGCCGGGTTCCGAAATTTGCAGGAGTGCCATATTTGCTTCGACTACTCTTCAGCTACCGTCTTCCAAATCCGCTTCCAGTTCCTCGGCTTCGTGGGCGAGTTTGCGGAAGAATTGCATACGTTGAATCGCCGTCAGCGCCGATGCGGCGATACCGTCCTGTGCCAGCGCGGCGCCGAGCTCGGTATCGAGCGCCTCCAAGCGTGCGCCGATGCGCGCCAGGATGGCGCCGAGCGCCGCGAACGGATCGCGGCTGTCGCGCACGTCCGCCAAGTCTTCACGCAACTCGATCTGCTCCATGAGAAATGCGGAATCCTGGTGGGTATTGCGCTCGTCGTCGAAGCGATGACCGCGCAGTTCCAGCAGATAACGCCCGCGCGCCAGGGCATCCTTCAGCACCCGATAGCCTTCGTTGATCCGGGTCGCCTGCTGCATGGCCACGCGGCGTTCCTGATCCGGCGCACTGGCGAACCGGTCGGGGTGCACCACACGCTGCAATTCACGGTAGCGATGATCCAACGCGGCACGGTCGACGGCATAGGTTACCGGCAACCCGAACAGTGTGAAATAGTTCTGTTTGAGGTCTATGGACATGGGGGGCATTAGGGAAACATCGGGGGACATTGGGCCCGGTGCAATGATGAGAGGGACTCGCGCCCCGCCCGTCCGAGGGATGGGGGGGCGCGGCAGAACACGTTCAGACGTTGAAGCTCTCGCCGCAGCCGCAGGTATCCTTTACGTTCGGATTATTGAACTTGAAGCCTTCGTTCAGGCCTTCCTTGCCGTAATCGAGTTCGGTGCCGTCCAGATACACCAGGCTTTTGGGATTGATGATGACTTTCACGCCGTGACTCTCGAAGACCTCATCGTCGGGCTCCACCGAGTCGACGAATTCGAGCACATAGGCCATGCCGGAACAGCCGGTGGTCTTCACGCCCAGACGCAGGCCGATGCCCTTGCCGCGGTTGGCCAGAAATTTCTGTACTCGCTCGGCGGCGGTTGTGGTCAAAGTTATCGCCATTGTTTCCTGCCCCACGCCTCAGGCGCTCTTGCTCGCCGAATCCGTACCCTGCTTCGCCTGGTAATCCGAGATGGCCGCCTTGATGGCGTCCTCGGCCAGCACCGAACAATGAATCTTCACCGGCGGCAACGCCAGCTCTTCGGCAATCTGCGAATTCTTGATCTGCCGCGCCTCGTCCAGCGTCTTGCCTTTGACCCATTCGGTCAGCAGGCTGCTGGAGGCGATCGCGCTGCCGCAACCGTAGGTCTTGAACTTGGCGTCTTCGATCACGCCCTGCGCATTCACCTTGATCTGCAACTTCATCACGTCGCCGCAGGCCGGGGCGCCGACCATGCCGGTGCCGACACTGGCGTCGTTCTTGTCCATACTCCCGACGTTACGCGGATTTTCGTAATGGTCGAGTACTTTTTCGCTGTAGGCCATGATCGTTACCTCGTTTGTATACTGTTCCGGATCGACTGTGGGTCGCCGCTCAGTGCGCCGCCCACTGCACCGAGTTCAAATCGATGCCATCCTGATGCATTTCCCATAGCGGGGAGAGTTCGCGCAGCTTCGCCACCTTGCTCTTGACCAGCTCGATGGTGTAATCGACCTCGGCCTCGGTGGTATAACGGCCGATCGTGAAACGGATGGAACTGTGCGCCAGTTCGTCGTTGCGGCCCAGCGCGCGCAACACGTAGGACGGCTCCAGCGACGCACTGGTGCAGGCGCTGCCCGAAGACACGGCGATATCTTTCAGCGCCATGATTAAGCTCTCGCCTTCGACGAAATTGAAACTCACGTTCAGGTTGCCGGCGACGCGCTGGTCCAGATCGCCGTTCACATACACCTCGTCCATACCCTTCAGGCCATTCCACAAACGGTTGCGCAAGCCGAGGATACGCGGAGTCTCGGTCGCCATGTCCTCTTGGGCGACGTGGAACGCCTCGCCCATGCCGACGATCTGATGGGTCGCCAGCGTACCCGAACGCAGACCTCGCTCGTGACCGCCGCCGTGCATCTGCGCCTCCAGACGCACGCGCGGTTTGCGCCGCACATACAGCGCGCCGATGCCTTTGGGTCCGTAGATTTTGTGCGCCGAGAAACTCATCAAGTCCACCGGCAGCGTTTCCAGATCGATCGGCACCTTGCCCGCGCTCTGCGCCGCATCGACATGCAGCAGTACGCCGCGCGCGCGGCAGATCTCGCCGATCTTGGCGATGTCTTGAATCACACCGATTTCGTTGTTCACATGCATCACCGACACCAGCAAGGTGTCCGCGCGCAGCGCCGCCGTGAACTTGTCCATATCCAGCAGACCGCTGGGCAGCGGTTCCAGATAGGTCACTTCGAAGCCTTCGCGCTCCAACTGCCGACAACTGTCCAGCACTGCCTTGTGCTCGGTCTTCACCGTGATCAGGTGCTTGCCCTTCTTCTGATAGAAGTGCGCTGCGCCCTTGATGGCCAGGTTATCGGACTCGGTGGCACCGCTGGTGAAAACGATTTCCTTGGGGTCGGCACCGACCAGCGCCGCGACTTGTTCGCGCGCACGTTCGATGGCCGCCTCGGCGTCCCAACCAAACTGATGACTGCGCGAAGCCGCATTGCCGAAACCGCCCTCGCGGGTCAGATAGCGGCACATAAGCTCCGCCACGCGCTCGTCCACCGGAGTGGTCGCGCTGTAATCGAAATAGATCGGTGTCTTTACTGTCATGTCCGTTCCCGTTATCTCCAGCCTTCTTGAGTAACTCACCGGCACACCCGGCGCGCCAGTTCAGGCGCGTGCCGAGGTGAACGCCACCGGCGCTTCCATAACATCCTGCTTATGCGCGGCCCGATCCTGTCGATCGGCTACTTCGCGTACACCGCCACGTTCCATCAGTTGCCCCAGCGTGATCTCGCTGAGAAAGGTACGGATCTGGTCGCTGAGGTCCGTCCACAATTCATGGGTCAAACAACGTTGATCGTTGTGGCAGTTCGACATACCACCGCAACGGGTCGTGTCCACGCTTTCGTCGACTGCGGTTATGACTTCCGCGACAGCGATCTGGGCAGAAGCGCGGCTGAGCGCATAACCGCCGCCCGGGCCGCGGGTGCTCACCACCAGGCCTTCCTTGCGCAGGCGGGTAAAGAGCTGTTCCAGATAAGACAGTGAAATCCCTTGGCGCTCCGAAATCTCGGCCAGCTTCACCGGCCCGGACCCGCAGTGCATCGCGAGATCGAGCATCGCGGTCACGGCATATCGGCCTTTTGTCGTCAGTTTCATGTTTCAACCCGAGCTGTTAAACTTTGTCGCCGCATCCGCCATTGCATTTGGCGGGTAGCTAAGGTGCCATACCTTAGTAATTCAGTCAACTATTGGATCTGCCCGGTTTTGCCTCTGCTCCAGACTCTTCGAGACCCCCCGCTTCCGGGCCCGAAAGGTTCGGCGCCGCGCCTCCGATCTGGCAGGAACTGAGCGACGGCAATTCCGTATCCCCGAGTTCCGCCCCCAGCACCTTCAAGCCCTTGCACATCTCTTCCAGCTTCTGATCCATGGCATGCATATGGTCGAGCATGCAGTTGATCGCGTTCGCTACGGGGTCCGGCATATCCTGAGTCGTGCCGTAGGCATCGAAGCCCATCTTGCGCGCGATGGCCTCGCGATGCGCATGCGCCTCATCCTTGCGTGCCGCAACGACGCGCCCGGGAATGCCCACCACGGTGGCGCCGTCCGGGACATCCTTGAGCACCACCGAATTCGAGCCAACGCGCGCGCCGACGCCGATCTTGATCGGACCAAGCACCTTGGCACCGGCGCCGATGACCACATCGTTGCCCAGCGTCGGGTGACGCTTGCCCTTCTGCCACGTGGTACCGCCGAGGGTCACACCGTGATACAGCGTGCAGTCGTCGCCGATTTCCGCTGTCTCGCCGATGACCACACCCATGCCGTGATCGATGAACAGACGCCGGCCGATGCGCGCACCGGGATGAATCTCGACGCCGGTAAACCAGCGCATCAGCGCCGAGGTAAAGCGCGCCAGCCATTTCAGCCCCGCCGTCCACAGCCAATGACTGAACCGGTGCACCAGCACCGCATGCAGGCCCGGATAGGTCGTCAAAACCTCGAACGTGGTACGCGCCGCGGGATCGCGGTCGAATACGCAACGCACGTCTTCTCGCAAACGTTCGAACATGGTGACCCTGACAACCTAAAAAATGGGACGATTAACCGCCGGCATCGACGCCGGACATGAAGCGGTGCAAAGACCGACTCCAAGGCTCAAGTATTGTACCGGCTGAAATTCGCCCTGGATAGATTAACCCTCTGAGTCGTGGCGAGATTCCGCGGGCCAAGGCTGCCATGACATTTATCAAGACTTGGCATTCGCGGCCCGTGCTTTGTCCTGCGCGGCACTGAGAATGCCGCGCAGGATATTCATCTCGTTGCTGTCGGGTTGGGCGCGTTGAAACAAACGGCGCAGCCGGCGCAGCAATTGGCGCGGATTCGCGGGATCGAAGAAATCCAGATCGATCACGGTCTGTTCGAGATGGGCGAAGAAACGCTCCATCTCGGCCGCGCTGCACGGAGGCGATTCCGGTGGCGATCCTTGCCACTCGCCATCCAGATGCGCTCTATACACCTCATAGGCGACCACCTGAACCGCCTGGGCAAGATTGAGCGAGGAATATTCGGGATTCGAGGGAATGTGTACCAGCGCGTGACAGCGTTCGAGTTCGTCGTTGCTCAAACCCGATTGTTCGCGGCCGAACACCAGCGCAACCGGCGTATGCGCACTGGCCTCGCGCACGCGCTGCGCGCAGGCATGCGGGTCCAATTCCGGCCAAGGCAGACTGCGCAGACGCGCGCTGGCACCGATGACCAGACCGCATTCGGCTACCGCCTCTTCCAGGCTATCGCAACAGCGCGCCCGCGCGAGCAGATCGTCGGCACCCGAGGCGCGCGCCGTCGCATCGGCACTGGGAAACTGCGCCGGCCGCACCAGCACCAGATTTTCCAGACACATGTTCTTCATCGCCCGCGCCACCGCGCCGATGTTGCCGGGATGACTGGTGTGCACCAGCACGATACGGACATTGTTCAACATGCGCGCGTATCCGCAATCAAGGTGTCGCGGACGGCAAGGCGGCGGTGCAGAACGCGACCAGCTCCGGCAGCAACGCCTGCCACGCGGCATTGGCGGCCTGCGCGCCGCCATACGGTGTCTGCGCCTCGGCGGGACGGTCCATGGTGAAGGTACGGCTGGCGAGGATATGCCGCGTATTCAGATCGACGAGTTGCGCGCGCAGGCGGATCTGAAAGCGGCTCGGTTGCACGCGATAGTCCTGACTGAATTCGAGCACTTCGGTATCCAGCCGCAAGCGCGGCGTGGCCGGCGACCCGGCGCGCAGCACCGCCGCGAAACGGCCGCTCGCCTCGAAGGATTCGATCAGCCCCGGTAATAACAGATGCGCGGGCGTATCGGCCCAGCGGCTGCGCGCATAGTAGCGCAGCGTGTAATCCTGCTGCCGATACGTCATCCGCGGCGTGTCCAAATCCGCGCGTACCTGCGGTCGTGCAATCAGCAGCGTCGGACCGGCCGTATCGACCTGCACCACCAGCGCCACCGGCACGTCGAGGGTGAAGTATTCGACCGCCACGGTTTCGGGTCGCGGCAAAACCGAACAGGCCTGAAGCAGGCCGGCCAGAATAATAATCGCACTGCGGCTACACGCTTTGTTCATGAGCATCCTCATTCACCCGGCCCCGGTGCATCCAACTGCGGTCCGTACAACACCGCGCGCGGGTCTTCCTCCAAGCGTTCGCTCAGGCGCTGAAAACTCGCGGTCAACTGGCGCATCTCCGTCACCAGCGCCTCGACCTCCGGCAGCGTGCTGCCACCCAAGGTTTGCAGCGTATCGCCGCCTGCGCCAAGTTTTGTCCGTGCCTCGCGGGTCACCGCCGTCATTTCGTCCGCCAGCGTTTGAATACTGGTTGCCGCCGTATCCACGCGCGCGAACAACTCCGGCATGCGTTCGCTGGCCGTGGCGGCGTTGTGGGTAAAGGTCGAGAAATCGGCGATGCCGGTGCCGAGCGCGGCACGTTGTTCGGCCATCGCCGTCGATAATTGCTCGACGTTCTGGAGAATATGCGTAAAGCGGTCGCGGGTCTGCGGCGTAAGCAGGGCGTGCAGATCGTTCGCGACCATGTTCAGATTGCCGACCAGTTCCGACACCGCCGAATCGACGCGCGTGAACAGCGATTGTCCGGGGCGAATCACCGGATAGGGTTCGCCCGGCCGCGCCGTGAGTTCCGGCGACTCGCGGCTGCCGCCGTACAACTCTATGGAAGCAATGCCGGTGACGCCCTGCACATCCAGCTTGGCGAGGGTGTCTTCCTTGATCTTCACCGTGGCGTCGATGTCCATGGTCACCTGCACTTCGGGGCTGTCCGGCGATAGGGCCAGATCGCGTACGCGGCCGACCTGCACGCCGCGGTATTTCACCGGCGCGTCGATGAACAAGCCGGACACCGATTCATTCATGTAGACGCGATAGGTGAGGTAATCGTGCATGACCTCGCCGAACGCCAGCCACAGACTCACCCCCACGGTGGCGATGCCCAGCAGCAGGACGAACAAGCCGACGATGACATAATGAACGCGAGGTTCCATGCGTAGGAAATCTCAACCTGTTCCAGACTGCGGTTGTGCCGCGCGCGCGCGCGGCCCCTCGAAATACACGCGGATCGCCGGATGATCCATGTGTGCCAGCTCCGCCATCGGCGCCACGGCGATCACCCGTCGCTCCGCCAACACCGCGACCCGGTCCGCAACCTGCCACAGCGAATCCAGATCGTGCGTCACCATGACCACGGTCAGGCCCAGCCATTGTTTCAGCCGCAGCACCAGTTCGTCAAAGGCCGAGGCGCTGGCCGGGTCCAAACCCGCAGTGGGCTCGTCGAGAAACAGCAGTTGCGGGTCCAACGCCATGGCGCGCGCCAGCGCCGCGCGCTTAATCATGCCGCCGCTGAGTTCGCTGGGATATTTCAGCGCGGCATCGGCCGGCAGACCGGCTTGTTGAATTTTCAGCAGCGCGATCTGGTCGATCAACGCCGAGTCGAGCCGGGTGTGTTCGCGCAACGGCACACCGACGTTCTGCAACACCGTTAACGCACTGAACAACGCGCCCTGCTGGAACAGCACGCCGAAGCGCTGGCGCAAGCGTTCCCGTACCGACGTCGGCGCGCCCACGATTTCCTCGCCGAACATGCGGATCGAACCGCTGTCCGGTTGGTTCAGCATAATCATTTCCTGCAACAGCGTGGTCTTGCCGCTGCCGCTGCCGCCGATCAAGGCCAGAATCTCGCCGCGCCGCACGCTCAGGTCCAGATATTCGTGGATGATCGTCGGGCCGAAGCGCGTGCACACGCCGCGCAGTTCGATCACCGGTTCGGTCGCATCGGCCATCTCAAACCCCCAGCCAACTGAACACCACCGAGAACTGCGCGTCGGCGACGATCACCAGAAAAATGGATTGCACCACCGACAACGTCGTGTGATGACCGACGCTCGCCGCGCTACCGGCCACGCGAAAGCCCTGAAAACAGCCGACCATGGCGATAATGAAGGCGAACACCGGTGTCTTGCAGATGCCGAGCAGGAACGAGCGCGCCGAGACCGCCTCCTGCAAGCGATCGATGAACGGCGTGAAGCCCAGGCCCAACTGCATTTTCGCCAACAGCATGCCGCCGATCACCCCGGCGATATCGGCGAACACGCTCAACAAGGGCAACGCGATACACAGCGACAGCACGCGCGGGATCACCAATAAGTCCAGCGGGTCGATGCCGATGGTGCGCAGCGCGGAGATTTCCTCGGTGACCTGCATGGTGCCGATCTGCGCGGTATACGCCGAGCCGGTGCGACCGGCGACGATGATCGCCGCCAGTATCGGCCCGAGTTCGCGGGTCATCGATAGACCGACCAAATCGGCGATATAAATGTTGGCGCCGAAGGCGCGCAATTGCACCGCACCCTGATAGGCGAACACCACGCCCATCAGAAACGACAGCATGCCGACGATGCCGAGCGCGCTCACCCCGGAAACATGCACATCCGCCCACAGCGCGCGCCAGCGGATTCGCCAAGGTTGCAGCAACAACACGCCGGTGCGCGTCATCACCTCGCCGAAGAACGACAGAAAACTGTACAACTCCTCCAGGCCGGTCCAGACCCGATGTCCGATGCGAGCCAGCCCACCCAATCGCGGCGCCCGGGGCAATGCTACCTCGCCCATGTCACCGACCCGCTGATACAGATCCGCGAACGGCGCGCTCAAACCCTCGACCCGCAACACGCCGCCTTCGCCCGCCACCTGCCGATGCAGTTGCCGCAACACCCAGGCGCCCGCGGTATCCAGCGCGGTCACTGCGCTCGCGTCCAATGTCACCGCCGCACCGCTCGGACCCGTCCACGACTCGATCCGCTGCGTAACGGGGCCGAGCGCGTCCACGGTCCAACGGCCGCGACAGCGGATACGCTCCGCGTCCCAGTCGAGTTGCGCGCTGTCAGGAGGTAGGTGCATGGCCGGGAAGTGTCCGGCATCGGGCGGCCGCTTTCAAGGCGACCGATCGGGTAGCGTGGAAACGCCGGGCGCATGGCCCGGCGTATGGGGCTTACGTGGCCTTACGACTGGCGTCTTCGATCCACTTTTTGATGCGCGTCGCATCGCCGACGCCGGAATACTTACCCTGGGAATTGAGCAGCACGATAATCACCGCACGCCCGGCGATGCGCGCCTTCATCACCAGACAACGGCCGGCCTCGTTGATGTAACCGGTCTTGCTGACCGCGATATCCCATTCGGATTTGCGCACCAGGGGATTAGTGTTCTTGTATTCGAGCGGATGCGCGCTGTATTTCGTCGGCTGCTGACGCGAGGGACAGGTGGTGAATTCCTTGATGAGCGCATAACCGTGCGCGGCACGCACGATCTTGGCCAGTTCCTCCGCCGTGGACACATTGTGACCGTTCAGGCCGGTCGAATCTTCATAATGCGTCTGACTCAAACCCAAGGCCCGGGCCTTGCGGTTCATCGCCGCGATAAACGCGCTGCGACCGCCCGGGTAGGTACGCGCCAAGGCCGATGCGGCCCGATTCTCCGACGACATCAGCGCCAGATGCAGCATCTCGCGGCGCGTCAGCGTCACGCCCGCCTGCAAGCGCGAACTGGTGCCGCGCAGACGGTCGTAGTCGTCCTTGGTGATAGTGATGCTGGTATCCATGGGCAGCTTGGCATCGAGCACCACCATCGCCGTCATCAGCTTGGTCAACGAGGCGATGGGCGTGCGCGCCGCGGCATTCTTACTGTACAGCCGTGCACCGGTGCTTTCATCGACCACCAGGGCATACGACGATTTGAGGTCCAGCCGACGCTGGTAAGCGGGATCTTGGAGGATTTCCGTCACCGGCACCGTGGAGGCCAGTTTGGCATCGGCGGCAGAGTGCCGGTTAACGGCGAAGACCGGAGCCGCGAGGGCGATGAGCACGCCACCCACGAGAACACTACGGAGCAATTTATCGATCAGTCGCATATGAACACCTTGTGCAGCCTGTGGTGTCGACCGGGACGAACCCGTCGAAAAAGATCGTCCCTATCCGGCCAGCGCTGCTACCCGTGCACCCCCTGTGCATGGAGGATTAGTTTCAATGATTTCGCGAGAGCATTCAAGCATTAATTAGCCATTGCGCGATCCCGCGCACAGTCGCGGATCAAGCCCGTTGAATACCGAACGCGAGCACCTCCTCGAGGTGCTTGGCAGCGGTGGCGCACAGCAGCAAACGATCAAAGCCGAGGGCGACACCGCTGCACTCGGGCAAGCCCTTCGCCAATGCCTCAAGCAGCCGTTCGTCGAGCGGCAGCGGCGCTCGACCCGCCGCCTCGCGCGCCGCGTTTTCCCGTTCGAAACGTCGGCGTTGCTCGGCGGCATCGCTGAGTTCGTGAAAACCATTTGCAAGTTCCACGCCGTCGAAATAGCACTCGAAGCGCGCGGCAACCGGCGGGGTGGTCGCGACGATGCGCGCCAAGGCGGCCTGGCTGGCCGGATAATCGGTGACGAACACCAAACCCGTGAGTTGCGGTTCGATGATGTGGGTGAGCACCAAGTCGCGCCAGGCATCGACATCGGCGGCGCTCATGCCCTCCGGTGGACGATGACCGCGCTGTTCCAGACAGGCGCGCAATTCATCCGCGTCCGCGAGCAAGCCATCCACGCCGGCGTAATGCCGAAACACGTCGCGATAGCGGTAATGCGTCGCCACCGGCACCTCGCGCACGCCAGCCAGCACACTGCGCAATAAACGTTCGACTTCGTCGATCAACTGTTCCAGATCGAAGCCGACGCGATACCACTCCAACAGCGTGAATTCGGGATTGTGACGCGCACCGGCCTCGCCGTCTCGGAACACGCGACAGAGTTGATAGATGCTGCCGCTGCCGGAGGCAAGCAAACGCTTCATGGGAAATTCGGGCGAGGTGTGCAGATACAAGCGCCCCGAGGCGGACGCGTGCGGGCCGCGATAATCGACGGCGAAGCTATCCAGATGTGGCGCGGGCGTGGCCGCGGCGGAGAGTGCCGGGGTTTCGACTTCCAGCACCGCGCGCTGGGCGAAGAACCGCCGCACGCGCACCAATAACCGTGCGCGCAAGCGGAGCATGTCGAGCGAGGCCGAGGGCTGCCAATCCTGCGTACCCTGCATCATGGGGACAGCCCCGGCCCGACCCTTATTCCTTGGCGCGCGAGACGTATTCGCCGCTGCGGGTGTCGACCTTGAGCAGGTCGCCGATGTTGATGAACAGCGGCACGCGCACCACGGCACCGGTTTCCAGCGTCGCCGGCTTGCCGCCGCCGCCCGAGGTGTCGCCGCGCACGCCGGGATCGGTCTCGGTCACGGCCAAAATCACATGATTGGGCGGGGTCACGGCCAGCGGCACGCCGTTGTACAGGGTCATCACGCAGATGTCCTGCTCCTTGAGCCACTTGACGTTGTCGCCAACGGCGGCGGCATCGGCGGCAACCTGCTCGAAGGTCTCCGGCACCATGAAGTGCCAGAACTCGCCGTCGGTGTAGAGATACTGCATGTCGGTATCGATCACGTCGGCGCCTTCCAGGCTTTCGCCGGACTTGAAGGTGCGCTCGATGACGCGGCCGCTCTTGAGATTGCGCAACTTCACGCGGTTGAAGGCCTGACCCTTGCCCGGCTTCACGAACTCGTTTTCGATAATCGCGCAGGGATCGCCGTCCAACATGACTTTGAGCCCGCCTCTGAATTCACTGGTATTGTAGATTGCCATTGACTGTTTCCGCGGTAACGGGATGGGTATCTGTTCTTGGCGATGCGCGGGCGCTCGAAATGCGCGTTCACTCGCGTGTACACTGCACGCCCGCGTACCGGCCGGTACCGGTCTCCCGGTCGAACGACACGATCCCCTGATATAAACAAGAGATGAACAAAACGGCGCCCATCATACCCCGATATCCCGACGCGGAACATGTGCCCGCGTGGCGGCGTGCGTTGGCCGAGGCGGTGACCCGGCCGGCCGAGTTGCTGGCGCTGCTGACCCTGCCCGAGGAACCGACCGCCGCGTCGGCCGCGGACAGGTTCGGCTTGCGCGTACCGCGCGGTTTCATCGCGCGCATGCGTCCCGGCGACCGTCGCGATCCACTGTTGTTGCAGGTGCTCCCCGACGCCGTCGAATGCCAAGCGGTCGCGGGTTATCTGCACGATCCGCTCGGCGAGGCCGCGGCAATGGCGGCACCCGGTCTGCTGCACAAATACCACGGTCGGGCGCTGCTTACCTTGACCGGCGCCTGCGGCATCCATTGCCGCTATTGCTTTCGCCGCCATTATCCCTACGCCGAGGCCAATCCGTCCGGCCAGCACTGGGCACAGGCGCTCGCCTATCTCGCCGCCGATCCGAGTCTGCACGAGATCATCTTGAGCGGCGGCGACCCGCTGTCCTTGCCCGACGAGCGCTTGGCCACTCTGGTCGACGACCTCGCGGCCATTCCGCAGCTACGGCGGCTGCGTATTCACAGCCGCTTGCCGGTGGTCTTGCCCGAACGCATCACGGATGAATTGCTGGATTGGCTGACGGAATCGCGGCTGAGGCCGGTGCTGGTGGTACACGCCAACCATCCGCACGAAATCGACGCGGACGTGCGCCAGGGGTTACGCCGTATCACGGCCGCGGGTGTCCCGGTGTTGAATCAGTCGGTTCTGCTGCGTGGTATCAACGACGCTGCGGATAGCCTGTGCGCCTTGTCCGAGACGCTGTTCGAGGCTGGCGTGCTGCCCTATTACCTGCACCAGTTGGATCGCGTCGAAGGGGCCGCGCACTTCGCGGTCGACGATGCCCGGGCACGCGCGCTGATCCGGGAGATCCGTTCGCGCCTGCCCGGCTACCTGGTTCCGCGCCTGGTCCGCGAGCAGGCCGGGGAGCCCGCCAAAACCCCCTTGTAACCCCTTCTATAATCCCCCTTGCAGTCCATCCCGCCGGCCACCGGCCGACGCAATATTGGCACTGCCCTGCCCCTGCCGGTTTCATCTATAGAAACCGGTCGATCTGCCGCAACACTAGGCAACCAGGGTTTTTATTGTACGGAACTGCCATGGACCAGCGCCCCTCCGGCCACGCGCCGCACCCCAAATCCCCCTTCGATCCCCGCCCGGCACAGGTCGAGCAGTGGATCAAAGAACTCCCACTCGCGAACCTCGGCGAAAGCAGCCGACGGCTCTATGAAGCACTACGCAGTATTCAGACGTTAGTGCTACCGGCGGAGCAGCGTTTCCGCCTGCTCGAACAACTGCGCCCGCCGATCGACACAGTGCTCGACGCCATGAAAGTGCATTACGTCGGCAAACCGTTCCCGCTCGCCGACAAGAGCCGTCAGACCGTGGCCTTGGCGCAGGTGCTGATGCAACAGATGGCGCAGGGTTACCGCAATACGCTCGCCACCGGCGGCAAACATCTCACACTCGCGACCCAGCGCGGGTTGATCTATCTCGGGCACATGCTGTTGCGCGCCTATCAAGTCTATGCGCCCTACCCCGTCGGCGTCTGGCGTGAAATACACGACCTCTATCGACAGGCCGAAGCGCGCGGCGATGCCCAGTCCCCGCTCAAGGAGCCGGCGGCCGACAGCGATTGCAACCGCACCATCGAAAACACCTACAAACATATCCTGCTGCTGGCCCTGGCGTGCCCCTATCGTCTGCGTCAGGGCGAGGTCGAACGCATCGACGCCTGGTTATGCAACTGGGCGCAACACGCAACCCTCAGTCGTCTCGCCGCAACGCGCAATCCGAGCGGGATGTTCGTCACCAATTTCAATACCGACGATCCACCGACCTATCTGGTGCTGCGCGCGACCGAATACAACCCGGAATCCTGTCGCCTGCTGAATGCCGCGCGCCTGGCCGATGCCATCCGCGACACCCTCGGCCGTCAGCGCCGCGAAGAAGGCAACAAGGCCCAACACATCAACGACCATGCCCTGCGCCGCCTGATGCTGGCGTGGGGCGTCATGCCCAAGCGCCGTTTCTCGCGCACGCAGAAACATTCCACGGCGGTGGTCGCGATGGGATTGAGCACTGCGCATTATTTCATCGGCGGCGAAAGCGCCTTTGCCCAGATGGGCGACAGCGCGGCAAACCCGCTGTTCAACAACCCCGCCCAGTTCGGGACCAGCGAAACCGCCGACCGACACGGCCAGTTGCCGGATATGTGGGAGATGACCGATATCCACCTGGTGCGCGATGCGCAGCCCAACGCAGCCGATGCGCATAACATCGAGTTCACGCCCGGCCATGATCCGTTCGCCCTCAAACCCCGAGAGAAAAGCTCGACACAGCCCGTTTATCAAACCCATCTTTGGAAGATGGTCAACGTCAGCGCCGGCGGTTATCGCCTGCTGTGGGACAACCATGAGAATTCGCAGGCGCAGGTCGGCGAGTTACTGGGGCTGCGCGAAAGCCACGATCCCGACAGCTTCCATTTAAGTCTGGGCGTGGTGCGCTGGATGAAATGCGACACTGAGCTGGGATTGGAATTGGGTGTGGAAATGCTGTCGCCCGGCGCCATTGCCATCGGCACCAAGATGCACCGCATCAACGGCAGCAGCGAATATCTGCGCAGCTTGTTGCTGCCGGCCATCAAAACCTTGGGCCAGCCGGCTACCCTGCTGACACCGGCGCTGCCCTACCACGTCGGCGATATCCTGATGGTCAGCAGCCACGGCCAGGAAGCGCGGGTGGAACTGACCAAGCTGATGGAGAACACCGGCTCGTTCGCCCAGTATCAGTTCCGTCCGTTGGACAGCCAGTCCGCGGCGGTTTCCGCCACGGACACCCCCGCGCACAAAACGGACGACTTCGCGGCGCTGTGGAGCCAGCTTTAAGGCTTAAAAAATCTCGGCGAACAGCGCAGGATAATTCACCTGCCCGCCGCCCTTGAGCGCGCCGGGCATCAGCTCCATAGCGGTAAGCGCATCGGCCGGCAAACGCAGATTGGAACTCAGTCCCCAGGTTGCCGCCGGCTGGAACGCGAAACGTTCGTAGTAGTCCGGCTGACCGGCCACGATAATTGCCGCATAGCGCATATCCTTGGCCCGGCCGATCGCCGCCTGAATCAGCACCGAACCAATACCGCGGTGCGATTGCGACGGCACCACCGACATCGGTCCCAGCGCCAGCACCGTCTTGCTCGCGCCGTCATGCTGCAATTTGACCTTGGACAGCAGCAGATGACCGACGATTCGCCCATTCAACTCGGCGACCAAGGACAGATCCGGAATGAAATCCGCCGACGCGCGAATCGCGCTGACCAGCCGCGCCTCGGCCTCGCCCTGAAACGCGCTGAGGTTCACTACATCGATCGCCCTAACATCCTCGGGGACTTCCGCCCTGACAATGACCTCTTGCATACGTTACTCCAGGTTGTTGTGGCCCGCTCGCACAGGTCGGATTCCAGCGCGGGCCGCGATTGCTCCGACCCACCTTACTACCGTCTTCCATTGCGATGCTAGCAGGATTCAGGGGCATGGAAAACCGACGCGGATTGCGGTACAACACGCCCCGTCGGTAGCCGCGCTCCCGGTTCAGGTCCAAGCTCGCTGGCCGATACAGCCAGGGAATCGGCGCTGCAAGACAGCCCCATCAGGGAATCGACAGGTCTGTGGAGAAAGTGGTGAGCAAGGAACAACAGACGCTGCGTCTGATCATCATCGAGGAAACTCAAAACGACGCCGAGGCCATCGCCAATATTTTGCGCGGTGCCGGCTATGCCGTGCGTTTCATGTACGCCGAAGATCGGGAAGACCTGGAGCAGGCGCTGGATCAGCAACTGCCCGACTTGATCCTCTGCGCGCAGGAATTGGAGACGTTCGACCTGGAACAGATCGTCGCCCTGCTGCGCGCCCGTTCCCTGAATATTCCCCTGATCGCCATCGGCGCGAGCGCCGACGAAGCCAAGGTCGTCGAGGCGCTGCGGGCCGGCGCCACCGATCTGGTGTCGTTCGATGCACCGGAACATCTGCGCTTGGTGATCGTGCGCGAACAGCGCAATCTGGAAATGCAACGCGCCTTGAATTTCTACCGTGCCGGCCACAAGGAAAGCGAACGCCGCTGCCGTGCGCTGCTCGACAGCTCGCGCGATTCCATCGCCTATGTGCACGACGGCATGCACATCTACGCCAACCGGTCCTACCTGGACATGTTCGGCTTCGAGAACCTCGACGAAATCGAAGGCACGCCGATCATGGACATGGTCGCCGGCGAAGATCAGGGCAGCTTCAAGGAATTCCTGCGCACCTACGGCAAGGATGCCAACGTCGATGCGGACGGCGACGCCAGCCTCGACGTTAAATGCGTCAGTGCCAAGGGCGCCTTCAAGGCCAAGATGGAATTCTCCTCGGCCACCATCGACGGCGAGCCCTGCACGCAGATCGTCATCCGCGATCAGGCGATCGGCGACAAGGAACTGGAACAGAAGCTGAAATACCTGAGCAAACAGGATGTGCTCACCGGCCTGTACAATCGCCAGTACTTCATGGAAGAACTCGAACTCGCCGTCAACGATGCGCGTGCCGGCTCCGGCAACAGCGGGCTATTGTATGTCCTGCTGGATAATTTCAAGTCCGTGAAGGAATCCGTCGGCTTGGGCGCCAGCGATCTGGTAGTCAGCGATATTGCGCAACTGATAAAGGACAAGGTCGGTGCGCTCGGCCTACCCGCGCGCTTCGGCGACAGTTCCTTCACCGTCTTGCTCAAGGGCAAGGATGCCACGCTAACGCAAACCTTCGCGGAACACTTGCGCCACGCCGTCGAGGAACACATCCTCGATATCGAAGGGCGCTCGCTCACCATCACCGTCAGCATCGGCATCAGCCTGATCACCGACAGCTCGCCGGATGCGCAGGAGATTCTGTCGCGCGCCGATCTGGCTTGCGAAGTGGCGCGTTCCTCGGGCGGCAACCGCGTGCATCTGCACAACCCGGTGGCCGACGAACAGGTCGGGCGGGAACGCGAACAACAGTGGAACCATCTCATTCATGAGGCGTTGGCCGAAGACCGCTTTCATTTGGTCTACCAGCCCATCGTCAGCCTGCAAGGCGAGACCGACGAGAAATACGAAGTGCTGCTGCGCATGCGCGACAGCGAAGGCGAGGACATCCGTCCCGGGCAATTTCTGCCGGTCGCCCTGCAGACCGGCCAGATCGCCGAGATCGACCGTTGGGTGCTGCGCAAAGCCATCGGCGTGCTCGCCGAACGTCGCCGCGGCGGCGCCAGCACGGTCTTCTTCATCAAACTCTCGGGGCCGACCCTGGACGATCACGAACTGCCGATCTGGATCAACCAACAGCTCAAGGAAGCGCGCTTGGCCAGCGACGCCATCGTGCTGGAAATCGCCGAAGCCGACGCCAGCCAATATCTCAAGAGCGCCAAGGCCTTCGTCAGCGCCGTCGGCGGCCTGCACTGCAAGACTTCGCTGGAACATTTCGGCAGCAGCCCGAATTCGTTCCAACTGCTAAAGCATCTGCCGGTGGATTATCTGAAGATCGACGGCAAGTTCATTCACAACCTGATGCGCGACAGCGATAACCAGGCGGTGGTGAAATCCATCGTCGACGTGGCGCGTTCCATGAACAAGCTGTGTATCGCCGAGTTCGTCGAGGACGCCAGCAGCCTCACCGTGCTGTTCCAGTACGGCATCCACTACATCCAGGGGTACTTCCTCGCCGAACCGACCGAGGGTCTGAACTACGACTTCACCGAAGGCACGATCTAAAAAAACAAAGGCGGACCGAAGGCCGCCTTTGAGGTCCCTAGCAGGCAATCCAGGCCCACCTCAAAATCCCTTTGAGTTAACCTTCCGTTGGTGCACTCCCTGCCTCCCTCCTTAGCTGAATGGCGCCTATCTTTTCCCATTATTTCCGCGAGTTAAACCCTGACCCGCGTCAAATCGACGGCGCGCCGTTCGTCTAGTTTCGGCCCGCCCCACGCACGACCCGGTTATCTCACTGAATATACAGTCGCTTGATCTGCACACGCCGCCACACGCCACGCTGCGGCCCGCAGACACCCTCACGGAGACCTACGCAAGATTCAGCTTATTCGTACAAGATCGAACTTCGTCCCAGGCACGCCGTGCCCGCCCCTCAACAATCTCGTGTCGTCTCGCGCGGTCTGCCGTCACGCGCCCAATGACTGATATGCTGTGCGCGATGACCAACCCTTTGCTTGCCACCACACCCGATCGTCACGCCAGCGTCCACGCCTCGGCCGGCACCGGCAAGACGTGGTTGCTGGTCACGCGCATGCTGCGCTTGTTGCTGGCCGGCGCGACGCCCGAGAGCATTCTCGCCGTCACCTTCACACGCAAAGCCGCCGCGGAAATGCTGCAACGCTTGAATGAGCGCCTGGCACACCTCGCCAGCGGCAGCGATGACGACGTCGATGCCGCCCTGCGTGCGATGGGCGAAAAACCGGACGACGCACTGCGCGAACGTGCCCGGCGCCTCTACGAAAAACTGCTGTTCGCCCCGCAGCCGCTGCGCGCGACCACCTTTCACGCCTTCTGTCAGGAAATTCTGCAACGCTTCCCGGTCGAGGCCGAGATACCGCCTGGATTCGATCTGTTGGAAGGCGACGCCGAACTGATCGACGAGGCCTGGGATGCGCTGTATGCCGAGGCCACGCAGACACCCGACGGCCCCTGCGCGCGCGCCCTGGAGGCGCTGTTCGACGGCTGCGGCGGCTTGGGCAACACCCGTCAGGCGCTGAACAGTTTTTTGCAACAACGCATCGACTGGTGGGCCTTCACCCAGGGACAAGCGCACGCCCTAACGCACGCCGAAACGCGCAGCCGCGCCTTGTTCGCGGTCGATGCGGACAGCGATCCGATCGCGGAGTTTTTCAGTGCCGCCCGCACAGCCTTGCTTGGCGAATTCGCCGCCCTGCTCGGCAAGCACAACACCAAGACGAATCAGGAACAACAGACCACCCTGCTGGCGGGACTGGAGAGTGCCACACCCGCCGATGAACGCTTGACGTTGGTAACACGCGTGCTGCTCACCGGCAAAAACGAACCGCGCGCACTCAAAGCCAGCAAGGCCTTGGAAACCAGCCTCGGCGTCGACGGTTGCGCGCGACTGCTCGAACTGCACGCCACACTCTGCACCGACCTTCTGGATACGCGCGACCGGTTGGCCCGCCAAGCCGCATTGACGCTCAACCTCGCCTGGCACCGCGCCGGTCAACGCCTGCTCGAACATTACCAACGCATCAAACGCGAACAACGCGTGCTGGACTTCGCCGATCTGGAATGGAACGCCTATCGCCTGTTGAACGGCAGCGAACAAGCGCATTGGGTGCAATACAAACTGGACGCGCGCATCGATCACTTTCTGATCGACGAATTCCAGGACACCAACCCGACCCAATGGCGACTGTTGCTGCCGCTGTTGCAAGAACTCGCCGCCGGTGCCCCCGAACGGCCGCGTAGCGTGTTCCTGGTCGGCGACGCCAAACAATCCATCTACCGTTTTCGTCGCGCCGACGCGCGCCTGCTGGACGCCGCCAGCGATTGGCTGGAAACGCAACTGCACGCGCAACGTTTCAGCCTGGAAGCCTCGCGGCGTTCCGCGCCGGCGATCATCGATGCGGTCAACCGCGCCTTCGGCACCGGACCGCTCGCGGACATCCTCCCCGACTTTCCGACGCACAGCACGCATCGGCAGGAACTCTGGGGCCAGGTGGAACTGCTGCCGCCCTTGCCGGAGCAGATTCCAGAACAAATTACGGAAACATCCGAGCGCATCGGCCTGCGCAATCCCCTGCTGGAACCGCGTCCGCAACCGGGTGACGATCTGCACGAACGCGAAGGTCGCGTGATCGCGCAGCGCATCCGCGCATTGATCGACACCGGCACATTGATCGAATCGCCCGAGCACGCACGGCCGCTCCGCTACGGCGACATCCTCATCCTGCTGCGCAACCGCACTCACGCCACAGCGTATGAACAGGCGCTGCGCGAGGCCGGCATTCCTTATCTCGGTGCCGCGCGCGGCACCTTGCTCGACAGCCTGGAAGTGCGCGACCTGGAGGCCTTGCTCAACACCCTGAGCGCACCGCACAACGATCTCGCGCTCGCGCAGGTGTTGCGCTCGCCGCTGTTCGCCGCCCGCGACGAAGATCTCATCACGCTCGCGCAGACCACCGGCGCTACCTGGATGGAACGCCTGCTCGCCTGCGGACCGTCATGCGCAACAGATACGCCACTCGCGCGCGCCGCGCGCATGCTGCCGGCCTGGCAATCGCTGGTCGGCCACTTGCCGGTACACGATCTGCTGGATCGCCTCTATCACCAGGGCGATGTGCTCAAGCGCTTCGAATCCGCCGCGACGCCGGCGTTGAAACCGCGCGTGCGCGCCAACCTGATCCGCTTCATCGAACTCGCCTTGGAAATCGACAGCGGCCGTTATCCGAGCCTGCCGCATTTCCTCACCCGTCTTGGCGATCTGCGCGAGCGCGCCAGCGACGCGCCGGACGACGCCCCACCGGAAAGCGGTGCCGGCGACCGCGTGCGCTTTCTCACCGTGCACGGCGCCAAAGGATTGGAAGCGCCGGTGGTATTCCTGGCCGACTGCGCCGGCAGCGAGCGCGACCGCAACGCCTGGCAAGCGCGCGTCGAGTGGCCCGCGGACCAGGATCGGCCGCAGACCTTCTTGCTGGTCGGCCGCAAGGACAGTCGCGACCGCATCACCCAAGCCTTGCTCGACCGGCAAAAACAGGCCGAACGCCGCGAAGACGCCAACCTGCTGTACGTCGCGCTCACCCGCGCGCGGCAGATGCTCATCGTCTCCGCCG
Source organism: Gammaproteobacteria bacterium (assembly GCA_016218375.1). Lineage (GTDB taxonomy): Bacteria > Pseudomonadota > Gammaproteobacteria > Thiohalobacterales > Thiohalobacteraceae > JAHJQQ01. The sequence continues at coordinate 22,980 of JACREG010000006.1, forward strand.
CCGTCACTCCGGAACAGGCCGGACGCGGTTGGTATGGCACGTTGCGCGCGCAATGGGACAGCGATAACTGTCTTGCCACGGGCAATGCCTGGGTCCATCGCAGCGGTACAGCGCCGACGCAAACCGTCGCATCGGGTGCGAGCGCAATGCGCGCGATACCGTTCACAGCGGAGATCGACCCACGCCTGACCCAACCGATGCCATCCACGCCACGCCTGATCCGCATCGCGCCCAGCCGCAGCTTGGTCGAACACGACAGTGGTTCCGAGGCTGGCACTGTCACCGACCCGGACGGACGGCGTCGCGGCATCGGCATCCATCGGCTGCTGGAATGGCTGACCACGCCGCCGCTGCGCACGCGCGCACAATTGCTCGCCGGCATCGCGCGCGAACTGCAACGCGACCCTGCCGATCCCGAACTTGCCGAATGGCTGGCCGAGGCCGAGGCCGTCATTGCAGCACCGCACTTCGCGCAGCTCTTCGACGCCAGCGCTTACGAGGCCATCCACACCGAAGTGCCGCTGCACTATTTTCAGGGCGAAGCGTTGGTCGACGGCGTGATCGACCGCCTCTTGGTCGGCGCCGATGCAGTCCACATCATCGACTACAAAACCCATAGCATCGAAGCGGACCAAGCCGAAACGACCGCACGCACCTATCGCGAACAACTCAATCTATATGCCGAAGGCGTGCGCAAACTCTGGCCGCACCGTCGCGTGCGCGCCAGCCTCCTATTCACGCATTGCCGAGTACTTGTGGAACTGTAGATACCATGCGACTGAATAAATTCATCAGCGAATCCGGACTCTGCTCGCGGCGCGAAGCCGACGAGCTGATCGCGCAACAGCGCGTGACCTTGGATGGAGAAATCGCCGTCACCGGCGCGAAGTGGCTGGAAGGCATGCTCGTCTGCGTCGACGGCAAGGAGATCGAACTCAAGCCCACCGCCAAGAACAAACGCAAGCATGTGTATATCGCCCTGTACAAACCGGACGGCATCACCTGCACGACCGACACCACTGTCAAAGGCAATATCGTCGACTTCGTCGACCATCAGGAACGCATCTTCCCGGTCGGCCGCCTGGACAAAGATTCGGAAGGCTTGATCCTGCTGACCAGCAATGGCGATATCGTCAACCAAATCCTGCGCTCGGAAAACAACCACGAAAAGGAATACCTGGTAGGCGTGAACAAAGCCGTGACCGACGAGTTCCTGCGCACCATGGCGCGCGGCGTGCGCATCCACAGACAAATGACCAAGCCCTGCAAAGTAAGTCGCCTGGCGAAGTTCGGCTTCCGCATCGTGCTCACTCAAGGCCTGAACCGGCAAATCCGCCTGATGAGCGAAGCGCTCGGCTACAAAGTGACGCAACTGCGCCGTGTCAGAATCATCAACGTCAAATTGGGCGCCATGAAACCCGGCGCCTGGCGAAATTTGAGCGATGCGGAACTGGCCGGGTTGTTGCCGGGGTTCAAGGATTGGTGAGGAGGAATTTTAACCCCGTCGAATTCGACGGGGTTAAAACCAGGGCCATTACAGCGGTGCCGGCACCCACAAGGACATTGCCTCCGAATTCGCCGCCTGCGCCATGAGTCCTTCCATACTTCGATCTAATTGCGGCGAATCCGCCACATTTAACGTCCTCTCGAATTCGAGAGGGTTAGGGCCATCCAACCCGAGGATTACCCTGGCCGACTTGCATTACGCGGGCGCCAAGGCGAAGCTATCGCAGCCGGGCGATAACAGACCACACATTCATCAAGGGGCTTTGTCGATGCCAATCATTTCCATGTTTTACGGGATCATCATTCGCCTGTATCTCCTCGACAATAAGCATCACAACCTGCCGCACGTTCACGCGAAGTACGCGGAATTCGAAGCGTCCATTGGCATCGGCGATGGCGAAGTTCTCTCGGGTGAGTTACCACGCAAACAGTTGCGGCTGGTACAAGCATGGATCGAGCTGCACCGCGATGAACTAATGGCCGATTGGGAACTGGCGGTCAGTGGCGAGAACCCCTACAAAATCGACCCCCTATGAGGTGACACCATGTACTGGGATGTCAAAACCGTTACACCGTTGTCGGACTATCGCATCTATGTCGAGATCGAAGATGGGCGCAAGGGGATTTTCGATCTGAAGCCCTATCTGGATCATGGCGTATTTCGCGAACTCCGGGATGCGCATTACTTCAAGCAGGTGGGCATCCTGTTCGGCGCAGTCACTTGGCCACACGAGCAAGACATTGCGCCGGAGACCCTGCTTGCCGAAATGGTTCCGCTTGATCCGAACCTCGCGCCCGGCATTGCGTTCGAGAAAGCCTGAACGCCGAACTCATCCACATGAACCTGCCCCAAGGCGAGCGGCTCCAACGGCTCAACGACATCGCCATCCGTCAGATGAAAACGTTCACGACCGCGCCGGGGGTGCTTGGGTTGAAGGGGTAGGTGTTGCCGGGTGTTCGTGGCGCTGGCTGGCTTGCATTATGGGGGCACCGAGGTGAAGCTATCGCGCAGTTCATGTAGCCTGGGTTGAGCAAAGCGAAACCTGGGTTTCGCTTACCCGAAGAATATTAGAAAGAATTGCTCTCCAGAACCCATATCCAAGGAGTCAATGCATGCGCAGCTTCGTTAGAAATATATTGCCAATTACGATTATTGGTACTGCCACGTTAATTTCTGGCTGCGCGGCGCAATTGACTATTACTTCTCAACCCGAGGGCGCCTATATTACGGAGGTTGGCACAGGAAATGTTTTTGGTATAGCCCCCGTCGTTGTTGAATACAAAGATGCACTACGTATGCAGCATAAAAATGGCGATGGCTGTTTCATAGCTAAAGGGTTTGAAGCGCGATGGGTGAGTGGCGCCACTACCACCATTGACCCGATAAAACTATGCTACCAAAACAGCTCCAACAATAATTACGCCCTCAGCATAAATAGAAATGCATCAGACCCAGGGCTTGAGAAAGATATGCAATTCGTTGTTCAAATACAGACGCTACGCGCACAACAAGAGGCGGCTAATGCCGCATCTAATGCAGCAACCGCTGCTGCGCTACTAACATTATGGGCCGCAAGTCAGCCCACTGTAAGCCAACCGACCACCAACCAACCCAAGATTAACAAGAATGTCAATTGCACTACATCACTAAACGGTAACATCGCAAACACTAATTGCTATTAGCCATCAACATGGCGCATTTTCGGGGATTGGTTTTCTACAGGCCTTTTAAAGGCTAGGGCGCATAACCATGCCACTGCGTCGACCAGAATGCATAATCAGTGTCATCGGCACTCAGTTCTACCAACCTATCGCTGATCTCATTGCTAAGCTCGTCGCTCGTTCATACCAAAGTCCGGACAAAATCAGCGCAAACTACTATGAAGGTGGTTACTCAGCGGCCATCATTCTCCTGCTGGCTGCATCCGTAGAGTCGCTCGTCCAGCGTGACCGCTATTTTTACCGAACCACCCATCCAGCATCCAAACCTAGTAACGTGGTAAGCGAATATTCCAAGACTATTCTTGGCTATCGAAGATATAGGCACCTAGAAGAGCTATTTGAAATCCGAAACTCAGTCGCACATAACCATATATGGGAAATTGAGTTCACCATCCCACCTGAGGGCGGCCGCCAACACAAGCGTTCGAGGGTTGTCACGGGGACGCATCGTCTTCGCGCAGTTCCGCCACCCAAAACCCGCATTCCTCGTACACAATGTCTTCGCCTTAATCTTCAACCTAGCCGCCTTGATCGAACTGACGTCGCAAAAGCTCTTGGTGCTTGCCTGCATTTCCTGGCCCACTTGACCAAGCGAGGTCAACGCCCCATCTCCCTTGCAACAACAGTTGTAGGCTTCAATGGGAAGCGGCTACCGTTCTGTGATCTGCTTTCGAAATGCGAATAAGACGAACGCACTAACCACCAACCACCCCAACTTACGTTAAAATTCCCAACACCCCGCGCCGGGCACCCTGCCCTGCAGGATCGAGTCACAAGACTTACCCGGACCCCCTGCATGCTGCGCCCAACCGAAATCCGCCTCCCCCTCGCCCACACCGACGGCGCGCTCCGCGTCGCGATCCTCGAACGGTTGGGGATTCCGGTGGAGGACTTGATTCGTTATGACATCGCCCGCAGCGGGCACGATGCCCGCAAGCCGGATGCGATCGTGGCGGTGTATACGGTGGACGTTGAGGTCAGGCATGAAGCCGATTTGCTCGCGTAGTTGAAAAACGATCCGCACTGCGGGCCAACGCCGGACACCGAGTACCGCTTCGTCGCTCAGATGCCCGCCCGCGCAGCCTGTCTTGGTATTCTTGACCGCACCTGAAGAAAGGTGCTAATAATGGCCCTGTTCGCAGTGAGGGCGTTATCATGCAGACGAAATTTTCAGAGGATGTCATCCCCCTGGCCGACCTCAAGGTCAACCCGGGCAAAGTCATAAGCCGGGTGAACGATACACACAGACCCGTTCTGCTGACGAGCAGAGGCAGAGGGGTTGCTGTCGTGCAAGGCCTCGACGATTACGAAAAAACCGCCGAAGAGCTGCGGTTCATTAAGGCCGTGGCCCAGGGATTGGCTGACATCCGGGAAGGCAATACCGTTACGCTGGCTGAGGCGAAGAAAATACTTGGCGCAAAGTAAGTGAAGATAATTATCGCTCACTCTGCCCTGAGCGACCTCCAGGAGATTAAAACGTATTACCTGGGGCAGGGTGTGCCGGACATCGGCCAGAAGTTTGTAAATGCCATATTGGAAAATGTTCAAAGGCTGCGGGATTACCCTGACTCAGGTAGAAAGGTTCCGGAGTTTGATCAAGACCGCATCCGGGAAATTATCCATCCGCCGTTTCGTGTGGTTTACCTGCGGGATGCCGCATCGGTAAATCTGGTTCGGGTCTGGAGAAGCGAGAGGTTGCTATCGCTTCCCGATGAAGAACTATAACAACACGCTTCAACGCACAAACAATGGAGAGGTGGATTGCGTCGTGGCGTTTGATCGCGGTGAAATGACAACCCATGCCGCGGAAGATGTCTTTGCGGAAGCCAGGGGTTTGTCCCGTTGAAGTGCGCCCGATTCGTTGCGGCGGCGCGTCGTGAGTTCATTGCATGCTGCGTCTAACCGAAATCCGCCTCCCCCTCGCCCACACCGAAGGCGCGCTCCGCGTCGCGATCCTCGAACGGCTGGGAATTCCGGTGGAGGATTTGCTCCGTTATGAGATCGCCCGCAGCGGGCATGATGCCCGCAAGCCGGATGCGATCGTGGCCGTGTATACGGTGGATGTTGAAGTCAGGCATGAAGCCGATCTGCTCGCGCAGTTGCAGAACGATCCGCACTGCGGGCCCACGCCGGACACCGAGTACCGCTTTGTCGCGCAGGCGCCCGCGCAGCTTTCCACCCGGCCGGTGGTGATCGGCATGGGGCCGGCGGGGTTGTTCGCCGCGTTGATCCTGGCGCAGTCGGGATACCGACCGATCATTCTCGAACGCGGCAAGGCGGTGCGCGAGCGCACCAAGGACACCTTCGCGCTGTGGCGGCAGGGCAAGCTCAATCCGGAATCCAACGCGCAATTCGGCGAGGGCGGCGCGGGGAC
>JACREG010000113.1 GCA_016218375.1 Gammaproteobacteria bacterium
CTAGCGCAGCTCGGAGGCGAAAGGGATCGACCCGCCGCCAGCCCCCCAGCGCACCACATTAAAGGGAGAAAACATCGCCCTACGGGGTGGATTGTCCCGCCAGATACAGCCAAGTCTCGACAACCGTATCCGGGTTGAGCGATACGCTGTCGATGCCCTGTTCCATCAGCCACTGCGCCAGATCCGGGTGATCCGACGGACCTTGGCCGCAGATGCCGATGTATTTCCCCGCTTTGTGGCAGGCCTGGATGGCCATGCTCAGCAGCATCTTCACCGCCGGATCGCGCTCGTCGAAACGTGCCGCCACCAGACCCGAGTCGCGGTCCAAGCCTAACGTAAGCTGCGTGAGATCGTTCGAGCCGATGGAAAAGCCATCGAAGTATTCCAGGAACTGTTCGGCGAGCAGCGCGTTGGATGGAATCTCGCACATCATAATCACGCGCAACCCCTTCTCGCCGCGCTTGAGACCATTCGCCGCCAAGGCCTCGACAACTTCGCGCGCCTCGTCGAGCGTGCGCGTGAACGGGATCATCACCTCGACATTGGTCAGTCCCATCTCATCGCGCACCGTGCGCACGGCACGGCATTCCAGCTCGAAGCAGGCGCGGAAGTCCGGCGCGATGTAACGGCCCGCGCCGCGGAAGCCGAGCATGGGATTTTCCTCTTTCGGCTCGTAGGCCATGCCGCCGGCCAGATTCGCGTATTCGTTGGATTTGAAATCCGACAGCCGCACGATCACCGGCTTGGGCCAGAACGCACCGGCCAGCGTCGCGATGCCCTCGGCGAGTTTGCCGACGTAGAACTCTACCGGTCCGCCATACGCGGTCGCTTGTTCGTCGATCAGCCGCCGCAACTCATCAGGTTGCGCGGCATATTCGAGCAGCGCCTTGGGATGGATACCGATGCTGCGGTTGATAATGAACTCCAAGCGCGCGAGTCCGATGCCGGCGTTGGGTAGAAACTGGAAATCGAAGGCGCGTTCCGGATTGCCGACGTTCATCATGATCTTGAACGGCAGCGGCGGCATCTTGTCCAGCGCAATTTCGCGCAGCGCGAAATCGAGTTGGCCACGATAGATGTAACCGGTATCGCCCTGCGCGCAGGACACCGTCACCGCTTCGCCGTCCGGGATATGTTCCGTGGCGTTGCCGCAGCCGACCACGGCGGGAATGCCCAGTTCGCGCGCAATGATCGCGGCATGACAGGTGCGACCGCCGCGATTGGTGACGATGGCCGCGGCGCGTTTCATGATCGGTTCCCAATCCGGATCGGTCATGTCGGTGACCAGCACGTCGCCGGGTTGTACGCGGTGCATTTCGTCGAGACGGGTGATGACGCGCGCCGGTCCCGCGCCGATGCGCCCGCCGATGCTACGGCCGGTGACGATGACTTCGCCCGGATTCTTCAACTCGTAGCGTTGCAGAACTTGGCTGCTGGCGCGGCTCTTCACCGTTTCCGGCCGGGCCTGCACGATATACAACTTGCCGTCGACGCCGTCGCGCGCCCATTCGATGTCCATCGGCCGGCCGTAATGCTCCTCGATAGTCATGGCATGGCGCGCCAGTTCCACCAGTTCGGCATCGTCGAGCGCGAAGCGTAAACGTTCGGCGGATGCGACCTCGACGGTTTCCACGGGCGAGCCCCCGTCACTGTTATCGCGGTAGATCATCTTGAGGGCCTTTTCGCCGCGCGCACGGCGCAGGATGGCGGGATAGCCCTGTTTGAGCAGCGGCTTGTGCAGATAGAACTCGTCGGGGTTGACCGCGCCCTGCACCACGGTCTCGCCGAGGCCATAGGCGGCGGTGATGAACACCACATCGCGGAAACCGGATTCGGTGTCCAGCGTGAACATCACGCCGGCGGCGCCGATGTCGGAACGCACCATGCGTTGCACGCCGGCCGACAACGCGACCAGTTCGTGCTTGAAACCGTGGTGCACGCGGTAGGCAATGGCGCGATCGTTGTACAGCGAGGCAAACACGCGTTTGATCGCAACCAGCACCGCGTCGATGCCGCGCACGTTGAGATAGGTTTCCTGCTGGCCGGCAAACGAGGCGTCCGGCAGGTCTTCGGCGGTGGCCGAGGAACGCACCGCGACGGCGACATTCGCGCCGGCTTCATGTTCCAGTCGCGTGTAGTCGACGCGGATCTGTTGTTCGAGTGCGGCGGGCAAGGGCGCAGCCTCGATCCAGGCGCGGATGCGTTTGCCGGCCGCGGCCAGCACCTGCACATCGTCGATGTCGAAAGCGGCGAGTTCCGCTTCGATGCGTGCGGCCAGACCGTCCTGGGCGAGGCATGCGCGATAGGCATCCGCCGTGGTGGCGAAGCCGTTGGGTACGCGCACGCCGGCGGCGGTGAGGTGGCGGTACATCTCGCCCAGCGAGGCGTTCTTGCCGCCAACCTGGGGGACATCGTTCATGCCGAGTTCTTCGAACCAGCGCACTTGCGTCTGCATACCGCCCATTCTCCCGTGCTTGCGTCCACAATCGGCGCCACATGTGCTCCCGCACTTGCACGGGGCGCCGCGAATGTTTACAAGGAGGCTAACATCAGGCCGGTCGGGATGGAATGAGATGAATCAACAGATGAATCGACAAGGGCGCCGCACGGTGTTCTTCGTCTCCGACCGGACCGGCATCAGCGTCGAGACCCTGGGGCGCGGTCTGTTGTCGCAGTTCGAGGGTATGGAGTTCACCCAGATCGCCCTGCCGTTCATCGACACCGAAGACAAGGCGCGCGCGGCCGTCGCGCAGATCGATGCCGTCGCCGCCACCGGTGAGCGGCCGTTGGTTCTGTCCACCCAAGTGCGTCCCGAGCTGGGCGCCATCCTCAAAAACTGCCAGGGTCTGTATTTGGATTTTTTCGCGCCGTTTCTGGCGCCGCTGGAGGCGGAACTGCATCAGGTCTCGTCGCACTCCATCGGACTCTCGCATGGCTTGCACGATGAGCAACGCTACGACACCCGCATCGACGCGGTCAATTTCGCCTTGAGTTGCGACGACGGGATCGGCATTCAGCATTATGCCGGCGCGGATGTCATCGTCGTCGGCGTGTCGCGCAGCGGCAAGACGCCGACCTGTCTTTATCTCGCCTTGCAATACGGCGTGCGCGCGGCCAACTATCCCCTGACCGAAGACGACTTCGAACATCGACGCTTGCCCGCCGCGCTGGATGCGCATCGCACGCGCTTGGTGGGCTTGACCATCGCGCCGGAGCGTCTGCAACAGATTCGCCAGGAACGCCGTCCCAACAGCCCCTACGCGACGTTAGCTAAATGCCAGTACGAAGCTCGTCAATTGCAGGCCTTGCTCGCCCGCGAACAGATTCGCAGCCTTGACAGTACGCATATGTCCATCGAAGAGATCGCCGCCAGCATCGTGCACGAGATGGGTTTGGTGCGGCGACGCTGATTTTGTAGGAGCGGCCTGATCTGCTAGAGTCGCTACCCTGCATAGGACTGTTCACGCCAAGGAGTGTTTATGGCCATTTTCGCCCAAGGAAAAATCGAAGTCTTTTGTGGTCCCGTCGAACTCGGTGCGCCGGACAATCTCGAACAGGTGATCGTCGAGTTCATCCGCGGCGCTGAGAAGACCCTCGACATCGCCGTGCAGGAACTCGACAACGAACCCATCGCCCAGGCCTTGCTGGATGCCGCGCTCAAGGGCATCGATATCCGCATGTTCATGGAGCAGGATTACCTGCGCGCCGAGAGGCCACCCAAGGTGGCGCCCAAGGCGAACCAGACTCAACGCGAGGCCGAGTTGGCGGCGCAGTGGGACGAGCCGCGCCGCCCGGCCACGCTCCGAACCAACCGCGACATCCTCGCGGCGTTGTTGCGCTGCGGCGTGGACGTGAAGACCGACCTCAATCCGGAAATTTTTCACCAGAAGTTCATCGTCCGCGATTACCGCTGCGGCAAAAGCCTGGGTAATCCGGCCCTGCTCACGGGCTCGACGAATTTCACCGAGACCGATACGCACAAGAATCTCAATCACACCATTATCTTTCACGACTACCGCGTCGCCCGCGCCTATGCCGGCGAGTTCGCGGAGCTGATGGGTGGAACCTTCGGTGCGCTGCGCCTGCGCGAAGAAGATCTGCCCAAGACCATCAACATCAAGGGCGTTCCGGTACGCGTGCTGTTCGCGCCCGACGATCATCCGGAACTGGAGATCATCAAGCAGATGCTCAAGGCGCGCAGCCGCCTGGACTTCGCCGTGTTCACCTTCGCCGTTTCCTCCGGCATCGACGATGCCTTGCTGATGCTGCGCTTGGCCGGCATCGACATCCAGGGCGTACTCGACGCTGGGCAAGGCGCGCAGGATTGGGCCTGCACGCCCTGGCTTCAAGCCGCCGGCATAGAGGTGTTCGTCTCGGACAAGAACAAGCTGCCCGGCCTGCGCAAGCTGCACCACAAACTCATGGTCATCGACGACGACATCGTCATTGCCGGCAGCATGAACTACACCGGCCCGGCCAACGACTACAACGACGAAAACATCTTCGTGCTCGGCAATCCCTACGACCTGCCCAAGGGCGAGGGCGGCCCGGTCGATCATGCCGAGTGCAAGGCGATTGCGATGTTCTTCAGGAACGAAATCGAACGCATCGTGGCGAAGAGTTCGCTGTTCGTGCCGGGGTGAGTGATCGATAGGGCGGCGACGCTCGGACGATAGACCTCTGGCGAAAGTCGTGGGAGAATCGAGCGCGCTGGAAACAGCAGGGACATGGACCCGGCCTTAACGGCCGCACTTGCGAGGATCGCATATGAAAAGGAAGACACCCCCACACGATTTTTACCAGACTGTCGCCGACATCCTGCGCGCCGCCCGCGCCAATGCCTATCGGGCCATCAACTTCGCCATGGTCGAGGCCTATTGGCAGGTCGGGCGGACGATCGTCGAGGAAGAACAGCGCGGGCAGACGCGGGCGGAATACGGCGCGGCATTGCTCAAGAACCTGTCCGGCCGTTTGACTGCGGAGGTCGGGGCGGGCTTCTCGGTGCAGAGCCTGTGGAATATGCGGCAGTTCTATCAGTGTTTCCCAATTCTCTCCGCACTGCGGAGAGAATTGACCTGGAGCCACTACAAAGCCCTGATCCGGGTCGAGAACGAGGCGGCTCGGGCCTACTACCTCACCGAGGCCGCTGAGCAAAACTGGAGTACCCGCGCCCTGGATCGGCAGATCGGCTCCCTCTATTACGAACGCCTGATGATGAGCCGCGACAAGACGCCGGTCATCGAGGAAATGCAGCAAAACATCGCGCCGCTCGTCCCGACGCCCCAGGACTTCATCAAAGACCCCTACGTCCTGGAGTTCCTCGGCATGCCGGATGCCCACGAATTCCGCGAGGCGGAACTCGAACAGGCCATTATCGAAAAAATCCAAGCCTTCATGCTCGAACTCGGCAAAGGCTTCGCCTTCGTCGGCCGCCAGCAGCGCATCTCGACCGAGACTAAAGATTTCTACGTCGATCTGGTCTTCTACAACTACATCCTCAAATGCTTCGTCCTGGTCGACCTGAAAACCGGCGAACTGACCCACCAGGACATCGGCCAGATGGACATGTACGTCCGCCTGTTCGAGGATACCGTGAAAGGCGCCGACGACAACCCCACCGTCGGTATCATCCTGTGCACGGAAAAAGACCATACGGTCGTGAAATACTCCGTGCTCAACGAGAACCGACAGTTGTTCGCATCGAAGTACATGCTCTATTTGCCGAGCGAGGAAGCGCTGCGCGAGGAAGTGGAGCGGGAGCGGGGCTTGGTGGTACGGGAACAATCGGCGCGCTATGGAATCATGGCGGCATCATAACTGACGCATTGGAGTAGAGGATGGCCACTTTCGCCCAAGGAAAAATCGAAGCCTACTGCGGTCCCGCCGAACTCGGTGCGCCGGACAATCTCGAACAAGTGATCGTCGAGTTCATTCGCGGCGCCAAGAAAACCCTCGACATCGCCGTGCAGGAACTCGACAACGAGCCCATCGCCCAGGCCTTGCTGGATGCCGCGCTCAAGGGCATCAGTATTCGTATGTTCATGGAGCAAGATTATCTGCGTGCCGAGAAGCCGCCCAAGGTTGCGCCGAAAGGGACTCAGACCCCGCGCGATGCTGAGTTATCGGCGCAGTGGGACGAGTCGCGGCGCCCGGCATCGCTCAGGACCAACCGCGACGTCCTCGCCGCCTTGTTGCGCTGTGTCGAGGATTTAAAGGCCGATTTGAAACCGCAGATCTTCCATCAGAAATACATCTTCCGCGATTACCGCTGTGGCAAAAGCCTGGGCAAGCCGGCCTTGCTCACGGGTTCGACGAATTTCACCGAGACCGATACACACAAGAACCTCAATCACGTCATTATCTTTCACGACTATCGCGTGGCCTGCGCCTACGCCGGCGAGTTCGCGGAGCTGGTGGGTGGAACCTTCGGTGCGTTGCGCTTGCGCGAAGCGTGTCCGCCCAAGACCATCAACATCAAGGGCGTGCCGGTGCGTATACTCTTCGCGCCCGACGATCATCCGGAACTGGAGATCATCAAACAGATGCTCAAGGCGCGCCGCCGTCTGGACTTCGCCATCTTTACCTTCGCCGTCTCCTCCGGCGTCGACGATGCCTTGCTGATGCTGCGGCTCGCCGATATCGACATCCAAGGCGTGCTGGACGCGGGGCAGGGTGCAGCGACTGGGCCGCGACCCCGTGGCTGCACAAGGCCGGCATTAACGTGTTTCTGTCCGACAAGGACAAACTCCCCGGCCTGCGCAAACTGCACCACAAACTCATGGTCATCGACGACGACATCGTCATCGCCGGCAGCATGAACTACACCGGCCCCGCCAACGACTACAACGACGAAAACATCTTCGTGCTCGGCAATCCCTATGATTTACCCAAAGGCGAGGGCGGCCCGGTGGGTCACGCCGAGTGCAAGGCAATCGCGACGTTCTTCAGGAATGAGATCGAGCGGATTGTGGCGAAGAGTTCGCGGTTTGTGCCGGGGTGATGTCCAAAGCGGATGCTCCCCGAAAAAGGATCGGCTACCGCTTACGACCGGTTTCAGTCCCATAGGGAAGGCGGATTTCAGAATGTAGTCGCAGCCGAGAACGGCCAGAAGTGGAAGTAACGTTCAAATGAACACGGCCCCGAAGGGGCCGTTTTCACTCGCTAATTAGAGATAGCACGGGTCTGCTGACCCCGTACTATTGCGGGAATTGTCAGTTCTGCATTGTGCTGGTTGGGTTCTGTTCCCGCACAGATTTTCCAGCATCAGATGCTTGATAGTCGCCATCTTTCTTGACGGGTATGACCACGTTGCCCTGATAATATCGGTGCTTATCTGTAATGGCATCAGTAATACCCAGATCTAGAAACAGCACACTGGCACCCAGCTTCTCCCCTTCTATTTTGCTATCTATGGAGCCTGATGATTTCCTGCCATCTTTAGTTTCGCAATGAAAAACTAGCGGATCATCCGAGCGCCTGATCATCGGGGTGCCTGGGATGTCTGAATTCCACAAGCCGCGCTTGTTTTGAAATTCACAGGTTCCTTCGCTGCCATCTGCGAATGATACAGTGACCGGTATATTCGGGTCATTAACTATTGTGGCGCATCCGCTGATGCCGAGCGTTAACAGAAAAGTAAGTCCAGTTTTATTCATTTAGATACTCCCTCCATGATTGCATTGGTATGTGTGTGAACCCGGTTTAGTATTTTCTGCATTTATGGAACCCAGGCGCCCTGGTCGCTCGTGGCAACTGCGGATGCGAGGTTCGTAACGACGGCCGCGCACAGCGACAGCGCCGCAATCAGTTTGCGTTGTGGATGCTTCATGAGATGCCCCCTAGGCTTGTTTGATTATTCTTGGGATCGGAGCCGACGATAGGAAACGCCCTACAAAACCCGCGGTCCCATTCACGGGTCTTCGTTCCCTCATTACCGACTGCCTCCTATCCCGCAAGAGGCTGTAAGGCTTCTTACGAGCCGTATGGTACGCGAAGGCTCGGAGTCAGCCAATACGCGAATGAAGCAAGCCCAGGCTTACGGCCGCTTCGGGTCGATATCGGGCATGGCCACGCCCCATCAACCGATTAGCCCCAAGGAGGCCGAAGACATAACCACAGCCTTGCGGTATACCGCCAGCCAGGTGGATCGCCCGGTATCCTGCATCGCCCGCGTTCGCGCGTCGGTTGTACAACGATCAAAGTACAGAACGTTCGGAATCAATTCTGTCGTAGTTTTAGGGTAGGTAGCGTTCGATATTCAGTGCGCCATGAAAGACGCCCAGAATAGCAATGTCATCGGGTGCCTGGATCAGATAGGCGATCCGGTAATGGCCGTACAGCAGGATTCTGATTTCACCTTCGGGCACGTCCCGGTATTTGTAACCGATCTCCGGGAAGCGGCGCAGCGTGCGTGTTTTGTCGTAAATGCTGCGGATCACTTCATGCGCGGCAGCGGGATTGTCCTGCGCGATATAGTCGAATATCTCTCTCAGCCATCCGTGAGCCTGTTCAGTCCATTTTATGTGTGCCATGTCCCTATACGGCGCTCCATGTCTTCGTCCGTGAGTACGCGGTTCTGGCGAACGTCTTCCAAACCGTGCTCGATCATGCGCTCGAAAGCGAGTTCGCGCATGATCTCTTCATAGCTGGCATCGTCCGGCTGTTCCTGGATGATGTGGGTCATGAGTTCTTTGACGGTGGACATCGCCTGCATCCTCTGTCCGGAAACTGGTTTAACGATAGGCTTAACGAGTCGGTTATTCAACCGCCTCCACCTTCATCCACAACGTCTGCTGCGTATCGTCCTTGCTGCGCGTGCTACGCAATATCCCACCGCCTTGTTGGGTGCGTTGCTGCGAGGTGCCGCCGAGTTCCAGCCATTCGCCCAGATGTCCGCGGACGGTGGTGACCAGTGAGGTGGTCTGGATACGGCCGCTGCCCGAGTCGAGGACTTCGCGTTGCGGGCTGATGTCGACGGTGACGTTGTCGTCGTGGGTGCGGGCCAGTGCGTAGAAGCCGGAATGCAATTGCTGGTATTCGATGCCTTGGGTGACGACGGCTTGGCCGTTGACGATTTGGCCGCTTTGCGTGGGCACGGGGAAGGCTTCGCCGGTGTTGATGTAGGCGGGTGTGCCTTCGAGGGTGGTGACTTGATAGTTGTTGCGTTCACCGCCCTTGTCGCGGGTGCTGCGGACGATGGCGCGGCCGCGCGCTTCGACTTCGCCGCCGCCGCTGCCTATCACGATGTTAGCTTGAGTGCGCTCGCGTTCGATCTCTTCGCGCGCGGCGCGGCGCACGCTGATGCGCAGTTGTTTGGCGGCTTGGTCGAGTTGTGCGACCAGGGCGCGGATTTCTTCCTGACGCGTGGGTGTGGCGCGCACGATCAATTGATAGCCGGTGCCGCTCAGCGCCTCGTTTGGGTCGAGCAGGGGACGGATCAGCGGCATGATTTCTTCGACGCTGCGATTCTTGAGCGGGATGATTTCGATGCGGTCGCCGGCCATGACGGATGCGCTGAATAGCGAGCAGAGCAGGATAGTCAGGGTGATGAAGTTGCGGAGCGCGTTCATAGGTGCAATCGCCTCACGTCGGCATCGGGTTCGCTGCGGTTCCAGACTTCGTCGAAAAAGGCGCGCAGACGGCGCACTTCCAACGGCGCCTTACAACTGAAGGTGCCTTCGAAGCGCGCTGCATGGCGGCGGTGCAGCAGGCCGTAATCGTCGACCAGCAGGAAGGTCTCGTTGTTGTCCCGATAGTCCTCATGCACGCGGCGGATTTCCACATAGCTGCTCAGACGTCGGGTGAGTTCCACCAGGCGATGGCCTTCCTTGACGGTGCGTTCGAAGTCTTTCGCCAGGATGCGGACGCGCGCGCGTGGACTGCTGAGGGCGAGTTGCGCGAGCGCGTCGATAAACGGGGCTTGATCGTACAACGCCGGTTCCAGGTCGGACGTGAACAGTTCGATCGTTCGGCGTGCCTGGGATGCGAGCAGGGCGGCGGCGCGGCGGTTGTCGTCGCGGCTGGCGAGTGCATAGTCGCCGGCGGTTTCGCCGAGAATGCAGTCGCTGTCGGGAAGATCGCTGAAAGGCGGCAAGGGCACGGCTGCGTTCCTCGTGTGTTGTTCAGGGATCGGTGGTGAAGCGTGTCATGCGGATGTGCGGGATGCCGGCGGCCGCGAATTCATCGCCCGAGGCGATGAAGCCGTGCCGGTGATAGAAGCCGGCCGCCGCGGTTTGGGCGTGCA
This sequence comes from Gammaproteobacteria bacterium, assembly GCA_016218375.1. GTDB lineage: Bacteria > Pseudomonadota > Gammaproteobacteria > Thiohalobacterales > Thiohalobacteraceae > JAHJQQ01. Next base: position 10,244 of record JACREG010000113.1, read on the forward strand.
GATAGACTTCATCCAGACCGTGCGCCGCGGCGAGTTCGATCAGCATCAGCAGCAGCGCGCCGCCGACACCGCGGTCGCGCCACGCCGGCAGCACCGCCATCCGTCCGATATGACCATCGGCCTGCATGCGCGCGGTGCCGATGGGATTGCCCTGCATGTCGTAGGCGAGCAAATGCGCACAGTCCGGGTCGAGGCCATCCCATTCCAGGTCGGCGGGGATGCCGAGTTCGCGCACGAACACGGCGTCACGGATAGCGCGAATGGACGCCGCGTCGCCCGGCCAATCGGCGGGGGCGACGAGGTAACCGGCGTGTTCAGGCTCGGCGGTCTCGGTTGTCATGGACCGATGATGCCGTAATGGCGGGGAATTTCAAAGGACGGCGTGAGGCCGGTGAATCCTGTCTGTAGGAGCGGCCTTGGCCGCGAATAGGAACGTAGGGCGTATTAGGCCGGAGGCCGTAATGCGCCGAATGTTTTGGCATGAGCGTGGCATGAACACATTCGGCGCAATACGCTGCGCTATTGCGCCCTACATAATATCCGGGGCTTAAATCTTCCTCGCCTGCTCCACGGCATTACCGATATAGCCGGCCGGCGTCAGCGTGCGCAGGCGTTGCTTAGCGTCGGCGGGGATATCGAGGCCGTCGATGAACACGCGCAGCGAGTCGGCGTCGATGCCCTTGCCGCGGGTCAGTTCTTTGAGTTTCTC
>JACREG010000007.1 GCA_016218375.1 Gammaproteobacteria bacterium
GGCGGCGGCGAAGAAGTGCACTGGTCGATGAGTTGCCTGTTCGACGCCATGGGCGCGCTGTCGTCCAAATACAACGAGACGCCCGAGAAGGCCTCGCGCCCCTACGACGCCAACCGCGACGGCTTCGTCATCTCCGGCGGCGGCGGTCTGGTGGTGCTGGAAGAACTGGAACACGCCAAGGCGCGCGGCGCGAAAATCTACGCCGAGCTGATCGGCTACGGCGCCACCTCCGACGGCTACGACATGGTCGCACCGTCGGGCGAAGGTGCGGTGCGCTGCATGCAACAAGCGCTCGCGACGGTGGATACACCCATCGACTACATCAACGCCCACGGCACCAGCACGCCGGTCGGCGACACCAAGGAACTGGAAGCGGTGCGTAACGTGTTCGGCGACAAGATTCCCGTCATCACCTCCACCAAATCCGTCACCGGCCACGCGCTCGGCGCGGCCGGCGTGTGCGAGGCGATCTACGCGCTGCTCATGCAGGAACACGGCTTCGTCGCCGCCAGTGCCAACATCGAAGAACTCGACCCGCAGGCTGTGGGCATACCCATCGCGCGCACGCGCATCGACAACGCCAAGCTGGATACCGTGATGTCCAACAGCTTCGGCTTCGGCGGTGCGAATGCGACGCTGGTATTCCGCAAGTTCGCCGGTTGAGTCCTCGATGACTCAGACCGCCGAGACCCACGCCGCAGCCCAAAACCCCGCCGGCAGTAACAACACCAGCCTCGCGTTGGCCGCCATCGGCGTCGTCTTCGGCGACATCGGCACCAGCCCGCTGTACACCATCAAGGAGGTGTTCGGCGGTCATCATCCGATGGCCATCACGCAGGGTAACGTGCTGGGTGCGCTGTCGCTGATCTTCTGGTCGCTGATGGTCGTCGTCACCATCAAATACGTCACCTTCATCATGCGCGCCGACAACCGCGGCGAGGGCGGCATCATGGCGTTGATGGCGCTGATTCAGCGCGTCGCACCCGGCACATCGCGGCGCGGCTGGGCGCTGGCCATGCTGGGTCTGTTCGGCGCCTCGCTGTTCTACGGCGACGGCATGATTACGCCGGCGATCTCGGTGCTTTCCGCCGTCGAAGGCTTGCGCGTGGTCGAACCCGCGCTCGGCTCGCTGGTGATACCTCTGGCGCTGGTCATTCTCATCGGCCTGTTCACTATTCAAAGCCATGGCACGCACCGTGTCGGCGCCTGGTTCGGCCCGATCATGACACTGTGGTTCCTGGTGCTGCTGGTGCTCGGCATCTACAACATCGCCCGCAACCCGGGCGTGCTGGCCGCGGTGAACCCGTGGCACATCGTCGCATTCATGCGCGAACACGCCGGCTACGGTTTCCTGGTGCTGGGCGCGGTGGTGCTGGCCGTCACCGGCGCCGAGGCGCTGTACGCCGACATGGGCCACTTCGGCCGCACGCCGATTCGTCAGGCGTGGTTCATTCTGGTGTTGCCGGCGCTACTGTTGAACTACTTCGGCCAAGGCGCGCTGCTGCTCGCCGATCCGACGGCCGTCAGTAATCCCTTCTATCTTCAGGCGCCCGCCTGGGCACTGCCGGCGATGATCTGCATCGCCACGCTCGCCACCTTGATCGCCTCGCAAGCGGTCATCACCGGCGCGTTCTCGGTCACGCGTCAGGCCATTCAACTCGGCTATCTGCCGCGCATGCAGATCAACTTCACCTCCGAGCAGGAGATGGGGCAGATCTACATCCCGCTCATCAACTGGATGCTGCTGCTCGGTATCGTCGCCCTGGTACTGGGCTTCCGTTCCTCCAGCGATCTGGCCGCGGCCTACGGCATCGCCGTCACCGGCACCATGGCCATCGACACCATTCTCGGCTTCGTCGTGGTGCTCGGTCTGTGGCGCTGGAACCGTGCGCTCGCCATCGCCGGCCTGGTGATCTTCCTCAGCGTCGACTTGGCCTTCTTCGCCGCCAACTCGGCGAAGCTGTTCCAAGGTGGCTGGTTCCCGCTGCTCATCGGCTTGATGGTGTTCACCCTGCTCGCGACCTGGAAGCGCGGCCGGCAGTTGCTGATGAAGACCCTCAAGAGCGAAGGCCTGGCGCTGGAACCGTTCCTGCAAGGCCTGCTGGCGCACCCGCCGCTGCGCGTGCCGGGCACCGCGGTGTTTCTGACCGCCGATCCCGACGGCATTCCGCACGCCATGCTGCACAACCTCATCCACAACAAAGTGCTGCACGAACGCGTGGCCTTCCTCACCGTACACACCCGCGACGAACCCTATGTCGACGATGCCCAACGCGTGCGTATCCACGATCTCGGCAACGGTTTTTACCGCTTGTCCGTGCAGTACGGCTTCATGGACACCCCGGATATTCCGTATGCCTTGAGCCTGTGCACCGCGCAAGGCCTGGAATTCGAGATGGCGAGCACGTCGTTCTTCCTCAGCCGCGAAACCCTGGTCGCCACCGAGTTGCCGGGCATGGCGCCCTGGCGCGAACATCTGTTCATCCAGATGGCGCGCAACGCGGAAGGCGCGATGAGCTTCTTCAAGATTCCGACCAACCGCGTGATCGAACTCGGCTCGCAGGTGGAAATCTGATCCCCGCTTGAAAAATACGCCTCGTCCGGTGATGATCGGTCGAGACATATGACCCACCATTACAGCCAACGCTTGGTCAACCCGTTCCGCGGCATCCTGAGTGTCGTGGAAACCGAGGACGCCGATGCCGTCAGCAACGACGGCATCCATTGGGCGCTGTACATCCACGGCCAGCACGAACTTGCGCAACTCAACGACGGCACGCAACGCGACGTCGCCCTGCCGGACATCAAATACGGCGACTGGTCGCGGCAGGATGGATTCAAACACGCGCCGATCCGCAACGTGGTCGACCACCGACGTCTGGATGCCATCGGCGCGCACCTGCTCGAAGCGGTGAAATTCGCCGCCGAGCAACTGCCGTTCCCGCTGCGCGATCACTACGAACTCTGGCTGCTCGATACCCAGGCATCCCCGCTCGCGCTATTGAACGTGGCGGTACACGATCACGAACGCGACAACCCCACCGTTCTGCACTGGCGACCCGGCGAGGCCGCCAAGGCGGTGTTCACCTCCACCAGCCCCTTGTCGGCGAATGCGGCCAATGCCTGCGCCGGACAACGCGTCGAAGATTTAGTCAATCAAGCCGCCGGCACGCCACCGGCCGCGCAATGGTTTCAGCGCGACGCCAAAGGCGCCGGCATCGGTCTCGATGGGATACGCATCGAAGCCGAACTGAAAGGACGCTGCCTGGACGTAAGCGCATTCCCGCAACGGCTGCTGGCCACCGCCTGGGCCGCGCCCGCGGAACGCGCCCTGCTGGAGGAATTCCTCGACTGGCAGGCACCGTGGCTGCTGCAACTGCAAAACCTGAACGACGAAACCCGCGCGCACCTCGAACGACTCGCCGTGCGCCGCGCCGGCGTGGTTGCGCAATGCCATCAACTCTATCCGCAGGTGATCGACGAAGACCGCCTCACCACCGCGCGCGTCGAAGCTCGACTGCGCGGAACAGTGGACACGCCCACGGCGCCGGAACAAGACGTCGATGCCGTCGACGTGACGTTGATTCCGTATTACCGGGAGTAACCGCACGACCCAGCATCGATCCAGCCGCGGATGATGGCCGATGGTTTTCAGGAAAAGGGGCTATACTCCCTGCACGGCAATCAGCGAAGGAGCGCGCCATGACACAACAGCAGAACGCCGAACAACAATCCCCCGCCGCCGACTGGTGCAAGTACGATCCCAACGACACGACCTACCACGGCGCCAAGAAGGTCGTCGAGGCGGAACGGGCATTCATCCGAAAGCGCCGCGCCGATGCGGCAGCGGATAACCTCACCGGCCTCGCACTGTCCGGCGGCGGAATACGTTCCGCGAGTTTTTCGCTCGGTGTCATGCAGGCCCTGGCGCGCACGGGCCGGCTCAAGCGGTTCGACTACCTGTCCACGGTGTCCGGCGGTGGTTACATCGGTTCGTCGCTGACGTGGCTGTTGCACAAGCCATGGAACTACAACGGCACCGAAGATAAATCCAGCGACGTTCAGTTCGGTCTGGACGCGGATATGTTCCCGTTCAAGACCGAGCCCGTTTGGAGCACGCAAACGACGGCCGCCCCGTCACAATCACCGTCGGCCGCGACGCCCAACACAGTGCCTGCGTACGTCAAAGGCTCCATGCTGCGCTGGCTGCGCCAGAACGGGAAATTCCTCACGCCCGGCGGCTGCCACAATTTCATGGCGCTGACGGCGGTGGTGCTGCGCGGCACACTGCTCAGCGTGCTGGTGTATCTATCGATGCTGGTGCTGCTGTTCATGGGCCTGAACGGCATGCACGTTTTCAGTGACGTACGCTGGGATTTTACGCTCGCCGATTGCGGCGGCACGCCGGCGGCGCTGATCGCCGCCGCCTGGGGCGGTGCACTGTTCGCGGTGTTGGCGCTGGCCTATTCGCTCACGACGTTTTGCTCCAGCGTCTCCGGCACAGCATCCTCCACCGACCGTGGTTGCAACCGCATCGTCAAAGACCGCTACTGTTGGCGCCGTCGGGTGGAATGCGGCTTGGGAATCCTGCTGGCGGTGATATCGATGCTGGTCGTGATCGGCGCGTTGCCGCTCATCCCCGCGGCCGTTCAAACACTCTACGAGCTCGATGACGAGACCAAGAACAAAATCGCCACGGCGTTCAGCGTCGTGTCCGCCTTGGCGGGCATCGGCTCAAGCATCGGCATCTTCGCGCAAAGCAATGCGCGCAAAAAATCCAAATGGATGCCGCTGCTGACCGTTGTCGCGGCGGCGCTGCTGTTGTTCGGTGTGTTACTGCTGGCGTATCAGATCGCCGTCGTCATAGGACCAAAGTATCCGGGTTATCTGCTCACCGTGACAATTGTATTGGTCGTGTCCGGATGGTTCACCAACTTGAACTACATCTCCGTGCACCGCTACTACCGTGACCGGCTCATGGAGACCTTCATGCCCGACGTCGCGGACGCGGTAACGCACGCCGGCAGCCGCCCCGGTGCAGCGCCGGAAGCCGACCGCACCCGCATTCAGGACACCTGCGGCGGCGACGCCGGTCCCTGCGGCCCCTATCACCTAATCAACACCAACATCGTGCTGGTGGAATCCAAACGACCGAAATTCAAAGGGCGCGGCGGCGACAACTTCATCCTCTCGCCGCACTACTGCGGCAGCAACGCGACCGGTTGGCGCCGTTCCAACGAATTCATGGACGGCGGCATGACCCTGGCGACAGCCATGGCCATCTCCGGCGCGGCCGTCAATCCGAGCGCCGGTTGCGGCGGCGACGGCGTCACGCGGCAACCGATCATGTCGACGCTGATGGGCCTGCTGAACATCCGCCTCGGCTACTGGGCACCCAACCCGGACCCCGAGAGACAACCCTTGCTGGGCAAGTCGCCGAATTTTTTATGGCCGGGACTCTGGGAATTGGTGCTGCGCAAATCTCTCAACGAGGATAAACGTTTCATCCAACTGAGCGACGGCGGCCACTTCGAAAACCTCGGCCTCTACGAATTGCTCCGCCGGCGCCTCAAGGTAATTGTCGTGTGCGACGGCGGCGCCGATCCGGACTACACCTTCAGCGACCTGGCCAACGCCATCGAAAAGGCGCGCGCCGATTTCGGCGCGTTGATCAATATCGAATGTAAAGATCTGCAACCTTTAGTCGCGCGCGTCCGCGAGCAGACCGCGGACGGCGAATGCCCGGAAAAATTCGCCGAGTGCGGCCATCTCGTCGCCGACATCCATTACGCCGACAACTCGCATGGCACACTCATCTACCTCACCACCACCTTCACCAAAAACCTGAGCGCCGACCTGTACGGCTACCGCAAGGAACACCCCGAGTTCCCCGACGAACCGACCGGCGACCAGTTCTTCGACGAAAAACAGTTCGAGGCCTACCGAGAATTGGGCTTTCAGTTGGCGTGGAAGATGATCGAAGCCGTGCCCAATTGGGAGGTAGAACAAGGTTCCGCTAATACTTAGCGCCCGCTCGACTTATGCAAACTTTCCGTTCCCAACGCATCTCGACAGGGGGCAACTCATGCACATTCTCAACCAACGATTCACCGCCGGTCTCGTGCTCATGCTGCTGCTAAGCGGCAAGGCACTGGCCACACCCGCAGGGCACGACCTGCTGTTCGCGAACGCGAAGAACGCCGCCACGTTCAACGAAACCGACCGGCGGGCGATTTACGAGCAGCTCGGTCTCAAGGTAGGGCCCGACGGGAAGACTCTGGTGTTCGACGGTATGGAGTGCCCGCCGCTACAACCCGGCAGCGGCGACATCCAAGTTCAGATGGAAGACCTGAACAGCGACCAACGTCCCGATATCTTCGTCAGCCTGAGCAGCTCCTGCATGTACGGCATGGCGGGCATCGGCGTCTCCCTGTTCATCAAGAACGACGCCGGACACTGGCAAGCTCACAACCTCGGCGCGGGGATGTACGAAGTGCAGACGACACGCCATCAAGGCTATGCCGACGTCATGATCGGCGGCCCCGGTTTCTGCCACCCGGTACAGCGCTGGGACGGCACGACCTACGTGTTCGATCGCAACGTGGCCGAACAGCCGGGAAGTTGCGACGGGCAATAAATCACATTGGAACCGGAACACACCGACCCCGCTAATACATAGAACCAAGGGGATGTGGCTATCTCGACCCATAGGAGACATTCCTGTAGCCTGGGTTGAACGAAACCCGGGTTGGAAGAATGCCGTCACGGCATTCTTACGGCAAGGAACGGGACTGTTTATAAAGCTTTTGCCGCCATTCTATGGCATCAAAAGCGGCCGTTCGCTATCGCTCCACCCAGGCTACGCTTGCTTGGCCGCGAAAGTCCTTACAAGGCGCGCCGGGCGCGAAGCCGCGCTATGACACGGTTTGAAGCTTGTCAGGGCGTTGGGGGTGCCGTTGCAGGCGGTGCCGGCGCATAAGTAAATTTGCCGCTTGACCGCCGCCGGCCCTGGTATTACTTTCTGAAGTATTACGACTGGAGACACTGTAATGCGCATTACCAGCAAAGGCCAAGTCACCATCCCCGCCGACATCCGCGAGAAAACCGGGTTGTTGCCGGAAACCGAAGTCGAATTCGTCATGCGTGGCAACAATGTGATCCTGCGCAAAGCCGAGAAAGCCGGCCGCCGCGGCAAACGCCTGATCGGCCTCATGCGCGGCAAAGGCAGCAAGCGCATGACCACCGATGAGATCATGGCCCTCACGCGGGCATGAAATCACTGCCGTGACCGGCGTGCTCATCGACAGCAACGTGATCCTCGATATCCTGAACGAGGACGCGGAATGGTACGCGTGGTCTGCCGCTCAGATCGAACGGCTCGCGGACGAGTGCATGCTGGTCGTCAACCCGATCATCTACAGCGAAGTCTCCATTGGCTTCGATCGCATCGAAGACCTCGACCGCGCCCTTCCCGAGGAATTCTTCCGGCGCGAACCACTGCCGTGGGAAGCTGGATTCCTAGCCGGTAAGTGCTTCGTCAAATACCGCCGCTCCGGTGGTGCTCGCCATGCCCCGCTGCCGGATTTCTATATAGGCGCACATGCGGCAATCAGCGGGTATGCGTTGCTCACTCGCGATGCGCGGCGATACAAGACATATTTTCCGACCCTTGAATTGATTGCACCGTAGCCAATCGGTGGAAACACGACGTGATGACTTCGGCAATTGACCTGAACATCCCCGATGCCGTCGGCGTTACCGTAACCGACGATACCCTGAGCGTAGAACTCAGCGACGGCCGCACGATCTCCGTGCCGCTCGAATGGTACCCACGCCTCGTCCACGCCACGCCGGACGAACGCAATCGCTGGCGGCTGATCGCGCATGGGCACGGCATTCACTGGGACGATCTCGACGAAGACATCAGCGTCGAAGGACTGATAGCGGGACGGCCGTCGGGGGAAAATCAGGCGTCGTTGACGCGGTGGCTTGAAGCACGACAGCAACCAAACAAGTAGTGTAGCCTGGGTGGAACGGAGTGAAACCCGGGTTTCGCTATCACTACACCCAGGCTACGCTTACTAATACATTGTTAGGCTCACGAGTCCATCGCATACGCATATGGCGAAATCAGTAAAAGTCAGTCGAGACCCGAAGCTAAAGGATGGATCTCCGCTCCGCCGATATGTTGACTTCGCCAAGTACGTGGACATCCTGCGAACAGGCTCTCTGTATTTCCGACGCGCTGACCGATTCACAGATCGCTTTGAAGGCGCCCTCACTCCTTCAATTCGACGAGCAATCGACGAAGCCCACCGCACCCGCCCCGACGCCGAAGATGCGAACACGTTCTATGACAAGGGTCGCAAGGGAACCTACGTGAGCTGCTGGACCTTTGGTGCAAAGGACAATATGGCCCTGTGGCAACTGTTTGGCGGTACTACGGCAAGCGTCGCCATCCACACAAATGTCGAGCGCCTAACGAAGTTATGCCTGTCCTGGCAAGAGAACGTCTTGATCACTCAAGTTCAATACATCGACCACTTCGAGAACCCAGACATGGTCGTCGGTCGATATTCAGACTTGCTCAAGTTCAAACACTTGGCCTATGACTTTGAGCGCGAAGTTAGAATCATGATCCCCAAAACTGCGACTTGGAAGGAAAACCCAGAGGACATGCTCAAGCCGATTGGCGCGTTGCACGACCTCGTCACGAGCGTGACCGTGGCACCGGATGCTAAGCAGTGGTTCATCGACCTAGTGAAAGATGTGAGTGATCGATACGGCCTCAAGGTTCCAATACGTCAGTCCCAGCTCGCTTCGCTGCCAGCGTGAACCGAACCTCACAATCAACCAGGGCGCCACGTTACGACCCTCTTCCCACCTCCTCCAACCGCTTCCCCGACACCTTCTCCGCCGTACCCAGCTCCTGAGCAAAAAGCGAGACGCGGAATTCTTCGATCAGCCAGCGGTAGTGTTGTAACTCATCCGGGATCGCGCCTCGTTTGCGGGCGGCGTCCAGGCGTTGTTTACATTTCTGCCAGTGCGGTTCGACCTGCAAGGTGAGCGGTCTGTCTTTGGCCGGATTCTGTTGCAGGCGGTCGAGGCGTTTGTTGATGGCTTTGAGATAGCGACCGAGGTGTTTGAGTTGTGCGGCGTGGGTGTCGAGGACGAAGCCGCCGTAGATCAGGTGGTCGAGTTGGTCGCGGATGTCGTTGATGGCAGCGAGCCAGGCGGGGGTAATCGCGCCTTTGATGCGTTTCTGGATGGCGTGGTATTCGGCGAGTGCGTCGGCGACGGCTTTGCAGATGTGGTTGCCTACGTCGATCAGGTTTTGTTCGGCACGCGCGGCGGCGGTGTCGAAGGCGGCGCGGTCGCGCGGCACGGTCGCGTCGGGATACAGCGCGGCTTCGGTGATACGTTGGACGAGATCGGCCTTGAGCTGTTCGCATTGGCCGGCGGCGGCGTAGTTCAGACACATCTGTTGAATGCCGGGCAGGTTCTTTTCCAGGTAGCGCAGCGATTTCGTTGCGCGCAGTTGGAACAGCACGAGGACGCCGGCACGGTGCGCGACGTGCGCCTTGTCAGCCGAGTCCAACAGACGCAGGTTGATCTGGGCTTTGTCGGCGACCAGCGCGGGATAACCGCGCAAGGTCAGGCCCTGCTGTTCGATCTCGACGAACTCCGGCAGATCACCGCAATCCCAATCGGTGAGCTTGTCGCGCTCGTACTGCGCGGTCGGCAGGCGCTCGAAGGTTGCGACGGCTTGTGCGCCGACTTGCTGTTTCAAGGCGTTCAGATCACGGCCACGCGCGATCAGTTTGCCGTTCGCGTCGATGAGGTGGAAGTTCATGGACAGGTGCGGCGGCAGTTGTTCCAACTGCCAGGCATCGGCCGGCACTTCGACCGCGGTCATGCGCCTGAGTTGCGCGCTGAACTGGTCGAGCAGACTCGCCTTCCCCGGCACCAACGCCTGCCGCGCCGCACGCGCGAAATCCGGCGCAGGCACGAAATGTCTCCGCAACGCTTTCGGCAATGACTTGATGAGCGCGACGAGTTTGTCTTCCAGCAAGCCCGGCACCAGCCAGTCGAAATGCCGCTGATCGAGCTGATTGAGCGCGGCGACCGGCACTTTCACGGTCACGCCGTCGTCGACGTGGCCAGGTTCGAAGTGATAGTCGAGTGCAAGGCGCAGGCCGTTGACCTCGATCTGCGGCGGGAAGTCTTCGGCGGTGACGCCTGAAGCCTCATGCTGCATCAGATAGTCGCGCGTTAACTTCAGCGCGTCGCGTTCGGCCTCCGTCGCCTGTTTGTACCAGCGCTCGAACTGCGGGCCGTTGCTTACATGGCTGGGCAGTCGCTCGTCGAAGAAGCGGTACAACAATTCCTCGTCGACCAGCACGTCGCGGCGGCGCGATTTAGCTTCCAGTTCCAGCACGGCTTCGATCAGCGTGTGGTTGTGTTCCAGGAACGCCGCCTTGCTGATGAGTTCGCCCGGCACCAGGGCTTGGCGGATGAACACTTCACGCGCCTCGATAGGATTGACGCGGCCGTAGTCGATCTTTCGGCTGGGCGTGAGCACCAGGCCGTAGAGCGTGGTGCGTTCGCTGGCGACCACATGACCGCGCTTCTTCTCCCAATGCGGGTCGGTGTAGCTGCGCTTGATGAGATGGTCGGCCAAACGCTCCACCCATTCGGGCTCGATGCGCGCGACGGTGCGTGCGTAGCGACGCGCGGTCTCGACCAGTTCGGCGGCGACGATCCATTTGGGTTGTTTCTTGAACAGCGCCGAGCCGGGGAAGACGTTGAGCGTGAGGCCGCGCGCGCCGGTGTATTCGTTCGCGTCGCTCTTGAAGGCGATGTTGCCGAGCAGGCCGGCGAGCAAGGCGCGGTGGATCGGTTCGTAGCCGCCTTCGACTTCGTTCAAACGCATGCCCATTTCCACGGCCAGTCCGTGCAACTGCGCGTGGATGTCGTGCCATTCGCGCATGCGCACGTAGGAGATGAAATGGGTCTGGCACAGCTTGCGCAGTTTGGCCTGCGACAGATGCCGCGCCTGTTCATGGTAGAAATCCCAGAGCTTCACGAAGCCGAGGAAATCCGACTGCTCGTCGGCGAACTGTTTGTGTTTCTCGTCGGCGGCCTGCTGCTTGTCCATTGGCCGCTCGCGCGGATCGGGCACGCTCAACGCGGACGCAATCACCAGCACCTCGCGCAGACAGTGTTCGTCGCGGCCGGCCAGGACCATGCGGCCGATGCGCACATCCACCGGCAGACGCGCGAGCTGACGGCCGAGTTCCGTGAGTCGATCACCCTCGTCCACCGCGCCGAGTTCGTGCAGCAGTTTGAAGCCGTCGCGGATGTAGCGCGCATCCGGCGGCTCGACGAAAGGGAAGTCCTCAATGTCGCCGAGCTTGAGCGCGAGCATTTGCAGGATCACCGAGGCAAGGTTGGTGCGCAGGATTTCCGGCTCGGTGAAGGCGGGCCGCGTGTTGAAGTCGTCTTCGCTGTAGAGGCGGATGCAGATGCCGGGACCGAGACGCCCGCAGCGCCCGGCACGCTGATTGGCCGAGGCCTGACTGACCGGTTCGATGGGCAGGCGTTGCACCTTGGTGCGGTAACTGTAGCGGCTGATGCGCGCGAGTCCGGTGTCGATCACATAGCGGATGCCGGGCACGGTCAGCGAGGTCTCGGCGACGTTGGTGGCGAGCACGATGCGTCGACCGGAATGCGGCTTGAACACCTCGGCCTGCTGCGCGGCGGACAGGCGGCCGAACAGCGGTAGGATTTCGGTCTGCGGCGGATGGTGTTTGCGCAGCAGTTCGGTGGCCTCGCGGATTTCGCGTTCGCCGGGCAGAAACACCAGCATGTCGCCGGGGCCGTCGTGCGCGAGCTCGTCGACGGCGGCGAGCAGCGCTTGGCCGCGATCGCGATCCTGTTCGTCTTCGTCCTCGGTCAACAGCGGCCGGTAGCGGATGTCCACCGGATAGGTACGGCCGGAGACTTCGATGATCGGCGCGTTGCCGAAGTGTTTGGAAAAGCGCTGCGGATCGATGGTCGCCGAGGTGATGATGAGTTTCAGATCGGGCCGGCGCGGCAGCAGGCGCGCGAGATAGCCGAGCAGGAAATCCACGTTCAGCGAACGTTCGTGCGCCTCGTCGATGATGAGCGTGTCGTAAGCGAGCAGATCGGCATCGCCCTGCGTCTCGGCGAGCAGGATACCGTCGGTCATGACCTTGATGTGCGTATCCGGTCCGACGTGATCGGAGAAACGCACCTTAAAGCCGACCGCTTGGCCAATCGCGGAGTGCAACTCTTCGGCGATGCGCACGGCGAGACTGCGCGCGGCAATGCGCCGTGGCTGGGTATGGCCGATGAGCCCGGCGACGCCGCGGCCGAGTTCCAGGCAGATCTTCGGTAACTGTGTGGTCTTACCCGAACCGGTCTCGCCGCAGACGATCACGACCTGATGCTTCTCGATGGCCGTCTTGATGTCTTCGCGGCGCGCGACCACCGGGAGATCGAGCAGGTATTCGGGTTTGGGCAGACGCTCGGCGCGCTGCGCGCAGCGGGCGCGGGACTTCTCGATATCGGCGATAAGCGCCGGCAGACCGCGATCAATGGGCTGGCCCGCGCGTGCGCGGCGTTGCAACCCGGCCAGCCGCGCGCGCAACGCCGGCTGATCGACGAGCATCACGGTAGCGAGGGCAGCGGTTAATGCTTCAAGGGGCGGCGTTTGCGACATCCGCGCATTCTAGCATCGGCCCTCGTTGGGCTGAGGAAAGGAACCGCCATCAGTGAACCGCATCCCCCTGCGTCTCCCGCCAACGCTGGAAGGTGGGGAACTCTTTGTAGGCGCCGCTGGCGATGTAGTCGAGCACGTTGCGCAGACGGTAGAACTGCACCACCGAGTCCACGCGCAGGATTTCGCGGCCGTTGAGGTCGAAGAACAGCAGCGTGGGCGCGTAGAACAGACCCAGTTGCTCGGCCCAGGCGCCCTCGGTGGTGCGGCGGCCGTCGGGGGTGATGACGGGGGTCTTGCCCCACAGATTGAGCTGCACGCTTTCGAATTGGCCGAGTCGGGCGAGGATTTCCGGTTCGGTGAGCGGGCCGGTGTGCAGGATGTCGCAGGCATGGCAATCGGGCTGTTCGAAGAACACGACCAGCGGTCGCTCGCCGGCATGGTGGGTGCGCGCCAGCGCATAGGGCGGCGGCAAAAAGAAGTTCTCGGGATTCATGTCTTCGTTGTCGAAGACCATGGCACCGACGGCGCGTTCGAGATAACTGCGGAAATTTTCCTGGCGGTAATGCGCGTCGGCGACATATTCCAGCGCGGCGCGGAACTGATACGGCGGATAATAGCCCGCCAACCGGAACACCTCCTTGCCGGTGCTGTCGTAGAACAACAGCGTCGGGGTGAAATCGACACCGTGACGCAAAGCGAAGGAACGCTCGCTGCCTTCGGCGCCATCGACATCGGTGACGCCGCGACCGCCGTGAATGTCGATACCGATCACGTCGAAATGGCGTTGGGTATATTCGAGGATATCGTGCTTGCCGAAATTCGTTTCCAGCAGCGTCTTGCAGTAGGGGCAATATTTCTGGCCGACGTAGACCATCAAGCCGCGTTTGCCGTCGGCGACCGCTTCGCGGATATCGTCGCCGAGATCGAGAAAGCTGAGTTTGAACCAGTCCGGATAGCCGAGCGGCTCGTCCAAGGGCTGATCGTCGAATTCCAGGATGTCGTCCGCGGGCGGCGCGGTGGTGGCAAGCACCACGCCACAGCCGCACACTAGCGCGGCGAGCAATGCCCACCGGCCCAGCCATCCGCAACGCTTGAACTGACCCGCCATGCTCGACCCTACCCGCCTGGATTGCGTGGGGTGGACAAAGTAACAGATGCGCCCAGGGTCGGGAATCGCCCGTGCGAAACCGGTTCCGCGGCGGCGCATGCTGGCGCTATCATCGCGGCTCAGGCTGGGTATACCCGGGCCTTGGCCAGGAGAAGTGACGATGAACGCTCTCGATTCCCGCGCGCGGCGGTGGTTTCTGGCCGCGCTGTTCGCCCTCGGTTGCACCACCGCGACGGCGGAACCCATCGACCGCAAACTGCTGGGCGAACCGGCGCATAAAGTCGTCTATCAACTCAACAAGGCCGACGCGGACTACATCAACGGCATTCTGTTCTCCGCCGGCGAGATGCTGCGTCGCTATGGCGACGACATTCAGATCGTCATTACCGTGATCGGCCCGGGTATCCATCTGCTCGCCAAACAGCCGCAACGCCCCATCCCCGCCGAGGCCCGCGCGCGCGCCGCGAGTCTGGCCGCGTACGGTGTGGAGTTTCATGCCTGCGGCAACACGCTGAAGTCGCTGCACTGGTCGGCAACGGATGTGCTCGACTACGCCACGGTCGTCGACGTCGGCGCCGACGATCTGATGCGTTTGCAGGAACAGGGGTACGCCTACATCAGTTGGTAAGGCCGCCGCCGGTTCCACAGGCCTTTTTATCCAGGCATAAATCTTTTGCCTCACATGACCAATGTCATGAACCGGACTATAATCCCGCCGGCCTGCCAAGCGCCCCCCATAAATCCACAAGAGCGCCGTATCGCAGACTCGCCGGAAGGCCGCTGTTTGCCGTTGTTTCCGGAACGACCGTGAGCGATTAACAACTACCCAAGAGTGAGGATCATGAGGACAAGAACCGGTTTGAAGATGGTGGTGTTGTGTCTGGGCACCCTGGTAACCGCGTCGGCCTTCGCCGCCGGCAATGCGGAAGCGGGGCGCAGCAAGGCCTTCACCTGCATGGGCTGCCATGGTGTGGCCAACTACAACAATGTGTATCCGACCTATCACGTACCCAAGCTGGGCGGGCAACATGCCCAATACCTGGTCTCCGCGCTACAGAGCTACAAGAACGGTCAGCGCAGCCACGGCACCATGCGCGCGCAAGCGGCCGACCTGAGCGATCAGGATATGGAAGATATCGCCGCCTACTTCGAAAGCCGCACGGAATGAACCCGGCACAACCACTGAACGACGACAGTCAAAAGGTACGCGCTATGAAAACAACCGCACTTCTCGCTTTGGGCTTGCTGCTGTCCGGCATCCTGAGTACCGCCTCCGCCGCTGGCGACGCCGCCGCCGGCAAGGAAAAATCCGCTATGTGCCAGTCCTGTCACGGTGCGGATGGCAACAGCACCGACCCGAACTTCCCGCGTCTGGCGGGTCAGCATGCCAGCTACATCGAACGCGCCCTGATGGATTACCGCTCCGGCACGCGCAAGAACCCGATCATGGCCGGTTTCGCCGGCGGGCTCACGGATGACGAAATCACCAATCTGGCCGCCTATTTCAGCAGCCAGACCGGTGTGGTCACTGCGGTTCAGCCCAACCAGGTTCAGCCATAAATTTAGGTCAGTCGTCGACAGCGCCGGACCTTGTGTCCGGCGCCTTTCCCCGCATTTCCCTGCCCATCCCTCCAGGGCCCGCCGCGAACACGACAAGAATCGAATTTTTTGTCGCGATTTTCTTGACAAGCCACGAATCTCTGCAAAACTTGTCCGGAATTGTTTACGCCCCGGAGGGCATCGCGTGGCTGAGCACGGCTTTTCCAGCCGCCAGGTTTGCCGGATCACCGGCCTGACTGCCCGCCAGTTGCGTTACTGGCAGCAGACCGGGCTGCTCTCCCCGTCGGAACTCACCGTCGGCGGCCATGCCCGCTACAGCTTCACCGATCTGATCGCGCTGAAAAGCGCCCGCCGTCTGCTGGATGCCGGGGTGTCGCTGCAACGCATCCGCAAATGTCTGGCCTCGCTCACGCGCTTTCTCCCCACCAGCCAGACGCCGTTGCGCGAGCTGTCCTTGGTGGTGACCGGCGATGTGATTCTGGTGCTGCATTCGGCCGGCGCCTTCGACGCCATCAGCGGCCAGGAATGGGTGCTGCCGGTCGCGGACATTCTGCAAGAGATCGAAGCGCTGCGGGATACGGATACGACACTGCCGCTGCAATGGGAACTGTTCGAAGAAAATATCGAGGAGGATTTGTCGAGGGACCGCACCGCCTGAATCAGGGATTGCGGAGAGAAGATAATAGTCATCAGGCACGAGGTGGTGCGGCACCTGCGATCCAGGTGCCGCATCTTTTGTCGACAGCACTGCGCCGCGACCCGGCGAAAAACGGATGGAGACAAACCATGCA
Organism: Gammaproteobacteria bacterium; assembly: GCA_016218375.1. GTDB lineage: Bacteria > Pseudomonadota > Gammaproteobacteria > Thiohalobacterales > Thiohalobacteraceae > JAHJQQ01. The sequence continues at coordinate 16,205 of JACREG010000007.1, forward strand.
TGTGATTGCCATTGCCAACCAGAAGGGTGGGTGCGGTAAGACCACCACGGCCATCAATCTTTCCGCCGCCTTGGGCGAAGACGGTGCCCGGGTTCTACTCATCGACATGGACCCGCAGGGCCATGCCTCGTTGGGGCTGGGCCAGAGTACGCTGGGACGCGCCGGCCTGTTCGAGGTTCTGAACGGCCAGAACGACTTGGACGACGTGATTCAGGACGGTGTCGCCTGGGGCGTCGATCTGGTGCCCGCGACCATCTCGCTGGCGGCCGTCGAACATGTGTTATCCGATCGGCCGGAACGTGAACGTCAATTGATCAAACACCTTGAAACCGTAGCGCACCGTTATGACTATGCCATTCTCGACTGTCCACCCTCGCTCGGCCTGCTGGCCGTCAATGCCCTGCGCGCGGCCAGCCAAGTGCTGGTGCCGATGGACGCCAGCCTGTACGCCCTCGATGGCCTGCAACGTCTGCGCGAACTCGTGCACCTGATCGAGACCCGCTATGACCTGGACATCCCGCTACGGCTGTTGCCGATCATGTTCGACACGCGCACGCGCTTGGCGCGCAGTCTGTTCGATCACCTGCTGGAACAAGGGCTGAACACATGCGCGACGCGTATCCGTGCCTGTGTGAAAATCCGCGAAGCCGCCTTGCAGGGGCAATCGCTGCTGGCCTATGCGCCGCGCGCGCCGGTCGCCGCCGACTACCGCAATCTGGCCCTGGAGCTGCGTTCGCAGGCAACCGCGCAGCAGCGTGCGACGACACTGGAGACGACGACAACCGCTACGCCGATAGAGGCCCACGAAATCGTACTGAACTTCCAGGATCTGGAATGCCGGCGCCTGCAGATCGCCGGCGATTTCAACGACTGGATTCCGGACGGTGGCGTGGAAACCCGCCAGCTCGACGGCAGTTGGCAGAAAGTGCTGCACGTAGCCGAGGGCGCCTATGAATACCGCGTCATCATCGACGGCATCTGGCAACAAGATCCGACCAACCCGTATGAAGTGCCCAATAACCTGGGCGGCAACAATTCGCTGCTGCGCGTATGACGTGCGAAGGAGTCACTGCGATGCTGAATCCCGCCTGGCAACCCGCCCAGGAACACGCCGAGCGGCTGATCCATATCAGCCACCATTTCCTCAGCGACAACATCATCCCTCAGGTGCCTCAGGCACCCCAGGTGACACAGGTGCCGCATGCACCGGCGGCTGATCTCCCGGCGGCGGAGCCCGTGGTGATCCCGGTGCTGCTCGCCGTCGCCGCCGATATGCCGCAACGGCAGGACCCGGGCTATCTGCTGCGCGCACTGGCACGGCAGTTGAACCTGCCGAGCTCGGCGGCGTCCGAACACCCCGAGCGCGACGAGCGTGCCGGGCGTGCCGAACGCGATTGGCATCTGCAAACCTGCGCGCACGCCGGCGAAATTGCCCAGGCGTCCCCGCTGGTCGTGCTCATGATCGACGCCACGCTGGACGCAACCCGCGAGGCCTATGGGCTGCTCAAGCAAGCCAACCAACGGCAGATCGAAAATGTCGGCGTCATCTTCCGCGCCGGCGACGATCTGGCCGCGGCGCGGCGTTGCTATCGGCGTCTGGCCGTCGGCGCGTTGCGCTTTCTCGATCGACCCTTGGTCAATCTGGGTTGGCTGCCCAATCCCGGCCCGCATTTCGCGGCGGCGCTGGCGCATGCCGCCCAAGTGATTCATAGCCAACGGCACGAACGCGCACCGCAGGAACCCACACGCGGCGAGGTCATGCAATGAGTCTGCACATCCGCGCCGTCGCGCCGCCCACGCAGGCACGCCTGCGGCAATTGCTGCTGGAGTCCTTGCCGCAATTGCTGGGTAGCGAGGCGCGCGCACTGCCGTCGGCCGGTCACATGCCGGTCGACACGCTGATCGCGCTCGACGCCTATCAACGCTTGTGGGTACTGAGTTTCAACAGTCACGATCCCGCCCGTGCCCTGCTCGACGGCATGACGGCACTGCAACAGGTGCGCGACCTGCTACCCTGGCTGCGTCAGGCGCGGCTGGTCGGCGCCGAACTCACGGAATGCTCGCTGCTGGTATTGACGACGGACATGCCCGCCGGCAGCGCGGAACTCGCCAAACGCGCCGGCATCGAGTGGCGCCGGCTGCGCTGCCTGGAAGTGAACGGCGAACTCGGTCTGCTGATCGAACCTGCCGAGACACCCGCACTGCAACCGCCGCGCCAGCAACCGACGGTAACGAATCCTGCATCGACTCCGGCGGCGCCCGCCGCGCCGAATCCACAGCCGGGCACACTGACCCCGCTGCCGCGCCGCGACAACCGGCTCACGCCCGAAGAGGAAGCGTTCTTCCAGCATCTATAAAATCCGTTACAGTTCTCCCGCCGGGCGGTCGCTGTTACCACTACTCGCATACATCCCCACACCCCATGGCCGACATCAACATCCCCGACCTCGCCATCACCGTCGTCGAACCCTCGGCGGTCCAGGCGCAGATCATTGCCGGACATCTGCGCGACGCCGGCGCGCAGAACGTGCAGACCTTCCACAACGGCGCGGCCGTGCTCGCCTATCTGGAACGCTACAAATCCGATCTGGTCATCAGTGCGATGTATCTGCCGGACATGACCGGCGCCGAACTCGTGCAACGCATGCGCGCCACCCGGCGCCTGGAAGACCTGCCGTTCATGCTGATCTCCAGCGAGACCTCGTTCGCCATGCTCGACCCAATCCGCCAAGCCGGCGTGGTCGCCATCCTGCCCAAACCGTTTGCCCCGCAGGATCTGCGCCGGGCGTTGGCCGCGACGCTGGAGTTCGTCAATCCGGATGCCGCGGCACTCGCCGACATCGTGCTGGACGATCTGCAAGTGCTGGTGGTCGACGACAGCAGCACCGCGCGCAAACACATCTCGCGCGTGCTGAAGAATCTCGGCATCGACAACATCACCACCGCCGAGAACGGCCGCGCCGCTGTGGAACTCATCGAACACAACTTCTTCGATCTGGTGGTCACCGACTACAACATGCCGGAGATGGACGGCGAGATGCTCACCCGCCACATCCGCGAACACAGCTCGCAGCGCAGCATCCCGGTGCTGATGGTCACCAGCGAAGGCGACTCCAGCCGCCTGTCCGCCGTACAGCAGGCCGGCGTCTCCGGCATCTGCGACAAACCTTTCGATGCCATCACCGTCAAGCAGATGATCCGGAATATGCTGGCTGGCTGATTCCGGTATGATGGCGCGGTCGCAATCCACGGCCCGCGCTCATGCACGACACCCCTGAACCGACTCCCGAACCCACGCGCCGCGCCGCCTATGCCTGGGCCTGCTACGACTGGGCCAACTCGGCGTTTGCCACGACGGTCATGGCCGGGTTCTTTCCGCTGTTCTTCAAACAATATTGGAACAGCGGCGTCGCCGATACGTTGAGCACTTTCCGGCTCGGCATGGCCAACTCCATCGCCAGTCTGATCGTGGTGTTGGGCGCGCCGCTGCTCGGCGCCATCGCCGATCATATGGACACGCGCAAGGGTTTCCTGCTGCTGTTCTCCGCACTCGGCGTGGTGATGACCGGCTCGCTGTATTTCGTCGCCGCCGGCGACTGGCAGATCGCGGCCTTGTGTTATGTGCTGGCGGTGCTCGGCTTTTCCGGCGGTAATCTGTTCTACGACTCGCTGCTGATTTTCGTCGCGCGGCCCACCCAACTCGACCGCATCTCCGCGCTGGGTTTCGCGCTCGGCTATCTCGGCGGCGGCGTGCTGTTCGCGGTGAACGTGCTGATGGTGCTGCACCCGGACTGGTTCGGACTGCCGGACAAGAGTGCGGCGGTACGCACCAGTTTTCTCACCGTGGCGGTGTGGTGGGCAGTGTTCACCGTGCCTGTATTGATGAGCGTGCATGAACCGCGTGCCGCGCAACCGACGCGATTGCGTGCGGCGCTCAGCCAGGGTTTCGGTCAGTTGCGGCATACGCTGCGCGACATCGGTCGGCTGCCGCAGACGTTTCTGTTTCTGCTTGCCTATTGGCTGTACATCGACGGCGTCGACACCATCATCCGTATGGCCGTCGATTACGGTTTATCGTTGGGCTTTCCGTCCAACAGCCTGATCGTCGCGCTGCTCATCACCCAGTTCGTCGGCTTCCCCGCCGCCATCGCCTTCGGCCGGATCGGCGAACGCATCGGCGCACGCACCGGCATCCTGATCGCGCTCGCGGTCTATATGGTCGTCACCGCCTGGGGCGCGTTCATGTCCCAGGTGTGGGAGTTCTATCTGCTCGCCGTGGTGATCGGCTTGGTGCAGGGCGGCGTGCAATCGTTGAGCCGTTCGCTGTACGCACGGCTGATCCCCGCCGGGCGCAGCGCGGAGTTCTTCGGCTTCTACAACATGCTCGGCAAGTTCGCCGCCGTGCTCGGACCGGCGTTGATGGGCTGGGTCGGCGTGCTCACCGGCAACCCACGTCTGGGGATATTGTCGGTGCTGGTGCTGTTCGTGCTCGGCGCGGCGCTGTTGACGCGTGTCGATCTGGAACGCGGCCGGCAGAATGCGATGAAGCACGGTTAACGTCGGCGCACTGCCAAGCCCTAGTCCAACCATACATAGCGCACGATGAACCGGGCACTTTCCCGGAAACCATTCTCCACATGGCTGTCGGCACCGACTTCCAGTTGCAACTGGTGCCTGGGATTCAGATAACGGGCGGCGCCGATGCGGTAACGTCCCTGGTTCTTCGTATTCTGCTGGTCGATACCGTCGACCGACGTTTCGCCGCCCCAGTCGTGAAGATAAGACGCGGACACGCGGGTGGCCGGGTCGATCTGGTAGCGCAGGTGAATCTGCGCATTGACGAGAACACGCTGTTCGAGGCGGTGATCGCCGAGATACTCGTCGTTCGCGCTGTGCCCTACCACGTCACCGACCAGATCGAGCAAGAACTTTCCGGGCAACGGCATGATGACACCGCTATTGACGCCGATCTTCCAGCGGTTTTCACCCAGATTAAGCGACCTGTCCTTATCGTAGTTGCCCACGGGCACGGATAGATAGGGCGTGACGGCAAGATAGCGTTTCTCTTGGGGACGATTGCGCACCCAGAACACCGTGCCCACAATCGGATCGGCACACCCACGCGCCGTGCCGAGACCAGCGATATCGCTGCCGGCGCGGGTAACGCCGCAACTGGCGATGAAGCCCGGCGCCACGGTGCGGCCGCGGTATTCCAGATAGTGAAGAAACCGCATCTGTAGGCTATTGCTGTCCAGTGTCACATCGCCCGACAGTTTTTCGCCGTCGGCATAACGGGCATTGCGTTCGACATGCTGAACATAGAGTCCGAGTGCATTCTTCCCGGGCGCGCGTGCAGTGTAGATGCCGGGTTCGATATCGATGGCATAGGCCTCCGCGCGATACAGCAACAGCACACCCAGCAGGCGTAGCGCACGGAGGGTGTTACGCCCATGTCGATGTTCCGCTAGGCCCTCTCGGACAGCCATGCAAGAAATTCCTCTTCGGGCAACGGTCGGCAGAACAGGAAGCCCTGGAAGCCCTCGCATCCCAGCCCCAGCAGGATGTCGTGTTGTGCTGCGGATTCGACGCCTTCCGCAATGATCGCCAAGTGCATGTGCCGGCCGATCGCGATCATGGTTTCCACCAGGCTATGATCCTTGGATCGATCCAGCTCGCCAATAAACGTCTTGTCGATTTTGATCTGGTCCAGCGGCAGATCCTTGAGGTAGGCCAGCGAAGAATAGCCGGTGCCGAAATCGTCCAGCGACACATGCAGCCCGAGCGCGCGCAGTGTTTCCAATTTCCTGACCGTCCCTTCGAGATCGTACAGCAGCGCGGTCTCGGTCAGTTCCAGCATCAGCAAATCGGGATCGATCTGGTGCCGCGCAATGCACTCGCTCACCATCTGGACGAAATCCGGTCGGGCGAATTGCCAGGGGCAGACATTGATCGACAGGTGCCCGGAGAACGGCACGCCGGCCCGCAGCCACGCATTCAGTTGGCTGCACGCACGATCGAATACCCAACGGCCGATGGAATGGATCAAGCCGGTTTCTTCGGCAACGGGGATGAACGTGTCCGGCGGGATATCGCCCAACTCCGGATGCCGCCAGCGCAGCAGCGCCTCGGCGCCGATCATCCGCCCGCCGGCATCGAGCTGCGGTTGAAAATACAAGGCCAGCTCGTCGTTGGCGATCACCCGACGCAGTCCTTCCTCCAGTTGCAAGCGTGTGGCGGCCGCGGTCTGTAGACTGGGCACATAGAACTGAATGTTGCCGCGACCCAGGCCCTTCGCCCGGTACAAGGCCATCTCCGCATGGCGCAGGATGTCCAATTCGGACTCGCCGTTTGCAGGGAACAGCACCACGCCGATGCTGGCGCCGATGCTGAAGGCGCGCTCGCCCAGTAATATCGGGCTCGATAATTTATCCATGATCTTTTGCGCAAGCTCGTGCGCCACACGTTCCGCCGTCGGGATATCCACGGACCCCAACTCCATGAGCACCGCGAATTCGTCGCCGCCCGGCCGCGCCACCAGTGCGCGACCGCCGACGACCTCGTCCAGGCGGTGGCCGACCGCGCGCAGCACGTCATCGCCGACGTCGTGACTGAGTGCATCGTTGATGGTCTTGAAGTGATCCAGATCGATCAACAGCAGGGCACCGCAGGTTCTAGATCGACGCGCCTGCCCCAATACCTCGGTAAGGCGTTCGTGCAACTGCGCGCGATTGGCCAGATCGGTCAGGTAATCGCGATATGCCATGCGCCGTATGTGCGCCTCGGCGCGCAGCCGCGCGAGTTCGGCACCCGCACGCGCGGCAAAGATTTCGAGAATCTCCCACACCTGTTCGATGTGCACAAGGGGTTTGCCGTCGAGCACCACGAGCAGTCCCAGCGGTTCGCCGCGGGCATCGAACAAGGGCGTACCGATATAACCTTCGGCGCCCATTTCGACGAGCAGGCGATCCTTCGGAAACAACTGCTGCACGCCGTGCGGATAGGCGCAGGTGCCCTGCCCCATGACCGTGGCGCAAGGCGTGTCCGCCAACGCGTAACTGATATTGGGGGCCGTCTGTCCGTGCGCCCAGACCGTCAGCGTGTCGATCCGTTGTGCATCTCGCCCGTCGACCGTGCCGATGAAGGCATAGTCGGCGTCGAACAATTGCGCCAGGCTCTGCACGAGCTGTTGGAAAAAACGCTCGCCGGTCGCCGCCGAAACGCCGGCCGCGATCAGACGAATGGCATCCTCGACGCGCTTTTTCCCGGTCACATCCTCGTGCATCAGGATCACATCGCGGATACCTCCGACCTCGTCTTTGATCGGATAGATGTAGGCACGCACCCAACGGTCGCGAACCGGTCCGCGTACGACTGGATTGTCTGCCGGGTTGTATATGATCGGTGGGAGCTCAACGGATTTTCCCGAGAAGGCCTCCTCGATATAAGGCATGACACCTTTATCCCGCAGTTGCCGGTCGTGCAGAATGTTGTAGTCGCCGAGACTGTCGGCACGCACGCCCCACAGCTTTTCCCAGGCCGCATTGACCTGCCGCGTCAACCCGGCCGGCGACAGCACCTGAATACTGAATGGGGATTGTTCCACCAGGGAACGGAAGCGGCGTTCGGAATCGCGCAGCCGTTGGCCGGTCTCATGGTCGAGCAAGGCACTCATGACAATGACCATGGCCAGAAAACCGAAAGGCCCCAACGGGACGAAGTCGATCATGGAGGCCCGGGCCAGAACGCCCTCGATGGCCGTCACTAGATACACTCCGACGGCAAGCAACATGGCCAGTATCGTGCGCGCACGGTTGCGGCGGTAGATCACGCCCAGGGCATACAGCGCGAAGCCGATATTCGTCAGCACCAGTAGCGAGCCAATCCCGAACCCTGCGCCCGTTCTACCTACCGGGTGTGCGATCGTCTCGCCCCAGGGCAGGCGCAGCGCCTCCAGCCCGGACAATTCCGCGAACTGCAAGCTGTAGGGCTGGAACAGATTGATCAGGAACAGTGCGGCAAACAGCATATTCGAAGCCACCAGCCAGCGCCGCGGACGCAGGCCGGTAAATTCCGCGATGAACCAGGGGAACAACATGAACGTCAGAACAATGAAAGAAATATTCCACTTCAGCGCCACGACAAACTCGACAAGGGTGGTGGCCCGATAGACCTGGACGTGCGACACCCCGAACAGGACCGCTGTCAGGCACATGCCGGCGAACAACCGATGGGTGAGATTGCCCGGTCGATGCCAGGCAACGGAAAAATGCCTGACCGCGGCATAGGCACAGACGCCACTCAATACCAACAGACTTGTGACAAAAGCACTGTCCATTCACCCTCCGTCTCCGTCCCATAGGCCCATCATCCTATCGAGCAGAAATCACCGCTAGCACATCGTGGTGCATCATATATGCCCGAGGTACGCAATGACTACCGCGCCCCACACCGCACATCCAGGCGCCGCACGCCCCGGAGGGAACGGGAGCGACACATAAATGCCATATCGCCCTCTAGACCTAAGTCTAGCTCTCAAACCTGTAGTGACTACATTGCGGGAGAAGAGACTGAGAATTAACGGGTGCTACGGGTAGGTTGGTCCATCGACCCCAGCATGGTGAGGGCGGAGGGAAAATCCGCTCACAATAACAACAAGGAGTTAGCCGCCTGCTGAACCCCCTGCTTCATACTCTTTAGCCGGCCTTCGCGAGCTCATCCCCCATGAGCTGTGCCACGAATTCTCCCAGCGGAAGATCCACGCGCTCGATGCCTTGGTCTTCCAGGAAGCGCCGTTCGTTGCGCGTGAGTTCCCCCGGGATTACCGCCCAGTGGCGACCCGACGAACGCTTCATGATCTGGCGCGCGAAGATGCGTTCGAGTTGGGTGGAAAAACGGCAGCCGAGAAACAGGAAATGCCGGTCGATGCGCAGTTGCTGCACCGCCTCCGGAATCGGTGTCTGAATGTCGATCTCAGTGAGCACCTCGACGAAATCGGAATCCGACACCAGGAAATTCGCCGCCGGCGCGATCGAGCCGAGCGGCTGATACAGCAGCGTGGCTGCCGACGCGGGAATATCCTGGCGATCCATGTGATCCATGCGCGCGCCATCGGTCGCAAACCAATGCACCCAGTTGCCGAAATGCTCGGCCTGGCTGACACCCTGCACCATGGCCCAATCGTCACCCCGCTCGTCGCTCGCCTGCAAGGCGCGCTGTGGCAGATCGTCGTACCAGGCATGCACCAGCAACGGCAGCGTCGGCAAGGTCGCGAGATAATCGTGCAGCACGGTCGGCGGCACGGCATGGCCGAACGCCTCGGTCATCGCCCGGCTCACTGTCTTGCGGTGTTTGAAGTTCTCGATGAACTGCGCTGCAGCGGTGAGATTGTTGCGGATCTTGCCCGGCACGCTCGCCTTCGCGGTAAGCCGTCCGACCAGCGCCAACGGTGTGGCCGGCACAGGACACTCGGCACCGGCCAGTTCGAGCACGCCCGCGCCGAGATACGGGATGGCACGGCCGGCGTGCAAGGCCGCGCGGATTTCTTCAATGATGTGTGTCGACATGATCTACTCCGGCAAGGCTGTTGTTCACAAATAAATCGCCGCGCCCGCGCCCACGTTAATGGAAGCGTCCTTGGCGGTCTGCACGATGAAGCTCACCTGGTCTTCGCCGAGATGCGCATGAAACGGCAGCACCAGCGCGCGGTCGGCGATCTTCTCCGTCACCGGGAATTGTCCGCGGCGATAACCCTGATCGATATGCTTGCGATCCAGGTAATGGCGTTGTTGATGCAAAGGCTGGCAATACGCGGCGGCCTCCACGCCTGCGGTATGCAGATCGCTCACGATGGCGCCGCGACTGCTCTTGGAGAAACGCGTGCCCAGATGCACCAGGTACAGGAACCAATGCACCTCGTCGACCTCGGGCGCGATATAGGGCGGCTTGATACCCTCGAAGCTGAGGATATGATCGGCGTAATACTGTTCGACGCGTTTGCGCCGCGTGAGCATCTGCGGCAGGCGCTGCAATTGCTGCATGCCCAGGGCGGCACTGAGTTCGCTCATGCCGGCCTGCCAGGGTACATGCGCGCTAACGCTGACCGAGAAGCGCTCGTCGAGACGCCGGTTGCGCAGCGCGCGCAGGCGCAATGCCACATCGGCATCGTCGGTCACGACCATGCCGCCCTCGCCGCAGCACAGCGCGCTCGGCTGAGAAAAATCGAACACCGCGCAATCGCCGAAGCTACCCACCAACTGGCCTTGATAGCGCGAACCCAACGCCTCGGTGGAATCCTCCAGCAACAACAGCCCGTGTTGCGCCGCGAATGCGCGCAGCGGTCCCCAGGCCGCGGGATGACCGGCGACGTTGCCGGCCAGCACGGCGCGCGTGCGCGGCGTAAGTTTGTCGGCGAGTTTTTCCGCATTGAGACAACCCGACCAGTAGTCGATATCGCTGAACACCGGCGTCGCGCCCGCAAGGCCGATGGCCTGCGCGATCTGATGCCAGCCGAAGGGCGAACAGATGACTTCGTCGCCCGTGCCGATGCCCTGCGCCTGCAACGCCAGCAACAAACCCAAGGTGCCGCTCGCCACCGCCACCGCATGGCGACGCCCCAGATAGCCGGCGAAGGCCGCCTCGAACTGTTCCACCCGCGGCCCCTGCGACAGGCGCGGCGAACTCAGCACCGCCTCCACCGCCGCGAGTTCCGCGGCGCTGATATCGGGATCGGACAACAGGATGGAATACTCGGTCATGTCAGTCGTTCAATCGCCGCGCTTCCACCGTGATCGGCAGCTTCGTGTCGGCGCTCAGGTCCGGGAGTTCCAGCCGCCAGCCGTTGGCGAGCGTGACCGTGCCGCCCCACAGGTCGGGCTTCTCCATCGCGACGATGGGCTCCTCCAGATCCTTCTTCGGCACATAGGCCGACAGGCCGGTCTCGGATCGGCGGATCATTACTTTCATGTCGTTACTCCCATCGATTTAGTGAACCTCTGATTTATTAGTTCACCCGTCATTGCAAGCGCGGATTTCGTAGCCCGGATGCAGGCGCACAGCGCCGGAATCTTGGATGTTGCGATAACCTGGATTGCGCTTCGCTCCATCCAGGCTACAGGCTTAGAGATTGCTTCGCTGCGCTCGCAATGACGGTATTCGCCGCCTGCGCGACACGCTGGACGATACCGGGCAACACGTCCAGCACATACTCGATATCCGCCGCCGTGGTGTCGCGGCCCAGCGAGAAGCGGATACAGGCGAGCGCTTCGTCGCGCGTCAGCCCCATCTCCAGCAACACATGCGAAGGCAGTTGACTACCCGCAGTGCAGGCGGCGCCGCTGGAGGCGTAGACCGCAACGCTTTCCAGTTTGTGCAGCAGCGCCTCGGCGGGCAGCGTGCCGAAACAGATGTTGCTGGTGTTCGGCAGACGCGGCGCTCGCGCACCCACGACACGCGCGAACGGCACGCGCGCTAGAACGCCTTGTTCCAAGCGGTCGCGCAGCGCCGTCATTGCACCCAATCCATGCGCCAGTTCCGCGTGCGCCAATGCGCAGGCCACGCCGAGGCCCACGCAGCCCGGCAGATTCTCAGTGCCGCCGCGCCGCTGGCGTTCCTGATGACCGAACAGCAGCGCCGGCAGCTTCAACGGCTTGCGCACGAACAACGCGCCGGTGCCCGGCGGGCCGTGCAGCTTGTGTCCGGACAACGACAGAAAATCCACCGGCACCTGCGTCAGATCGATTGGGTGTTTGCCCGCCGCCTGTACCGCGTCGGTGTGGAACAACGCACTGTGCGCCTGCGCGATGCGCGCCGCCGCCTCGATGGGAAAGCGCACGCCGGTCTCGTTGTTGGCCCACATCAGACTCACCAGGGCGGTATCGGCATCGACGCTGTGCGCCAGGCGTTCGAGATCCAGTTCGCCGGACGCACTCACCGGCAAATAGCTCACGCGCACGCCATGGCTTTCCAGATGGCGGAACAACAGCAGTTGCGCGGGATGCTCCACGGCGCTGGTGACGATGCGATTGCGCCCCGGACGCAATGCCAGCGCGCCCAGCACCGCTGTGTGATTGGCCTCGGTGCCGCCGGAGGTAAAGACGATTTCCGCCGGTGCGGCGTTGAGCAGCCGCGCCACCTGCGCGCGCGCCGCGCTCAAGCGCTGCCGCGCCGCATCGCCCAAGGCGTGTTTGCTGGAGGGATTGGCGTAACTTTCCGCGAGACAGGCGCACAGCGCCTGCACCGCGGCCGGCGCGGGCCGGGTGGATGCATTGTTATCCAGATATACGCCGGCCATTGTCATCGCCAGAACAACCGTTGTGGATCTTCGTTCAGCCGCTGCAACACCGCGGTCAGACTGGTGTACTCGCCTTCCGCCACCCATTGGTCGCGGAGGTGATCCTTGCGGTACAACCGCCAGGCACTGCATGGGTCGAGATATTCCAGCCGCGCGATGTCGATGACCCCGCCGCTTTGATCGACATTGCGCGAACAGCACGGGCTTTCGATCCGATAACCGTCCGCCGCCTTGCGTACATAAGGCGAGACGTAGCGGTAACGCTGCCGCTGCGCGAGCGCGCGTTCGATGCGCTTGCGGTCCACGTCGTTCGGATGCGGACTGACGCCGCGCTCTGCCTCCGACCATGGGTTCATGGCACTGTTCATTCGCTCGCCCATCGCCCGACTATCGCGGCGCAATCTCGTCTTCCAGGCAACCCACGACATGGCCGGTCTGAAACTCCACCATATAAACGGGAAGCTTCGATTCCACATGCGTACCGATCTGCACGATCTCGCCCGGCGTGCCGGTTTCCACCAGCAGGGCCTGTTCCGCGTGCTCCGGATAGCTGCCGTCATTGAGCAGATCGATACAGGCCTGCACCGGCTGTCCCCACTGGTATTTTGGTTCGCGCGGCTCGATCACGACACTTTCTCCATGCTCGGTGTGTCCTGCGTATCGACGCCCTCATCGCTGCCGATCTCTTCGATCTCTTTGGACTTCATGCCCACGCGATACCCGCGCTCGACGAAATCCACGCCATAGATATAGAAGCGTTGCAGGAAGGTGCCGATGCTGGTGACATAACCGACCTCGCCCTTCTTCACCAGGATGTCGCCGATCTCGCGGCCCGGAAACGTGTCGTCGTTGCGCACGCTTTTGCGCGAACGCACTTTCTGTCCGTACTCGAAGCGCGGCGGGCCTTCGAGTTCGCCTTCATCGAACTGTGGAACCGGTTCCATCTCAAAGCTCCTCTACCGTCGGCAAACTATCCGCCGTGGACAAACGCTCGGCGACCTTGGCCCGCACCAGCGGATCGGGATCGTCGCGCAGATCTTCGAGTTGCGTGGCGTCGAGCCTATTGCACAGTTCGTAGCGCACGCGCCAGTCGGCATCCTTCATCAGCCACGGCAGTTGCGCGGTGGACAGACGCTTCGTCACCTCGATGCGCACGCGCGAGTCCACATCCGCCGCCAGCGGCATCAACCACTCGCTGGCGATGCGCCGCGCCACCACCCGCCGCACCTCCGCCTCGGGATCGTGCAGCATGAGCGGCAACAGCGATGCGCTGATACGCCCGGCCACGATCTGGCGCACGTAATAATCCGCATCGTGCACCATCAGTAACAGATCGGTGCCTTCCAAGCGCGCGGCCACGCGGATACGCACTTCGCGATGCGGATCGGTGCGCAACCGCAGCAGATAGCGCTGCGGTAGACGCGCGGCGGCGTTCCAGCGCACCGTCTCGTCCGGATCGGCGAGCAGCCGCGGCAAACGGAAGATGTCGGCGTATCGGGCCGCGACCGCGCGCAGCTCGAAATGCGCGTGGCCGAGATAATCGTTGGCCAGCCGGGGATTCCAGGCGAAGAAGCGGTCGATGCGCCGCGCATAACGGTCCAACACGCAGGCGCGTTGCAGGGCGCAGCGTCCGGTGGCCGCCAAGGCGCGATGCGCGCAGTGCGCGCAGTCGATCTCGTTGCCCTGCCAGTCTCTGGCCTCGTCGATGTCAGTCGTCGTCATCGTCGTCGCGCCCTTGTCGTTGCGAACTCCAAGCCATACCGCTCAGTGCTTGCGCGTGATGCTGCCGATCTCGACCGTGGCCAACCCTGGCGCGCCGGCACTGCTGCTGCACCCGCAGGCCGAACCGCCCGGCTGATGAAACACCAAACCCGTTTGCGTGGGCGTGTCGGTGAAATCCACCGTCGCGCCTTCCAACAACACGCGGCTCTCGGCCGGCAGGAATAATTTCATGCCGTTCCATTCCACCACGGCGTCGCCGGCGAACGGCGCACTTTCCACGCTGAACTCGGCGCTCAAACCGGAGCAACCGCCCGGCGATACCACCAGACGGAAACCGTGGTCCATGCCGCCGCCGAAACGCAGCATGCGGCGGATGAATGTCTCGGCGGCGGGCGCGATCACAATATTCATGACATCTCCTAGGCGACGTAGCGCGGCACGCTGGTATCGATGACGCAGGTGTTGTCCACCGGACACACCGCCACGCACTGCGGATCGTCGAAGTAGCCGAGGCACTCGGTACACTTCTCCGGCTTGATGATGAACGTGCCGTTCTTCTCGCGGATGGCGTTGTTCGGGCATTCCGGTTCGCACGCCGAGCACGCGGTGCACTGCGATGCGATGATTTTATAGGCCATGTTTCAACTCCTCTTTACTTGGTTTACAGCCTGCACAATTTGGTAGTCTGCGGTAGCGCGTAGGATCGACGTAGCCGGACATGTCACGCCGCCGTATACGCACCTGTGTATGCCCCTTGGCGGATCTGCGCGTCGCCGCGCTCCACATGGATGATCTCGCCGCGCTTGACCTTGTCCAGGTATTCCTTGAAATAGCCGAGCACCGATTGCTCGATGAACTCATGCGCGTAGCGGTCCACCGGATCGATACCGGCCGCTTGCAGTTCGGCGCGCGGACAGCCGCCGACCTTGGCGACAAACACCGCCACGCAGTCGTTGATGGCGCGGATCACCGTCGGCAAGGTGTCTTCCTCGCCATAACCGCCCTGGCAATACAGATCGACGCGACGATGGCCGACGAAGGTGCAGCCGCCGGTGCCTACCTCGTAGATCTGGAACTCGGTGGCATGACCGAAGTGTTCGTTGATCTTGCCGCCGCCGGTGGTGGCGACCGCGATCAGCACCTTGATAACGGAGTGTTCGCTGGCAAGACTCGACAGTTCTTCCTGCTTGGCGGCCACTTGCTGTTCGCGTTCCTGTTCGACCAACGACTGGTAGGCCTTGCGCACCGTCGGGTCGTAGTCGATGTCCATCGCCATCACCTTCTCGGTGGTGAATTCCGCCGAACGGTCCTCGCCCAGCAGGCCGACGGCGTCGGCGCGGCATTGGCGGCAATGGCGCATCATGTTCATCTCGCCGGAGCAACTGTCCTGCAAGGCCTTCAACTCCTGCGCGCTCGGGCCGCGCTGGCCGTTCAGGCCGAACACCGTGCCGTGCTCGGGCGCGGAGATCAGCGGCATGATGTTGTGCAGGAAGGCGCCGCGGCTTTTGACGGCCTTGTTCACCTCGACCAAATGCCGATCGTTGATGCCCGGGATCATCACCGAATTGACCTTGCACAGAATGCCGCGCTCGGTGAGCATCTCCAGCCCGCGCAATTGATGTTCGCTGAGAATCTCGGCGGCGGCGCGACCGGTGATGCGCTTGTGCTTGTAGAAGATCCAGGGATAGATCTGCGCACCGATGTCCGGATCGACCATGTTGATGGTGATGGTCACGTGATCGACATTGAAGCGTTGGATCGTGTCGACATGCTCCGGCAAGGCCAGGCCGTTGGTCGACAGGCACAGCTTGATGTCCGGCGCCTGCTGCGAGATCAGCTCGAAGGTTTTGAAGGTCTTCTCGGGATTGGCCAGCGGATCGCCGGGGCCGGCGATGCCGAGCACGGTCATCTGTGGAATGGCCGAGGCCACGGCCAGCACCTTCTTCGCCGCTTGTTCGGGCGTGAGGCGTTCGCTGACC
>JACREG010000116.1 GCA_016218375.1 Gammaproteobacteria bacterium
CGTCGGTGGCGACGATGTCGCCGCGCTTGATCTTGTCGCCGGGCTGTTTCTCCCAGGTCACCACCACACCTTCGGTCATGGTGTCGGAGAGTTGCGGCATGATGATGTTGTGGATCGCGCCCGCTGGCGCTGTCGCGACAGGCGTCGCGGCCACGAATTCCGCTTCGGCGGCAGGCATGGCCACGGGTTTCTCGGCGTGCTGCACGGGTGCGGCGGCCGACACACTCGGCGCGGCCGTATCGCTGGAAACCTCGGCGGCCGCGTCGACGATATAACCGATGGCCGCACCGACCGCGACCGTGCTGTCGATGGGCGCGATGGGGCCGGACAGATAGCCGTCGCGGAACACCTCGACGTCCATCACCGCCTTATCGGTCTCGACCGTGGCGACGATATCGCCGCGCTTCACTGTGTCGCCGACCTGCTTTTCCCAGGTGACGACGACACCCTCGGTCATCGTGTCCGAGAGTTGGGGCATTTTGATTGCGTAGGGTTCAGCCATGCGTGTTCGAATCCCGAAATGTTGAACCGCCAAGAGACCAAGAGCGCCAAGTTTTTTGGAACCGCCAAGGCGCCAAGAATGGCTAATGAAAAACACTCACGTATTTACATTAATCTTTCTTGGCGTCTTGGCGCCTTGGCGGTTCAACTCATTCTTTCTTGGCGCCCTTGGCGTCTTGGCGGTTATAAAACCGAATCACTTCCCGAGCATCTTCCGCACCGCGGCAACCACGTCATTCGCATCTGGAATGACCGCTTTTTCCAGCGTGTGGTTGTACGGGATCGGTACGTTCTCGGCAGACACGCGCACCGGCGCGGCGTCGAGTTCGAAGAAGCATTCCTCGTTGATGATCGCCATCACTTCGGAGCCGACGCCGACCGGGGCCTCGGCCTCTTCGACGATCACGGCACGATGGGTCTTGCTCACCGACTTGCGGATACCGTCGCGGTCCAGCGGGCTGAGCGAATACAAGTCGATCACTTCCGCCTCGATGCCGAATTGTTTCGCCAGGATATCCGCCGCGGCCAGACACCAATGCACGGAGATGTTGTAGCCGAACAGCGTCACATCGCGGCCTTCGCGCGCGACTTCGGAGCCTTCCAGCGGCATGAAGTATTCGCCGTCCGGCACCTCGCCCTTCATGTTGTACATGAGCTCGTGTTCGTTGATGAACACCGGGTCGTTGCAGCGCACGGCGGATTTCAACAGACCGTAGGCCTGACGCGGGTTGCTCGGCGTGACCACGCGCAGGCCGGCGATGCCCATGAATACCTTTTCCATGCGCGCGGAATGCTGCGCGCCGAGCTGATGCGCGGTGCCGCCGGGCGAACGCACGACGACCGGCGCGGTGAGTTGGCCGCCGGACATATAGCGTACTTTCGCCGCGCTGTTGAACAACTGATCCAGCGCCAGCCAGGCGAAGTTCACCGACATGATTTCGACGATCGGCCGCACGCCGAGGAAGGCGGCGCCGACGGCGAGGCCGGTGAAACCGTTTTCGGAAATGGGCGTGTCGATCACGCGCTCGGCGCCGTACTTGGCAAACAGGCCGTTGGTCGCCTTGTAGGTGCCGCCGGCGACGCCGATGTCTTCGCCCATGCAAATGACCAGCGGGTCATTCGTCATCTCTTCATCGTGGGCGCGGCGCACCGCTTCCCAGAACATCATCTGCGCCATTACTTAACGCCTCCGCGAACTCCACCCTGAACCCCGCCATGAACCCAAGGATCGTTTTCCGCCACCACGTATTTGTGCAACTCTTCCACGCGCGGTTCGGGCGAGGATTCGGCAAAGGCGATGATCTCGTGTTCGATCTGTTCGAGCACTTCCGTATCCATGGCCTTGTATTGATCCTTGCTCAGTTCGCCGGCCTCGATGAGACGGTCGCGCAACATGATGATCGGGTCGCGCTTGGACCACATGCGCTCTTCGTCCTTGCCACGATAGGCATTGGAGTCGGACATGGAGTGACCACGATAGCGATAGGTCATCAACTCCAGGAAGTACGGGCCCTTGCCGGAGCGCACATGCTTGATGGCTTTCTCGGCGGCCTTGTAGACCTTCTCGATATCCTGGCCGTCTTCCTGCGCGGACGGGATGTTGTAGGCGGAGACGCGCTTGTACTGTTCGATCACCGCCGTGGAGCGGTCGATGCGCGTGCCGATGCCGTAGAGGTTGTTCTCGCAGACGTACAGCACCGGCAGTTTCCACAGCGCGGCCATGTTCATCGACTCGTGGAAGGTGCCCTGATTGTTGGCGGCATCGCCGAGGAAGCAGATGGCGATTTCGTCGCCGCCCTTCATCTGGATGGCCTTGGCCATGCCGGCCGCCAACGGGAACGGGCCGCCGACCAGCGCGTAGCCGCCCATGAAGCGGTGCTTCACGTCGAAGATGTGCATGGAACCGCCGCGTCCCTTGGACGAGCCGGTTTCCTTGGCATACAGCTCGGCCATGACCTCTTTGGGGTCGGCACCGCACTTGATGGCATGGACGTGGTCGCGATAGCCGGTGATCACATAGTCGTGACCGGGGCGGGCGGCCTCCAGCACACCGAAGGCGCAGGCCTCCTCGCCGGGGTAGAGATGGAGAAAGCCGCCGATTTTGCGTTCGACATAGGCCTCGTAGCAGCGCTCTTCAAAGCGGCGCGCGAACAACATCTCGCGCAACAGCCGTTTCTTGTCCGCGGAGTTCATGCAGCTCCTTACGTCTTTATATCTAATGTGTATTCGGTTGCCGGGCTACTGGATGCGGTCCGGCGGCGCTGGCAGGGTTGGCGCGGGTCGCCGCCTGCGCGCAACGAGCCGTTGCGACCGCACTGCGCCCACGGTACCCGGATCGGAACAAGCGCGATATGATCTGTGTTTTAATGGGTTAGGTCAAGGCAAACGGCATGTCCATCCCCTACCGGCACGCAGAGAAAATCCCCCTAAATCAACAGGCCAAGCCGCCCGTGGAGCGCGACTTGGCGCACTGCGACGCGCTGTTGCTGATCCTGCCGGAGAACGCCGGCAAGGGTCTATGGCAGACATTTCCGCACGGGGAGTTCCTCGCGCAACGCGCCCGGCAACGCCGCGCTGCGATGGGAAGCCACCTCGATTGGGACACCGAACTGCCCAATCCACGCGGCACCCGCGTGCGGGTGGTGTACGTCAAACCCGGCCTATCGACCTTCGACCAGTTGAGCGCGGCACGCGGCTGGGCCAAACAGCTCCTGGACGGGAAGCCGCTGCGGGTCGGCGTGTATGCCGCGCCGGGCACGGCGACATCCGCGTTGCTGGAGGCCGCCGTGCTGGCGTTGCTCGCGGCGAGTTGCCCGCTGCCCAGCCGCAAGAGCACCGCCGAACCCCTCTGCCCGCTGACGCGCATCGATTGTTACGGCGCGACCGAGCCGCTGAACTTCGAGCGGCTGCGCGCGCAGGTCCAGGGTAATCATCTGGCGCGCTGGCTGACGCAGTTGCCGGGCAATGAACTGCGCCCGGGCGATTACCGACAACTCGCCAGCGCCCTCGCGAAACGGCACGGCTGGCAGGTGGAATTTCTCAACCGCGCCACGCTGGCTCGGCGCAAGGCCGGCGCCTTTCTCGCCGTCACCCAGGCGAGTCACGTCGACGATGGTGGCCTGCTGCGCTTGAGCTACCGGCCCCCTCGTTCCAAATCGGGAAGTCGCAGCACAAAGCCGAAGCTCGCCCTGGTCGGCAAAGGCATCTGCTTCGATACCGGCGGCGTGAATCTCAAATCCGCCAAGTCCATGCACGGTATGCACGAGGACATGGAAGGCAGCGCCGTGGCGCTGGGCACGTTGTTGGCACTGAGTCTGCTCAAGGTCGACTTCGCCGTCGATTGCTGGCTGGCGCTCGCCGAGAATCACATCGGCCCGCAGGCCTACAAACCCAACGACGTCGTCACCGCCTGCAACGGCACCAGTATCGAAATCGTACACACCGACGCCGAGGGTCGCATGGTGTTGGCCGATGCCCTGGCGCTGGCCGCGCGCGAAAACCCCGCGCTCATCATCGACTACGCGACGCTCACCGGCGCCTGCGTGTATGCGCTGTCGACACGCTACAGCGGCGTGTTCGGCAATCGCGACGATTTGCTCGCCACGCTCACCGCAGCCGGCAAACACAGCGGCGAACGCGTCTGGCCGTTTCCGATGGATGCGGATTTCGACGACGCGCTCAAAAGCGACAGCGCCGATATCAAACAATGCACGCTCGACAGCGAGGCCGACCATATTCTCGCCGCGCGCTTCCTGAATCGCTTCGTGCCACCGGATATCGCTTGGCTGCACGTCGACCTCTCGGCCGGCAATCACAAAGGCGGACTCGCGCACATCCCCAGCGACGTCACCGGCTTCGGCGTCGGCCTGACGTTGACTGCGCTGCTGGAGCATGACTTGTTGAAGGCGGCAAGTATCCCACATGACTAACGACTGCTTGAATCCTGGATGAATCGATGACGACCACCCTCACCCTCACCCGCCCCGACGACTGGCACTTGCATGTGCGCGACGGCGCCGCGCTCGCCAGCGTGATTCCGCACACCGCCGCGCAGTTCGCCCGCGCCATCGTCATGCCGAATCTGAAACCGCCGGTGACGACCACGGCGCAGGCGCTGGCCTATCGCGAGCGCATTCTCGCTGCACTGCCGAAAGACACCACGTTCGCCCCGCTGATGACGCTGTATCTCACCGACAACACCACGGCGGACGAAATTCGCGCGGCCAAGGCCAGTGGTCATGTGCAGGCGGTGAAATACTATCCGGCCGGTGCGACGACCAACTCCGACGCCGGCGTCACCGCCATGGAAAAAACCTACGCGACACTCGAAGCGATGGCCGAGGTCGGCCTGCCGCTGCTGATGCACGGCGAGGTGACGAATCCGGAGGTCGATGTGTTCGACCGCGAGGCGGTGTTCATCGACCGCCATCTCGCACCCTTGCTCACACGCATCCCCAACTTGAAGGTTGTGCTGGAACACATCACCACTGCCGACGGCATCGACTTCGTGCGCTCCGCACCGGCCAACGTTGCCGGCACGCTCACCGCGCATCACTTGCTGATGAACCGCAACGCCATGTTCCAAGGCGGCATCCGTCCGCATCACTATTGCCTGCCGGTGCTCAAGCGCGAACGCCATCGTCAGGCACTGGTTGCCGCCGCCGTCAGCGGCAACCCGAAATTCTTCCTCGGCACCGACAGCGCCCCGCACGCACGCGGCGCCAAGGAAAGCGCCTGCGGCTGCGCCGGCATGTACACCGCGCACGCGGCGATGGAATTGTATGCGCAGGCCTTCGAAGACGCCGGCGCGCTGGACAAACTGGAAGCGTTCGCGAGTTTCTTCGGCGCGGACTTCTACGGACTGCCGCGCAACACCGGCACGCTCACGCTTGCGAAACAGGATTGGAATGTGCCGGCCAGTTATCCGCTCGGCGATACAGAGGTGATCCCGCTGTACGCGGGCGAGCGTTTGCGCTGGAAGCTACCGGAAAACCGCTAAAATCATTTCGGCCCAACAATTAAAGTTGCGAAACTCTCAATCCCTGGTGTAGAAACGAACTTGAGATCGCCGTAGCCATCTAGCGCATTAAACCAGGAGTCGAATTCTTGTTATCCGCCGTCGAGCAGACAAGACTGAAGGTATCGAGAAACACCGCAGCGAGAAAGAAATCGCAGCTCGGTCAATTTCTCACGCCCGCGAAAACGGCTCGATTCATGGCCGGACTCTTTGTTCCCGCCAGCGGCCGCGATTGCCGTCTGCTCGACCCGGGCGCCGGCATAGGCTCGCTCTCCAGCGCGTTTCTGGAACGGTGCGTCTCCGGCGAGTTGGATTTCGACAACATCGGCATCACCGCCTTCGAGATAGACGGACAGCTCCACGAGGAACTGACGAAGACGCTGTCGACCCATGCCCGACAAATCCCCTTCGTCCACGAAGTCGTCGGAACAGATTTTATCGAAGCGGCCGTGAACCGCCTCCAGTTCAACAACCTTGATGGATTCACGCATGCCATCCTCAACCCACCGTACAAAAAGATCGGCAGCAGTTCCCGTTACCGCCTGCTGCTCCGACAGGCCGGAATCGAAACCGTAAACCTGTATTCGGCTTTTGTGGCGCTGACACTTGAACTGATGGCCCCCGGCGGCCAGATCGTGGCCATCATCCCCCGCAGCTTCTGCAACGGCCCCTATTACCGCCCGTTCCGCGATTTCCTGCTACGGCGCGCCTCGATCCGGCACATGCATCTGTTCGCATCGCGAAACAAAGCCTTCAAGGACGACGATGTGCTGCAGGAAAATGTCATCGTCCTGCTGGAACGCGACGGCCGGCAAAGCGATGTGACGATAACGACCTCGACCGACGACAGCTTTTCCGATCTCGTGTCGCACACGCACCCGTTCGATCGGGTCGTATTGCCCGGCGACTCGGAACGTTTTATCCATATCCCGACATCCCCGGAGTGGAACGCCTTGGAGTTATCCGCGGCAATCCGGTACTCCCTGGAAGACATCGGCATCAAGGTATCGACCGGCCCGGTGGTCGATTTCCGCATGCGCGACCATCTTTGCGCCATGCCGGAGCCAGGCACAGCCCCTTTGCTCTACCCCGGACATTTGAGCGATCAGCGTACCGAGTGGCCGAAGGCGGACCTGAAAAAACCCAACGCGATTCGCCGCAACGCGGAAACGGAAAAATGGCTTTACCCAACCGGTTGCTATTGCGTGGTACGGCGCTTCTCCTCCAAGGAGGAAAAACGCCGTATCGTGGCAAGCGTGGTCCACCCAGACAATTTTCCCGCGACCAGCGCGCTGGGATTCGAGAATCATTTGAATGTGTTTCATGACTACAAACATGGCTTGCCGGAGATGCTTGCACGCGGCTTGGCCATATTCCTCAACTCAACGGCTGTCGACGAAAATTTCCGGCGTTTCAATGGACACACCCAGGTCAATGCCACCGACCTCAAGCTTATGAAGTACCCCAGCCGGGGTGCATTGATGGCGCTTGGCGAATGGGCGGCACGCCATGAAAAACCGACACAGGACATGATCGACGCACGCCTGGGCGATCTGATCGCATGAAGCCCAACGACAAGCTTATCGACGACGCGCTTAAGATACTCGTCGCCTTAGGCCTACCCCGCGCACAGCAGAACGAACGTTCCGCACTCTGCCTGCTTGCGCTGCTGAATCTCACGCCCGGCAAAACTTGGCGGCAGTCCGAGAACCCGCTCATAGGTATCACACCGATCATGGACTGGGCGCGCAAGCATTATCGGAAGGACTACGCACCGAACACCCGCGAGACAGTGCGCCGACAGACAATGCATCAATTCGTCGACGCCGGGATAACACTCTACAACCCGGATAGCTCAAACCGTCCAGTCAACAGCCCAAAGGCCGTTTACCAGATCGAACCCATGGCCCTGGCGTTACTGCGCAGTTACGGCACCCGGAAATGGCGCCAGAACCTGGAGAACTATCTTGCGGAGTGCGGCACACTGACCAACCGTTATGCCCGCGAACGTCAACAAAATCTTATCCCGGTTCAAATCGCGCGCGGCAAAAAGCTCGCGCTCAGTCCCGGCGAACATAGCGAGTTGATTCGGGCAATCATCGAGGATTTCGCGCCGCGCTTTGCGCCCGGCAGCGTACTGATTTACGCAGGCGATACGGGCGACAAGTGGAGTTACTTCGACGCCGACCTGCTCGCCGCTTTAGGCGTCGAAGTCGATACCCACGGCAAGATGCCGGACGTCATTTTGCACTTCACGGAGCGCAACTGGTTGCTACTGGTGGAATCCGTCACCAGTCACGGGCCGGTCGACGGCAAACGACATGCCGAGCTGGCCCGTCTATTCTCCGGATCGAAGGCCGGACTGGTATACGTAACCGCTTTTCCGAACCGGTCGATTATGAGCCGGCATCTCGGCGAGATCGCCTGGGAGACGGAAGTGTGGGTTGCGGATGCGCCATCGCACCTGATTCATTTCAACGGCGAGCGATTTCTCGGCCCGTATCCATAGCCTTTCAATACACCGCCGTCACCGTATACCCCTGCCGGCGCAGCGCTTGCAGAATCCCCGTCTCGCCCGGCAGATGCAGCGCGCCGACGGCGAAGAAGGTATTGCCTTGTTGCAGGCCCGGTTGCATGCGTTCGACCATGCGCGCGTTGCGGTCGGTGATGGCGCGCGCACTGAACCGTTGCGCAAGACCGGGGTCGCCTTCGCGCATGGCGGTGTCGTTAAGGGCGGCGATGGCGCGTAGATCGCGCCGCACATAGGCGGCGCGCAGCTCGGCGTACAGGGTGTCGAGCTTGGGAAAACTGCGCAGCGATTCGGCCACCAGCGCGACTTGATCGTCCCGACTCAGGCCGTCGAAGACTTCGATTTGTTCGGCGACGGTTTCCAGTCCGGCAATCGGTTTACCTTTGGCCAGCGCCTCCAGATACAACACGCGATCGAGAAACAGGCCGGTGTTTGTTTTCGGCACCATCAAGGTCATGGCCACCGCCCACGGTTTGAGCGTGCGCAAGGATTGCTCGGGCACGCCTTGCGTGGCCATCGCCTGCACGGTCTTGCGATACAGCGCCTCGCCCAACAACGCGGGCAGCTCCGGTCCCTCGACGATCTGCATGACCCCGGACATCGCTGCGAGGCTATTGGGATCGAGGATGACTTCCAAGGTCACGCGATCGGCGCTGTGCAAGGCATGACTCACCGGTTCCGGCAACGCGACGATGCGTGGGTCTTCCGAATGCAAGGTGCCGAGCAGGTGACTGGGCGCTACGCCGGGTTTTTCGATGCGCCACAGCAGGCCTTGATCGGCACCTGCCTGAAGCGGTGTGTTTGTCTGTTCCGCCTGCGCACCGCCCAGCCAGGGCGCCAAGACCCAGGCCAGCAGCAATGCGATTCCGTATTTGCTCATGTGTGGCGCCTCCGACCCGGAAGGATTCGCACCTCACTCTAGCAGGTCGCCGCACATCGCGCAGATACCCACATCGCCACCCGCATCGACACGCGCGTCGCCAGAACCGCCGCGATCCGGTATCCTTGGCGCATGTCGGATTCAGATCAGCTCTCTCGCCCTGCCGCCCATTTGGGCGAACGTTTTCGCGGTTTCCTGCCGGTCGTGGTCGATGTCGAGACCGCCGGCTTCAACCCCAAGACCGATGCCTTGCTGGAAGTCGCCGCCGTCACCTTGCAGATGGACGAGCGCGGCCTGTTGTCGCGACTGGAGACGATTGCCTGCCACGTCGAACCGTTCCCCGGCGCGAACCTCGATCCCAAATCCCTGGAGTTCACCGGCATCGATCCCTATCACCCGTTACGCTTCGCCAAGCCGGAACACGAGGCGCTGGAAAAAATCTACAAACCGGTGCGCCAACTCATCAAGGAATGCCAGTGCACGCGCGCCATTCTGGTCGGGCACAACCCGTCCTTCGATCTCGCCTTTATCAAGGCCGCCACGCAACGCGCCGGCATCAAGCGTAATCCCTTCCACTTGTTCAGCACCTTCGACACCGCCACGTTGGGCGGCCTGGCCTACGGACAGACCGTGCTGGCGCGCGCCGTGCAGGCGGCCGGTTTCGAATGGGACGAGAAATCCGCGCACTCGGCGGCCTACGACGCCGAACGCACCGCCGACATGTTCTGCGCCATCGTCAATCTGTGGCAGACGCTGCGCAACGGCGCGAATCGGTAAGGTATAACGCGCGCCGCCGGCGCCGTCCTGCCCGTGTCCTATCGCGGGTTCCGCCACCGCCGCGCTTTCGTTACACTCGGGACTCACGCCACCACGAGGTCCGACCGCCATGCCCACGCTCCCGGAAAAGGCTCAGCAGATCGTCCAGGCCCATGCGGGTCTCATTCATCGCGTGGTCATCGCCTGCCAGAACCGCGCGATGGTCCCGGACCTCGAAGATATTCTCAAACAAGCGCAGGACAACGGCTGGACCGACTTGGTCGGATCGATCCGCAAAATTCTCGCCGGTCAACGCGAAGTCGGCGCCTTCCGCCAGCTCGACGAAGAAGACTTCATCATTATCGAATCCATCCTGCTCGGCCTGCAAAACCCCGCCACACTGCCCGACCTGTCGCAGGAGTTTGACGCCAACATGGCCGCGCCGGGTTTGGCCGCGATGATCCACGCCGCACGCGGCGGCAGCCTCGAAGCACTGCAACTGGTCGCCAACATGGCCACGCAGATGCTGCAAGCCGGCGGCGACATGGCGCGCATCGCCGGCATCGTCCGCCCGCTGGTCACCGGCGAACGCGATGCGGACAAGTTGTGCCAGGGCATGAGCGACGCGGGACAGAAATTGGTGTTGGGAATTTTGCGGGAGTTGGCGAAGGTGGAGGGGCATTGAGCCGATGCCGTCATGCGATGCCTTACCCACCGTCATTGCGATGCCTTACCCGTCATTGCGAGCGGAGCGAAGCAATCTCGTGATGCGGGGAGCGCCTCTCACCTAGGCCTTTTTTCCGCGCTGGCTGCGCGGGGTGCCCTGCGCTCCTCGCCCTTTTGCGCGCTCGCCTAACTCGCCGTTCCAAAATTCGGAACGGCTCAGACAGGAGGCTCGCGTCATCGCAAAAGGGCTGCGGTACTCGGCTGCGCCGACGGGGCAAAAGAACAACCCAGTTGGCTGCTCAATATTGCTAGTTCTATCAACAAGGAAAACGCATGGAAATATTCGCGGCGTTAATCTCTGTAATCGCCCTGCTGATTTCGGCGCTAGGTTATCGGCATTCGGTCAAAACCAACAGAATAGCCGACCGCATCATTGTCTCTGAAAAGAAGAATGAAATAGCTCGCATCTATCTTCAGATAGAATTCATGTGTGATAGGACATCAAGAAAGCTTGCAGCGCTTTATAGGGGGCGAAGGAAGATAGCCACAAACAACAATTGATGAATGGACTCATCTCAGAAACTCAGATCAAAACGCTATATCGCAACTATAGCAAGCGCCTAGCTGAACTTGCACCATCAAACCAGCCTCAAGAAGAACTCTTAATCAAATTGGACGATATGCTAGGAAAAGCAAGGATGGAGCTAGATAGAGCAGAAAAATCGTTCGAAAATGCCGAGCACATCGAAAGTCTTTTGCTGGGCAACGAGAATTTTGTCGACATTTAACAACCTAGCACTGCAGCCATATGGAATTAATTACCATCTAGAACATTCCCTCCTGCTATGCAGCACCCCCCCAACACCACCTCCGCCCTAAACCCACCCAACTCCGTGGACCGGCCGAGCTTCAAGGTTCCACCGTAGTGATCCAGCACATCCTGCACGATGGCCAAGCCTAAGCCGTAGCCGGGCGTGGCGTCTTCGTCGACGCGCACGCCGCGTAGGTTCAGGCGTTCGAGTTCTTCGGCGTCGCGGCCGGGGCCGTCGTCTTCGATGGTCGCGCGGATGCCGGTGCCGTGGGGTTCGGCGTGTACGCGCACGCGGCTGCGCGCCCATTTGCAGGCGTTGTCGAGGAGGTTGCCGAACAGTTCGTGCATGTCTTCGCGGTCGGCGGCGAGGTGCAGGTCGGCGGGGATGTCGATGTCGATGCGTATCGCGCGGTCGCGATACAGTTGTCGCAGCACGGCACTCAATGCTTCGATTTCGCTGGCGAGCTGCATGCGACCGCCCGGTGCGGCGGCGCCGGCGAGGCGGGCGCGTTTGAGTTCGCGTTCGGTGAGGGTGCGGATTTTTTCCACCAGATCGCGCGCTTGTGCGGCGTGCACGGCATCGCGGAAATTGTCTTCGCGGTCGGCGATCTGGCCGAGCAGGGTCAGCGGTGTTTTGAGTGCATGGGCGAGATTGCCCATGGCGTTGCGCGAGCGTTGCAGGCGCTGGTGCAGCGTTGCCAGCAATCGATTGATCTGCCGCACCAGCGGTTGCACTTCGCGCGGCACGCTGTCGCGCAATTGTGTGCGCTCGCCGCGTTCCAGTTCGACCAGTTCCTGCGCGGCGGTGCTCAGCGGCGCCAAGCCACGGCGCAGGATCGCGCGTTGCAGCAACAGCAGCAACACCAGCGCCACGATGCCGAACAGCGCATAACGCCATTGGAAGCGCCGCACCTCGACGCGGATCGGCGACAGGTCTTCGGCCACGGCGATACGCACGTCGGCACCGGCCTTGCGATAACGTGCGACGTGCATCAGCAGCAGTTGTCCTTCCGGTCCGGTCTGGCGCAGATGGGCGCTGGTGCCGACGCCGACAGCGGGCACGTTCAGGTCTTGATCCCACAATGATCGCGAGCGCAGCACCTGGCCGTCGATGTCGATGCGGTAGTAATGTCCGGAGAAGACGCGTTGATACACGGGATTGAGGCGGTCCGCGCGCAGTTCCGGTTCGCGCTCCCCGTGATCCTGCGGGCGATCCCGCGGGCGGTCGCGCTGGGGTGATCGCAACACCAGCGATGCGAGCAGGCTTTCGGCATCGTGCTCCAGGCGCGAGAGCATGTAGCCTTCGGCGAGTATGCGAAACGAGACGCTCACGCCGATGCCCAGCAGCACGAACACGACGATCAGGCTCAGGCCCAGGCCGCTGTTGAGGCGCGTTTGAATGGATTTCATGCGCTGCCCATACCGCCCGCGCCAAACACATAACCCTGGCCGCGGCGCGTTTCGATCAGGTCGTCACCGAGTTTCTGGCGCAGGCGACGCACGTACACTTCGATCACATTGCTGTCCTTGTCGGAATCGTAATCGTAGACATGCTCGGCGAGTTGGCTCTTGGACAGGATGCGGCCCGGGTGCAGCATGAAATAGCGCAGCAGGCGGAATTCGGTGCCGGTGAGTTCGATGTCGCGGCCGTCCAAGGTGCGCACGCATTGGCGGCTGTCATCCAACTCCAGGCCGTTGCTCTGCAAGTCGGGGCGGACCACACCGGAGGCGCGCCGGATCAATGCATTCAGGCGTGCGATGAGTTCTTCGACATGGAAGGGTTTGCCCAGGTAATCGTCGGCGCCGGCCTGGAAGCCTTCGACCTTTTCGTGCCAGGCGTCGCGCGCGGTGAGAATCAGCACCGGCGTCTTCAATCCGCCGCCGCGCCAGTTGCGCAACACCTCCAGACCGGGGCGGCGCGGCAGACCGAGATCGAGCACGATGGCGTCGTAGGGTTCTTGTTCGCCCATGAATTGACCGTCGACGCCGTTGTCCTGCCAGTCGACGGCGAAGCCCTGTTTTTCCAGGTTGGTCTTGAGGCTGGCCCCGAGGCCGGCATCATCTTCCACGAGCAAGAGGCGCATGCAGCATGCTCCGCGAGGTTACGAAGGTTCAGCCATCCGTTCAATCATCGTCCGGGGTTTCGTCGATCAGTTCACCCGTGGCGGCATCGTAGCGCAGTTTACGCACGACGCCCGCATCGTCCACCACTTCAACTTCGTAGTAATACCGCTGATCGTCCGACTCCAGCTCGACTTCAAGAAGGTCTTCGACATCCGGCCGGCTGCGCACCTGTGACGTAATCCGTTCCAAGGGCACGATGGTGCCGGCCTTGCTGAGCGCGCGCGCATGATCCTGCTCGCTGGCATGGCCCAACAACGGGAAGGCCAACAGAACGCACAGGCCGATGAGCCTCCGCGCCTGTTTCTGCCTACGACCCTCCCGTCCTGCGTTCATGAACACATCCCTCGTATTATTCGTGACGCTGCTTGCGCCCGGTGAACATCGCGCGCACCAGATTCTCGCGGTGCAGCAGGCTCTCGACGATCACGCCGGCGACATGGACGATTACCAGGAACAAGGTGAAGTTGGCGAAGAACTCGTGCAGCTCCTCGAAAATGTCTTCCCAGGTCTCACCTAGGCCACCGAACCAACTCGCCAACGGACCGGCGTTTTCATCCACCGCATACAGGCTCATGCCGAAGAACGCGGTGAACACCAGACTGATCAGCAACAATACAATCATCAAGCCACCTGCGGGATTATGCCCGAGGTAACGCTGCGGTTTGAGTTTCAATACACCGACAAGATATTCCTTGACCACGGCCGGCCGGAACACGAAATCGCTGAAGCGTGCGTGACGAGTGCCGATGAAGCCCCACAACAGACGCACCAGCACCAGGCCGGCAACGGTATACCCGGCCCAGGTGTGCAGGAACAGCGTATCTTCCTCGCCTTCGGTGAAATAGGCGGTGAAGAACCCGATCACCAGGGTCCAGTGGAACACCCGCACCAGCGGGTCCCACACTTTCACTTCGCGGCTCACGGGTTTCTCGATCGGCATTACATGCTGCTCGACTGTCGACATTGGTTTGTACCTCACACGTTGAATCATTCATGCGCCCGCGCACGTCGCCGTGGACGCCATTGCATCAAACCGCGATCACCGCGGTCCCATACGGTCGCCACCGCCGCCCATTGAGCCGGGGCCCATACCCCGTCCCTGAGGTCCGGGCTCGTCAGGCAAGACCTTGCCTTGCGCGCGGGCGCGTTCCTGCATCTGCTGGTGATGCTCCAACCGATAAGCCTCGCGCTCCTGCTCGGTCTTCAAGCTGCGCATACGCGCGCGATGCTCGGCCATCTCCTGTTGCGTCATCAACTCGCGGCCATAGACGAACTCCTCTTCGGCCTGCGCCGGCAGCGCCACACTCAGCCATGTCACCGCTGCGACAGCCGCCAAACCACTCAGTACATTTCTGCGTTTCATGTCCATTCACCTCGCATTTGAAAGATCCCGACGCCGGATGACATCCGTGTGATGGTCGAACCCGGGCCCGCCTTCAAGCTTAGACTAGACCCGCAAGCTGAAATCAATCTGAAAGAGGATTCGGGGTGGCACGACTCATCGAGGACGCCATAAAAAACCCGCCGCGGGATGACCGCGGCGGGGTTCTTGGTACAGGGCTATAGCGCGATCAGCGCTTGGACGGATCAGCTTTGAACGGTCTTGGCCTTGGCCTCTTTGACCAGCTTCTGCAATTCGCCCTTCTGGAACAACTCCAGGGTGATGTCGCAGCCGCCGACCAATTCGCCGTTGATATAGATCTGCGGGAAGGTCGGCCAGTTGGCGTAACGCGGCAGGTTCTGGAACACCTCCGGATCGGCCAGCACGTTCACATAGGCATACTCTTCGCCGCAGGCCGTCAGCGCCTGGGAAGCACGGCTGGAGAAACCGCACTGCGGCATTTGCGGCGTGCCCTTCATGAAAATGACAATGGGATTGCTTTCCACGGCCTCTTTGATTCGATCCATTACGTCCATACTGAACACCTCATCTGTTCGAGCCGCCCTGTGGCGGCCTGGGAATTGCCGTGCAGTTTACCGCCGGAACCCGCCGGAATAAAGTTTACGATTGCAGTGGGTTTGTCGTCCGGACTACCCGTAGGGCGCAATGAGCACAGCAAATTGCTGCACCGTATGTTTTCTTCGCCAATTCTTATGTGGTGCGCTGGGGGGCTGCCGGCGGGTCGATCCCTTTCGCCTCCGAGCTGCGCTAGTCGGCTTCAGGGATCGACCCGCCGGCAGCCTGAAAGAGTGGACTTACATTTGAATACTCCGCGTGTTGCGTGACGCTCCGCGCTCCGCCGGTGGCGTTAATCGCGCCGCCTCCGAGCTGCGCTAGTCGGCTTTGCGATTAACGCCACCGGCGGAGCAACACCACTGGCGGAGCATGCCAGCTTGGGGCGCATTAGGCCGCCGTATCCACATTGCGCTGCAACCAGTATTCCAGCAGCGTCAGATGCCAGAGTTTGCTGCCGAGGATGCGGGTGTGCTGGCCTTCCGGATCGGCGAGCAGGCGTTCGACATAGCTGTGTTGATAAATGCCGCGTTCGCGACACGCCTTCGAGTCGACGATGGCGCGCATGAACTCCAGAAACTCGCCACGCACATATTTCAGCGCCGGCACCGGAAAGTAACCCTTGGGCCGGTCGATGACCGCATCCGGGACGATGCCGCGGGCGATGCGCTTCAACACATGTTTGCCGCCGGAACCGAGTTTGTACTCGGGCGGCATCTGCGCGGCCAGTTCGACCAGATGATGATCGAGAAACGGCACGCGCGCCTCCAGGCCCCAGGCCATGGTCATGTTGTCCACGCGCTTGACCGGGTCGTCGACGATCAGCGTGGTCACGTCCAGGCGCAGCACGCGGTCGATGTAGTCGTCGGCATCGGGTTCGGCCAGCCGCGCGGCGATGTCCGGCGAGGTGTAATCCGGTCCTTGCAGATCGGGCTCGATCATCTCGGCGAACTCGGCGTGATCGCGGTCGAAATAATGCAGACGGAAACGGTCGAGATCGCTGCCGGTCTCGGCGGCCATCTGCGGATACCAGAAATAGCCGCCGAATACTTCGTCGGCGCCCTGTCCGCTCTGCACGACTTTGACCGATTTCGATACCTGTTCGGACA
Organism: Gammaproteobacteria bacterium; assembly: GCA_016218375.1. Lineage (GTDB taxonomy): Bacteria > Pseudomonadota > Gammaproteobacteria > Thiohalobacterales > Thiohalobacteraceae > JAHJQQ01. The sequence goes on from JACREG010000116.1 coordinate 16,349, forward strand.
ACAAATAAAAAGCCACGGCATCCTGACCGAACATCGGCTCGGCCATGTTGTCCACGGCTTCCGGCAGACGCTTCAACACTTCGTCGTTGGGGATGCGGTATTTGTGATGGCGCGTCGCATAGCGTTCGACGACCTGATCGGAATACTCGAACTCGCTGCCCTTCTCTTCCGGCTGATCCTCGAAACCGACCGAGAAGGTCAGCAGATCCTTCACGCCGGCCTCGGCGAGTAGCGCCACCAACAAACTGGAATCGAGACCGCCGGAGAGCAACACACCGACCGGCACGTCGGCGATCTGAATGCGCTTGCGCACCGCCTCGCGCAACGCGGCGTGGATCGCCTCGGTCCATTCGGCTTCGCTGAACGCGCGTTCGGGACGCGTCGCTTTCAGACGCCAGTAGCGGCGCACGGTATGTTTGCCATCGATCGAGAGGGTCAGCGTGTGTCCCGGCTCAAGTTTGCGCACACCGCGCAAAATGGTACGCGGCGCGGGGATCACTGCATGCAATGTGAAGAGATGATGCAGCGCGACCGGATCGATGTCGGTATTCACATCGCCCGCGGCGAGCAAGGCCTGGCTGGTCGAGGCGAAGCGGAATTGGCCGCGCTCGTGGCTGTAATACAGCGGTTTGATGCCGAAGCGGTCGCGCGCCAGAAACAAGCGCTGCCGTTGCATGTCCCAGAGGGCGAAGGCAAACATGCCGTGCAGACGTTCGACGCACTGTTCGCCCCAGGCCGCATAGGCTTTGAGGATGACCTCGGTGTCGCCGTTGGAAAAAAATTCGTAGCCGAGCGCGCGCAGCTCCTCGCGCAGTTCGGGATAGTTGTAGATGGTGCCGTTGAACACCAACGCGAGCTTGAGTTTCCGATCGACCAGCGGCTGATTGGAATGCGGCGACAGATCGATCACCGCCAGACGGCGATGACCGAAGGCCAGCGGACCGTCGGCATAGCTGCCTTCGTGATCGGGACCGCGCCGCGCCAGGCGCGCGGTCATGCGCGCGAGCCGGCCGAGATCGGGGGCCCGGCCGTCGAAGCGCAATTCACCGCAGATGCCGCACATGGGTCAATCCTGGAGCATTCTGAATTCGGCAGGCACAGACAGAAGTAGGAGCGGCTTCTGGCCGCGAACGGCTAGGCTGCGACCGGTTCGCGGCCGAAGGCCGCTCCTACCAAAACGATGATCGCTAGTTCGCGCCGACCGTGAGCTTGGACACGACCTGCCGCACGCCGCGCACGTTGCGCGCGAGGTCCACGGCGCGGTCGACCACGGTTTGATTGGGAACATTGCCGTACAGCGTCACCACGCCGCGGTAGGTGTCGACATTGATCAGGCGCGCCTGCACCAGATCGTCGCCGACATAGCGCGTGTTGACGGATGACGTAATCGTCGCATCCTGCGCAATCTCGGCCGCGCTACGATCGTCCTTGCCCACGTAGTAACCGCCGGCCGCCGCGCCGCCGACCACCGCCGCCGCACAGCCGCTCAGCAGACCAATCCATACCACCACCGTCACTGTCGATAACCAGCGCTTCATCCGCGTACTCCCGTCGCATTGAGAATGCCGCGCATTATGCGGCCCCGCGTGCCCATCCGCCACCGCCTCGGCATGGCCGACAACCGCACTCGGTTCGAGCCCCCGTTCATCGATACACATCCCGGCACGATACGCGGCCGCCCCAACATTGACATATTGCAATACACGGGCCGCTGCCTTATCCTGCCGAACCTTAGAAAAACAGTCAGCTTTTCTGAACCACACGTTTTACAACGCTTTTCTAACAAATTTTCGGAGGACCGATCCATGAACCCACTCAAGTCCATCCCGGGCACCCTCATTGCTGGTTTCGTCCTGGCGATCGTCATTATGTTCGCGCTCGGCGTAACCAACACGCCCAACCCGTGGGAATTCTGGGTGTGGATGCATGTGCTGGTCGGCATCACCTGGATCGGTCTGCTCTATTACTTCAACTTCGTGCAGGTGCCCGGCGTGGGCAAAGCCCTGGCCGAGGCCAACAGCGGCGGTCCCGGTGCCGCGGCCATCAATAAGTACATCGCCCCGCGCGCCCTGTTGTGGTTCCGCTGGGCGGCCGTCGCCACCTGGTTGACCGGCGCGCTGGCGCTGGAGGCCATGCACACCGCCGAAGGTTCCGGCTTCGTCGCCGCCTTCACCTTCGCCGAGGGTTACAAGATTATCGGCATGGGCGCTTGGCTCGGCACCATCATGCTGTTCAACGTCTGGGTGCTGATCTGGCCGAACCAGAAGAAGATTCTGGGCATTGTGCAGTCCACGCCGGAGGCCATCGCCAAGGCCAAGGTCGTCGCCCTGATGGCCTCGCGTACCAACACGATGTTGTCGATACCGATGATCCTCGGCATGACCGGCCAGATGCACGGCCTGCCGTTCTGATCTACTGATCCGATCCAAATGGGCGCGTGCCGGGTTCTCCCGGCACACCCTCACAAAGCCCGGCCCCGTGCCGGGCTTTGTCATTTCCAGGCATCGCTTCAGGGGTAACCATCCGGTAATTGCGCCTGGCCCGGGGCATCGTTAGAATCGGCCTCTTTCCGGCGGCTCCCCTGGGCTGCCGTTTGCTTTTTTATGGGTTGGAAGTGCGATGGCCAATGACACCTTGATGACCACCTACGCTCGACTGCCGGTGCGCTTTGTGCGCGGCGAAGGCGCGCGTCTGTGGGACACCGAGGGCCGCGAATATCTCGACGCACTCAGCGGCGTCGCCGTGTGCGGACTCGGGCATGCACATCCGGCCGTTGCCGCGGCGTTATGCGCGCAAGCCGGCACACTGATCCACACCTCGAATATCTACGAGATTCCCTTGCAGGAAGAACTCGCCGCGCACCTGCTGCGACTGTCCGGCCTGGAACGCGCCTTCTTCTGCAACTCCGGCTGCGAGGCCAATGAAGCGGCCATCAAGCTGGCGCGTCTGCACGGCCATAAGCGCGGCATCAAGGAACCGGCCATCATCGTCATGGAAGGCAGCTTCCACGGCCGCACGCTGGCCACGCTCACCGCCACCGGCAATCGCAAGGTGCAGGCCGGTTTCGAGCCGCTGGTAAAAGGTTTCGTGCGCGTACCGTATAACGATCTCGACGCGCTGTGCACGGTGGCCGAGAACAGCGATAACGTCGTCGCCGTGTTGGTCGAACCGGTGCAGGGCGAAGGCGGCATCCGCATACCCGATGCCGATTACCTCGCCGGCGTGCGCGCGCTGTGCGATAAACACCAGTGGCTGATGATGCTCGACGAAGTGCAGACCGGCATGGGCCGCACCGGCCGCTGGTTCGCCTGTCAGCACAGCAACGTGCAGCCCGATGTCATGGTGCTCGCCAAGGGACTCGGCAATGGCATGCCCATCGGCGTTTGTCTGGCGCGCGGCACCGCCGCCACCACCTTCGAACCCGGCAATCACGGTTCGACCTTCGGCGGCAATCCGCTCGCGTGCAGCGCGGCGCTTGCGGTGATCTCCACCACTGAAAAAGAAGCACTGGTCGCGCGCGCCGCACAACTCGGTCAGCGCATGCTCGATGGCTTCACGCAACGCTTGGCCAACACCGCCGGTGTTGTCGCCATTCGCGGCCTCGGATTGATGTTGGCCGTGGAACTGGATCGTCCCTGCGGCGAACTGGTGAAATCGGCACTGGCGCGCGGCCTGCTCATCAACGTCACCGCCGACAAAGTGGTGCGGCTGCTGCCGCCTCTGATCTTGAGCGATGCGCAGGCCGACCGTATCGTCGCCGAAGTCAGTCAATCGATCGTCGAGTTTCTCGCCCCAAAGTAATCAAGAGTAAGCAGCAATGCCGGTACGCCATTTTCTCACCCTCCTCGACCTGTCGCCCGATGAACTCCAGGGGCTGATGCGCCGCTCTATCGAGCTGAAGACCAAGCAGCGTGCCGGCGAACTGTATCAACCGCTGCGCGGCAAGATCCTCGGCATGGTGTTCGAGAAGTCCTCGACGCGCACGCGCGTATCCTTCGAGGCCGGCATGGCGCAGCTCGGCGGGCATGCGCTGTTCCTGTCGCCGCGCGACACCCAGCTCGGCCGCGGCGAACCCATCGAGGATACCGCGCGCGTGTTGTCGCGCATGGTCGACATCATCATGATCCGCACCTACGAGCACGAGAAGCTGGAACGCTTCGCCGCGCATTCGCAGGTACCGGTCATCAACGCGCTCACCGACCGCTGCCATCCCTGCCAGTTGCTGGCCGACATCCAGACTTACATCGAGCATCGCGGCGATATCCGCGGCAAGACCGTGGCCTGGATCGGCGATGGCAACAACATGTGCAATTCCTACCTGGGCGCCGCCAAGCAATTCGGTTTCAAGCTGAACGTTGCTGCGCCCAAAGGCTATGAACCGTCCGCCGACTTCGTCGCCTGCGCCGCCGGTCATGTCGAAGTCGGCAGCGATCCCGCCGCTGCCGCACGCGGCGCCGACCTGGTGGTCACCGACGTGTGGGCCAGCATGGGTCAGGAAGAGGAACAGGCTGCGCGCGCCAAAGCCTTCGCCGCCTTCCAGGTCGATGCCAAACTCATGAAACTCGCCGCCAAAGACGCGTTGTTCATGCACTGTCTGCCCGCGCACCGCGGCGAAGAAGTCGCGGCCGACGTGATCGACGGCCCGCAAAGCGTGGTGTGGGACGAAGCGGAAAACCGCCTGCATGCGCAGAAAGCGCTGCTGGAATTGCTGCTGACCTGATATTCACGCCCCCGCCCGCCCCAACCGCAAGAACGGCACGCGGCGCTGCCGCGTGGGTGACCGTTGAAAATCGCCTCTATCGTCGTCCAGCCCGACAAAAGTCAATTCTTCACCGCTCGCGCGACTTCATTTGGGATAAATATCCCATCATAATGGCATCTCTATTACGCCACACGAAGTGTCCTACCTCGGCTATTCAAGCGAGGCCGCTACCGACTGGCATGCATTCCGACCGGTATGAGGAAAATCAACATGAACACACACACGACTAGCAAAGCGATCGCGATACTCCCCAGTTTCAAATCTCATTTTCCCGCTTGGGCTGTGGTGGCTTCTCTCACCCTGGCCCCAGGCATTACCTCTGCGGCGGTTGTCGGCTTCCTGGGTAATTTCGATGTCATCAACGACACGGGCTACACCGCGCACGGTTTTGAAATCGATCTCGAAGGGCTGCATAGCAGCGACATCACCGACACCTTCGGCGGGATAGGCCGGGGTTTCCCGAGCGGGCGCGGCTTCGATCCTTCAACCAGCGTGGAGCGCTACGGCGCCCCGACCATTACCGAGTATTCGAACGGTTCGACGTTTGGCACCAAGATTACCTACTTCGGTCTCTTCGATGGCAGCAGTTGGGATTACGGTACGCCCAGCGGCAGCTTCATTACGCCTGGCGATAATTGCTGGTCCGGTGGTGGCGTTGGTTATGGTCCCAGCACGCCGTGCGATCACTTTGGTGTCGGCACAACCACGAATGCGACCAAGACCACCTACAGTTGGCTGATTGAGACGGGGACACCCGGCGTACTCAGTAATGGAGTAGTCAGTCTTCCTGCCCCGGCGTGGAATGTCATCCCAGACCCCGTCGTCGGCGCTCCACCGATCGTCGTGGCACAAATCCAAGCCCCCGCGCCCGAAAACGAAGCGCAGTTTGGAGAAGCGATTTGGGTCAAGGTTTTCACCTCCGAGTTTGAGAACCCTATCGGCCTGGAAGAACTCGTCGGCGATAACGCCAAGGTTCAGCAAGCGGTCACCGAAGTCGAGTGGCAATTATTGCAGACAGACCCAGGCAATCCGCTCGCCGGACAACTGGAAAGCGGTTATGGAGCCCCCGTCGGTCCGAATGCCGCATCTATCCTGCGTCGATATGAGTTCTTCAAATATGCCGGAGACTACGATCCGGAAACGCACCAAGCCTTGGTGGGCAGCGACTCGCATCCGCAGAATTTCGAAATCGGCACCTATATCGGCGCGCAAAATGCGGCAGCCAATTTGAACGCCGTGCCATTGCCCCCCGCCTTCGCATTACTGGGCTCTGGACTCGCGTTCCTTGTCGGTGGCTTCAGGCAAAAGAAAAAGCGCGCTTAATCGCACGCGTATTTTTCTAACGAAAAGCCGCCGCATCAGGCGGCTTTTTTTGGTTCCACACTTTCAGCGCATGGTCGTTGCACACTGAAAGCCGTGGCGCACTTCTATGCAAGAGGCACGACCTGATACACTTTCGGCCTCGTCATATCGCATCCTGCCGACACAAACATCTAACCGGCCTTGCCGGGTGAGAATCGAACGCCATGCATGACACCCTGAATCACGGCGTGTTTCTGGATCTGGACACCTTGCATCCGCAGGATCTGGATCTCGCCGCGCTACGCGCCACACTGCCGCGCTGGGAGTTGCACGAACACAGCGAACCCGCCGACGGCGCGCGCCGCTTGCAGGCTGCCGATGTGGCGATCGCCAACAAATTCGTCATCGACGCGGCATTGTTGGCGCGCGCCCCGCAGCTCAAACTGATCTGCGTCGCCGCCACCGGCACCAACAACGTCGATCTGGCCGCCGCCACGGAGCGCGGCATTACGGTGTGCAATGTCACCGGCTACGCCACCGCCTCGGTGGTCGAACATGTGTTCGCGCTGATACTTGCGCTGCAACGGCGCCTCACCGAGCAACAACATGCCGCGCACAGCCAGTGGGCACACCAACGCGATTTCTGCGTACTCGATTATCCAACCACGGAACTGCACGGCAAAACACTGGGCATCGTCGGTTACGGGGAACTCGGTCGCGCGGTGGCGGCGGTGGGCAGCGCCTTCGGCATGCAGGTGCTGATTGCGCAGCGCCCCGGCGGCGACGACCGCGAAGGGCGCGCGCCCTTGGACGACGTACTGCGCAGGGCGGATGTACTGAGTCTGCACTGCCCGCTGACGCATACGACACGCGGCCTGATCGGCGCGCGCGAATTGACCTTGATGAAACCCACCGCGCTGCTCATCAACACTGCGCGCGGCGGCATCGTCGACGAGGCCCCGCTCATGCATGCACTGCAACACAATCGCATCGGCGGCGCCGGCGTGGACGTGCTGATCGAGGAACCGCCGCGGCACGGCAATCCGTTGCTATTGCACAAACTGCCGAATCTGATTGTCACGCCGCACATCGCCTGGGCCAGCCGCGAGGCACGCCAACGCCTGGTCGATGAAGTCACCGCGAATATCCGCGCCTACCTCGACGGCACGCCGCGTAATCGGGTGGTTTGAATTACAGGTTCACCCGCTGCCAGGAATTCTCGTTCAGATAAACTTCGTACTTGGCCCAGCGCGCGAAGTCGTGACGCGTGCAGGTGCCGGTCGAACGCCGTTCGGCACCGGCCACGCCTTTGAAGATCATGAGTCCGTCGGCACTGTGATCCGCGCCCTGATCCACCACCTGACGCACCGACCATTCGGCGCCGTATTTGCCATTGGAGTAATAATGGCCGAGGCGGATCGACGTCACCGGCAGATGGTCGCTCTGGGCATGCTGCTCGGCGAGACGGAAGATGAGTTCCAGCTCCTCGGCGGTGACGTCGACTTGAGAACCGATATGCTTCAACGCATACGCCAAGTCGCGATTGCTCAAGGACGTTTCCGGCACGGCCTCCTGGGTCGGCGGCCGCAAATGCCGGTGCAGATGCAGCGGGTAACGCCGCCAGGGAAACGGATAGTTCAGCAACATGGCCATCGTCAGCAGAACCAGCACATTCAATCCCACCGGCATGATGGCGTAGCCATAACCCAGCGCGTGGATCTGCGCGCTACCGAACACCGCCACCAGGGCGGTACCGCCGCTGGGCGGATGGATACAGCGCAGGTAATGCATGGCGACGATAGTCAGACCCACCGCCAGCGCCGCGGCCATCGGCACATAGGTCACCCAACGCGCGCAGGCGACACCGATCAACGCCGAGATCACATGCCCGCCGAACACGCTCCAGGGTTGGGAAAATTTGCCGTGCGGCGCCGCGAACAACAACACGGCGGAGGCACCCATGGATGCAACCAGATAGGGCAGGTCGCGCCCCGCCGTCACCGCGGAACAGATCCAAGCGACAGCAAGAATACCCAGGAGACCGCCCAGCCCGGACAACAGTTTTTCGCGATGTTCGGTGGTATCGGCTTCGATACCCAGAAAGGCTGCCAGGGTTTCCAGTTTCATAGCGCTCATCGCATCAGAAAGTGAGTATCCGCGGCGCGCCGGCCGCTGCGGCAGCATGCAATGTTCCCCGCCCCGCTAACCTTGACGCCGATCAAGCGACTTGGCAAGTACCCGCCATCGCACCCCGCCGGTATCCGGTATACTTCGCACACCACCGCACACACACGACAGGTAATGGCATGGTATGGGATTGGGAATTTGGTCTGCTGACGTTCGCCCTCGGCATCGGCGTCGGCTTTCTGCTGACGTGGCGCATCGCGCCGCGTGGCGATCGCATCCGCGAACTGGAACAGGAACTGGCCGCCGCGCGCGCGGAACTCGCGGCTTATCGCGACAAAGTCAACCAACACTTCCAGACCTCGGCGACCTTGTTCGAGGATATGACGGAACATTACCGCGCCGTCTATCAGCACATGGCCAGCAGCGCGCAAACACTGTGCGCGGAACAGCCGCCGGCATTGCATCTGGATTTGCGCGCGGCGCCCCGCCTGAACGAACCCCCGGGTAAACAGGTGAATGAACCGGCGAATGAACCGGTGGATCAACCGGCACCCGCGACCGCCCCGACACACAGCGCCGCAACCGACGACGACGATACCTATCTGGGCGACGCGCCGCACATCCCGGAACTCACCGAGGAAGTGGACTTGCCTGCCGACACTACCGCCGAGAAGACGCGCCCCGCGGCACACTGAACATCGGTATCGGCGGATCGCGACGTCCGCCGTTAATTAAGCGGATGCCGGCGCGAACGCACCCCATCGATTTCCCCATCGATCCCCCCATGGCGCCGCCCCTATACGGGGTGCCGACGGCCGGCGCCGCATGCCGGCGCAGCGTACCGGTTCGACCTTGAGAATCACGAACTCCACGGCCGCATCGTGACCGCGAACCTCCAGCAGCCGATGCCCAAATCTTTCGACCAACCCGAGAATCTCTCGGTGCGCATCCCGGTCGGTCGCGCGCAGGATCAGCACTTCGCCCTCCGCCATGCGTGCCAAGGTAGCCCGACACCGGATGACCGGCGCCGGACAATGCAAACCCGTTACGTCCACCCGCCACTCGACGGGCTCCCGTCTATTTTTCATCCCCCTTCTCCCCCAGCGATTAACCCAATGCACTCAACGGGAATATCGACGCCTGCCAATGCATCTTTATGTATACAGCCGGCGGCCCGGCACGATCTCAAGCCACCCCTGGCGGCGCCGCTACAGCAGCAGACAAACACCCTCACGATTCGCGGAAGGATTTGAACCATGGCGCACTTCGATCAAGAACTGGATACCTCGGGTCTGAACTGCCCCATGCCAGTGATGCAGACCAAGAAGGCGCTGAAAAATCTGGCCGTGGGCCAGATCCTCCATCTCATCGCCACCGATCCCGGTACCAAGGACGATATCCCAGGCCTGGTGGAACAGCTCGGCTGCACCATCGAGTCGTCCGCGCAGGACGGCGGCAAATACCATTTCCATATCCGCAAAGGCTGACCACGCGCATGGAACTCAGCAGCCCTACGCAAGTCCTGCTCGGAGGATTTCTCGGTGCCGTCGCGCTCGGCGCCGTCGCCAGCAAGACCAATTTCTGCACCATGGGCGCGGTGTCGGATTGGATCAACATGGGAAAAAAGGGCCGGCTGTGGGCTTGGTTGAGCGCCGCGGCCATCGCGCTGGCCGGCGTCCTGATACTCGAAGCCACCGGCATACTCAGCGTCGATTCCAGCCTGCCGCCCTATCGCAGCGCCAACTTCGCCTGGCTGCGTTATCTGCTCGGCGGTTCCATGTTCGGCATCGGCATGACGCTGGCCGGCGGCTGCGGTAACAAGACCTTGCTCAACATCGGCGGCGGCAATCTGAAATCCTTGCTGGTCTTCGCCATTGTCAGTGTCTTTGCCTTCCTGATGACCAAAACCGATTTCTATGCCGTGCTATTCCACAGTTGGATCAACGCCACGGCCATCCAGCTTGAGGCGCACGGCGTCAGCAGCCAGAGTCTGCCGGACATTCTCCAGGCGTTCACCGGCATCGACGCGCAAACATTGTCTTTCGCCATCGGCGGCACACTGGTCTGCGTCACGCTGGTCATGGCGCTGCGCGACCGGCATTTTCGCGGCAACACGCATAACATCGTCGCCGCCTGCACCATCGGCGGCATCATCCTCGGCGGTTGGTACTTGACTGGCGGACCGCTGGGACAGGCCGCGATCGAGGCCGTCGATTGGCTGGACGAAAGACCGCTCGGTGTCGGTATCCAGTCCTATACCTTCATCAATCCGATGGGTGAAACCCTGTACTACCTGTCCGCGCCGGGCGATCTGTTACGCGTGACCTTCGGCGTGCTCGCCGTGCTGGGGGTGAGTCTCGGCGCGTCGATCGTTGCCCTGAGCACCGGCAAGTTCCAGATCGTCTGGTTCACCTCGCGCAGCGATTTCGTCAATCACACCGTGGGCGCGGTGTTGATGGGCATCGGCGGCGTCCTGTCCATGGGCTGCACCATCGGCCAAGGCATTACCGGCGTTTCGACGCTGGCGCTCGGTTCGTTTCTGGCGCTCGGCAGTATCGTCTTCGGCAGCGCCCTGACCATGAAGGTCCAGTATTACCGCATGGCGTATGACGAAGAGGCGACGTTCGTCGCCGCGCTGCTCAGCACCCTGACGGATATGCGCCTGCTGCCGGCCGGCTTGCGCAGGCTCGACCCGCCCTGATCTCCACCGCCCTAATCCCCTGAGTTATCAGCCGGCTGCCCGGCCACGGCCGGCATTTTCACCGCCCGCCTGGGATACCCTGGGACACCCTGGGCTACACTCCTTCGGCAAAGCCCGCAGATAAGCCTGCCCGCGCGCCGCGCCTACTGTATAATCCGCGCTCTTTTTGGTTCAGGTAGCCCGCCGTGATTGAGAAACTCCGCAACATCGCCATCATCGCCCACGTCGACCATGGCAAGACCACCCTCGTCGACCAGTTGTTGAAGCAGTCCGACACCCTCGACGAGCGCACCCAGCTCGAAGAGCGCGCCATGGACTCCAACGCGCTGGAAAAGGAACGCGGCATTACCATCCTGGCGAAGAACACCGGTGTGCGCTGGCGTGACTACCGTATCAACATCGTCGACACCCCCGGACACGCCGACTTCGGCGGCGAAGTGGAACGCGTGCTGTCGATGGTCGACTCCGTGCTGTTGCTGGTCGACGCCGTCGAAGGCCCGATGCCGCAGACGCGCTTCGTCACCCAGAAGGCGCTGGCGCGCGGCCTCAAGCCCATCGTCGTGGTGAACAAGATCGACCGTCCCGGCGCGCGCATCGACTATGCGCTGGACGCCACCTTCGATCTGTTCGACCGCCTCGGCGCGACGGAAGAACAATTGGATTTCCCGATCGTGTTCGCCTCCGGTCTGAACGGTTACGCCAGCCTCGATCCCGAGGCGCGCAGCGGCGACATGAATCCGCTGTTCGAAACCATCGTCGAGAAAGTGCATCCGCCGCAGGTGGACATGGAAGGCCCGTTCCAGATGCAGATCTCGCAGCTCGACTACAACAGCTATGTCGGCGTGATCGGCATCGGCCGTATCTTGCGCGGGCGCGTCAAGACCAACACCCAGGTCGCCATCATCGATCACAACAATAAGCGTCGCAACGGCCGCATCCTGTCGATCTTCGGCTTCCTCGGCCTGCAACGCGTGGAAGTGCCCGAGGCCAACGCCGGCGACATCATCGCCTTCACCGGCATCGAGGAACTCTACATCTCCGACACGCTATGCGATCCCAGCGCCGTTGAGGCGCTCGCGCCGTTGTCCGTCGACGAACCGACCGTGAGCATGACCTTCCAGGTCAACAACTCGCCGTTCGCCGGCAAGGATGGCAAGTACGTCACCTCGCGGCAAATCCGCGAACGCCTGCAACGCGAACTGCTGCACAACGTCGCGTTGCGCGTGGCCGATACCGACGATCCCGACAAGTTCCGCGTCTCCGGCCGCGGCGAACTGCATCTGTCGATCCTGATCGAGAACATGCGCCGCGAAGGCTACGAACTCGGCGTATCACGCCCCGAAGTAATCTACCGCGAGACCGACGACGGCAAGGAAGAGCCCTACGAACAACTCACCGTCGACGTCGAGGAACAGCACCAAGGCACGGTGATGGAAAAACTCGGCATGCGCGGCGGCGATCTCAAGAACATGATGCCGGACGGCAAAGGCCGCGTACGCATCGACTACATCATCCCCTCGCGCGGCCTGATCGGCTTCCGCACCGAATACCTCACCGCCACCCAAGGCAGCGGCTTGCTGTACAGCGTGTTCGACCATTACGGTCCGGTGAAAAAGGGCGAATACGGCAACCGCAACAACGGCGTGCTCATCGCCAACGGCGCGGGCAAAGCGCTGGCTTACGCGCTGTTCAACTTGCAGGAACGCGGCCGGCTGTTCATCGGCCACGCCGAAGAAGTCTACGAAGGCATGCTCATCGGCATCCACACCCGCGACAACGATCTGGTGGTGAACCCGCTCAAGGCCAAACAGCTCACCAACATCCGCGCCGCCGGCACCGACGAAAACCTGGTGCTCTCCCCGCCGATCCGCATGTCACTGGAACAAGCGCTGGAGTTCATCGACGACGACGAACTGGTGGAAGTCACGCCCAACCACATCCGGCTGCGCAAGAAGCAGTTGAAGGAACAGGATCGCAAGCGGACGTCGCGGGCGGAGGGGTGATGAAAAAGAAGGGGGCGGCAAAAACCGTCCCCTTTTGCTTTAGTAGGATGGGTGGAGCGAAGCGCAACCCATCAAGGCAACGGATGAATGATGGGTTACGGCAAAAAACGCCTTCACCCATCCTACGTTACTATTTTCACCTCGTTCGGAGAAAATGGTACTGTCCAAAAATACCGGTTGAGCATGGTCCGCGATGAGTTATTACGGCAGCGTGACTCCCAGGGGGAGCAGCGCAGCCTTCATCGCGACGTATGCGGGGCCAGCGCTAGCGATAGCTTGAATAGAACCTGCGAGAACATCGAACATCCCTCGGAGCATAGAATTGTTGGGCTGCGCAGAGACGATCATCTCCTGGCATTTATCTGCGATCTCAATCAGCTCATCCCGTTGAGATGAAAGCTCCTGAGAATTGGAGATTGCATCACGCACCAAATCCAATGCTCGCACCAACGCTTCGCGATCATCGGAGCCTATATTCTGAACAACGTGCGCAACAGCGCCAGCACCTGTCTGAATCAACCCAATAGAGCCAAAATAATTGTATGTAGTTTGAGTCGACTCAGATTGCCGGGTAGGCGCAGCATTTAGACTGTCGACGTACAGTTCAATTTCCACGTAGTGCTTATTTCTGCATTCACTGAGTATTTGATCTAATAACAGCCTCTGCCTGATTGCCGCGCCCGCGGTTTTCAGTCGATCATTTAATATGTCTTCGACTTCCAAATGTATATCGCGAAAATGAGAGTCGAATATCCAGATTAGCTCCTCGGCAAGGCCATCAGTTAATGGAGCCCCGAGCGTTCGGTGAACACGAACCATCGCGTCCCATAATTGAATCGCGCGAATCTCGAGCTCCCGCGCAATCGCACTGTGGACATACGAATAATATGCACCTGACCCTCGCCCACCACTTGCTGCGAACGCGCGCGCCGATGCTTCTATTTCTGCAGGTAAGGCTCTTCTACGCTCTGCAAATTTAACGTTAACTAGGCGAGACACCTTTTCGATGTAATTTGGCGGCAGCATTGGTTTGCTCGCAATAAAAATAGATCCGGAGAATATCGGGGTCAGGCCACAGGGATCACCACCCTTTCCCCTTCAAGCCGCCATCCACCTTGCCCGGCAGCTTGCTCAGCACTAGCGTCTTAAGTTCGATTTTGTGACTGGCGTTGTCGATGCCGACCAGCATTCTCTCCGTGGCATAGTCCAGGACGACGCCTTCGGTTAATCCGGCACCCCCGCCCAGTGGGTGGCAACAGTCCACGTTTTAAAGCAAATCCATTTACCCGGCAACTGCGCTGGGTGAACAGGGTGAAGAGGGCAGTATCTGTTGGGGTTCGCTGCGCTCACCCCAACCTACGATGTCTACCTGCGATGCCTGCGAGACGTGCGGCGGAGTGGTTATATCTCGCACTTATCCCCATACACCGCCATGATGTTTTCCAGTTCCTGGCACAACAGCCCGCGTTCGACGGCATCGAGTTCGGCCCAATGCGTGGACTCGCTGCCGGCGCGCAGGGCGTCGATGTATTCGCGCACGGCGCGGCAGCCGTGTCCGCACAGGACATCGATGCAGCGGTCGACGTTGGGGTTGCCGGTCATCGGGCGGGCTCCGCAGCGGGTGAACTGCCGATAGTAGCGGCCCACCACAGCCGCAGACGCAGTCCCCAGCCGGTGGTATAGCCGACCTCGGTGAAGCGGATCTGACCGGCAGGATCGACGATGAACGCGGTAGGCGTACCGCGCACGCCAAAGCGCGCGGCCAATGTGCCGTCGATGTCGCGCAGCACCGGGAAGCTCAGACCTGCCTTATTCATATAGGCACGCAATGTTTCCGGCGGCGTATCCTCCAGTGCAATGCTCAACACTGGCCAATCCTCCGAGAGCGTCTGGATGCTATCTTCCTGAACCCGGCACACCGGACACCAGGTCGCCCAGAACTGTACCAACACAGCTTTCCCGCGCAGCGCTTCGAGACTGAGCGCTTCGCCGTGCAGACCCACACCCGCCAAGGGCGGTGCCCGTCCATCGATCGCATCGCGGGTCTGATAGAGATGCACGCCCAATAGCACCGCGAACAACACCAGTGCCTCGATCAGCCCGTGCCGCCAGTGCGGCGTCTTGATTTGCGTAGCACTCACGGTTCAATCCGGCCCGGCGTCGTCGAGCAGATCGCGCAATGTCAGGTCGCCGAGTAGCGCTGCGCGTCCCGCGTCGATGCGCGCAACGATCGCATCCACCGGCGCCAGTGGCGCCAGTCCGGCCACAGCGAGTAAGCGGCTTTCGTCGGTCGCGCGCACCGCGTCGAGCAGTTCGGCGACGCGCACGGTGGCGGTGTCCTGTGCGGCAATCAGTGCCGGCGGTTCCTCGCAAGTCTCGACCAGATAGCCGGCGGCGATCAGCGTGGCGATCAGACGTTCCAGCGGTGCGAGCGGCAGGTTCAACCGCGCGGCCAGCGCCGGCGCGGTCCAGACCGGTGCGTGGCGGTGATGCTGATCGGCGACCAGATACATGATACCGAGTGCCAGATGTTCCTTGAGCCGGTCGCTCAACTCCAGACGCATACGGTTGCGCGTCAGGTAATGCGGGTTCTGGATGAAAAATGCGATCTGCGCGCCGATCAGCACGATCAGCCAATTGAGGTAGACCCAGATCAGCAGTAGGACCAGGATGGCGAAGCTGGAATAGATCGCCGCGTACTGCGCGGACGAGGCAATGAAGGCGGCGAAGGCCCAGCCGGTGCTCTGCCACAGAAAACCCGCGATCACGCCGCCGCCGAGCGCGGCCGACAGCTTGACCCGGGTGTTGGGGATAAAGGTATAAAAGAAGGTAAAGGCGCCGACGATCAGCAAGTACGGCACCAGCCGCGACGATTCCACAATCAGCGTGCCGAACGGCTCGATGCCGATCAGCCATTGCACCAACCGGTTGTTCATCACCGAGGCGGTGATGGCGAGCGCGCCGAACACCAGCACCGGCCCGACCAGGACCACGCTGAGATAGCTGCTGAAGCGCTGGCCCAATCCGCGGGTGCGCTCGATGTGCCAGACATGGTTGAACGCGGCCTCGATCTTCTGCAACAGCGACAGGACGGTATAGATCAGCATCGCCAGCCCGACACCGCCGAGCACACTGACGTCCATGCGCGAGACGAAACTCAGGATATGCCCGGCCAATTCGTCGCCCTTCGGCCCGAGCGGGGCCAGGAATTGATGCAGCACCGGCTCCAGTTGGTTGTGCACGCCGAAGCCTTTGAGCACGGAAAAGGCGAACGCCAGCAGCGGTACGGTCGACAGCAAGGTGGTGTAGACCATGCTCATGGCGCGCAGATTCAGGTCGCCGCTGGCGAACTCGCGCACCACCGCGTAGAGCAGGCGCAGCAGCTTCACCAACTGCCTGCGCATGGCCGGCAACTGTCGCAAATCGTCGTTCCACATGCTCGCCTGGAGGCGTGACCACAGCTCCGTGATGAACTCGCGCATGATCTCCGGCCTCGGTGATGCCGCTGTCGGCGGCGCGTCCTAACTATAAATCATTCGTCGCATCGGTCACCCGATTCCTCCTCCCGAACGTCATACGCATGCACGCGCAACATGCCTGCGACAACCCGCCATCAGCCCGGATCGACCGCAATCGACGGCAAACTTTGCCGGCTCGACGGCAGTCCGTGCGGTGTGTGAAGACCGTGTAGCAGAGGCCGTTCGAACCACCCGATACAGCCGCTGCGCGTCCGTCGCATCGATTCATCGACCCATGATGCGCACACGGCGACGGCGACACGCCGACCCGGGACGAGTGCCATCAGATACTGCGAAAATAGGGATTAGATCGCTCTGCACGTTTTGCCGCGGCCGAACAAATCGCCGCGCCTCGCGCGATGACGACGCTCGGCACGACCGCCGTTCAGACACGCCATCGTTCCCCGCGACTTACTCCCGAAAGATCGCGCTGGAGATTATTTCTCGACGCTAATCTTTTCTTTTTCGTTAAAGTTTCTATAATCGGGAGCCGTTAAGTTGCGCGAACCGTTAACCTATGGAGGGTTACACCATGGCAGTGAAAAAGAAAGCTAGCAAGAAG
>JACREG010000118.1 GCA_016218375.1 Gammaproteobacteria bacterium
TCTCGGTCTCCTTCTCCGCCCACTCGGGGGTGTTCTGCGCGACATGCGCTTTGAGTTCCTCGAAGCCGACGGTACGGTTGGCGACAAAGTCCTTGTCGTAGAGATCTTCATTGATGAGTACATGCATCAAGGCCAGGTTCAAGGCCATGTCGGTGCGCGGCCGAATGGGAATCCACTCGCCCTTCGCCGCCGTATAGGTCATGCGCGGATCGACCACCACCAGCTTGCCGCCCTTCTGAATGGCGTCGATGAGATCGATGTTGTACGGCAACTCGAAGGACTCCAGTCGATTCGCGCCGTACATCAGAATGTATTTCGAATTGGCCAAGTCGATCTCGGGCACCGTGCCCAGGCTTGCGGCATAGCCCACGTTGCGCGAGGACAGACACAAGGTCGCGTGGCGGGCGTTGTTCTGCGTGCCGATGTAGGTGCCGAGCTTGACGAAAAAGGTCTCGGTGAGATCGGTGGTCGAAGACCAGAACAGCGAACCGGGGCCGTGCTTGTCGATGATCTTCACCAGATTCTCGGCGACGTATTCATAGGCCTCGTCCCAACTCGCGCGCCGCCACTTGCCCGCGCCGCGTTCGCCGACGCGAATCATCGGATAACGGATGCGGTCCGGATCGTAGACTTGCATGATGCCGGCCTGGCCCTTGGCGCAGGTGCCGCCGCGCGAATTCGGATTGCGCGGATCGCCGTCGATCTTTTCCAGCACGCCGTCGACTACGCGGCAACGGATGCCGCAGCGGTTCACGCACATGGAGCACACCGAACCGATCGTCTCCACCTTGCGATAGGTTTCCTGGGAATGGGGCACCACGTCGGCCACGGCGTCGAACGAACGTAAGCCCAGGGCGGCGCCCGTGCCGGCGCTTCCCAGCAAACCGAGGAAGCCGCGACGGCTCAGGCCAGGCGAAGATTCAATCTGTGTGCTGCGTTCCTTCATGGCGATGTCCTCGGAGATATCTGTGTAAACCCTGTTTATTCGCAGGAGGCCGGCGTATCCGAATCCTTGGCGCCCGAGATCGCGAAGGCGCGCACGTCGGCGAACAACTGCGCGTCGGGCACATCCAGGAATTTCTTGGCTGCTTTGTTGCTGTCGGCAACGCTCTTGCGGTATTCCTGACTGACGTAATACTTGACTGAGGTATTCGAGGCGCCGCTCTTGTCATGCTTGTCGGCGTCCATATAGGCGCCCCACTCCGCCATGGTAAGCGACGACGGCGGTATCGCCTTGCCGGCCTGGGTCATGTGGCACACCGTGCAGACCATCTTGAAATACACCCGACCGCGTTTTGGATTCGCATCCTCGGCCAGCGCGTTTACGCTCGTCAGACCGACGCAAACCAATGTCAGTGCCGCCGCCAGTCTTTTCATACCCACGTTCATACCGCCCTCCATCGATTCAGTTGTAAAACCTAAACACGACCTTCTTTCTTGAGTTCGTCGTACCACGCCGGGCAATGCCGTTTCACATACCCCTCTTCGAGATAGCCGTCCGTCATCGACTGCAATGACTCCGGCTCTTCGATCAGCGCGTAATAGATGTGTGCGACCAGACCGATGTAGACCAAGCCGACGAAGAAGGCATGCGCGACCAGCGACCAGCGGAACACCGCGCCGTCCACGGTCATGGGCGTGAGCAGGAACAGCACGAACATCAGCGTGCCGGTCAGCGCGATGGCCATGCTGGAACCGATAATCATCGTGCCCAGCAGACGCTGTGCGCCGTTATAACGCCCCGGCGGCGCCAGCTTCACCGACTTCAGAAGGCCGAACAATTTGGCGATGTCCACCACCATTTCGTACATATCGCGCAGCACCGACATCGGCGTGATCGACAGCACTTTCTTCAGGAACGGCCAGACCACGCTCGTCCAGTTGAACAGGACGAAGAGCGCGAACACGCCGGCCCAGAGCAGACCGAGTAGCGAGTGGCCGACAATCAGATTGAATTGGCCGCCCACAGTGTTCTGTAGCCATTCCGCATAGCCCACCGGCATGAAACGCAGACTGCCGCGGATGATGCCCAGACCCGACAGCGTCAACACCAGCCAACAGATAGCGTTGAACCAGTGCAGGCGGATGACCTTCTTGGGCCGCGAATAAATGAAGCCGGGTTTGACCGGTGCGGTTTCAGTGTTCATGGCTGGCCACCTCTTCCTTGCGCTTGACGAGTTTCAGAACGCCGGCCGCGCCGAACAGACCGAGCATGCCGCCCAGGCCGATCTTCAAACCGGGATTGACGACCGCCAGCGTCTGCGCCGCGACCGTGGGCGACTTCTTCTGCGGCAACACAGTCGCATCGAACTGCGTGCCTTTGGAGTAATAGAGGTTCGGGCCGACATCGACCTCGGTCGTGACCAAGCGCTGCCAGGTGCCTTCGGCGAGACGCCGGGCCACCTCGGAGCTTGGATCGTTGGCATCGCCGAACATCAATGCGCGAGTGAAGCAGACATGCACGCAGGCCGGTTCCTCGCCCGCGTCGATGCGCGGCTGGCAGAACGTACACTTGGAAATCATGCCGTCGGTCGGATCGCGGAAACGCGCGTTGTACGGGCAGGGATCGATGCAGAATTCGCAGCCGGTGCACAGATCGCGGTCGACCAGCACGATGCCGTCGTCGCGCTTGTAGGACGCGCCGGTCGGACAGGCGGCCACACAGGGCGGGCTGTCGCAGTGCATGCAGCGGCCGGAGAGCAGGGACAACGTGGGCATGCCGTTCGGGTCGACGGCCATCACTTCACTGACCCAATTGCGGGAGTAACCGAGCGGCGTATTCCACTCGGCACGGCAAGACACCTCGCAGGCTTTGCAATTCACGCAGCGCTCGGTGTCGACGAGCATCACATACTTCTTCGGCATGGCGCGCCCTCCATTCGGTGTCGGTGTTATATAAGAGATTACTAATTCTCTTAATTAGAGGTATAGCAGCCACCCCCGGTACGACAACTGACTTGTGTCAAAGGATTCGGGAATAGATAGCGCGCGGCCGGCCGTTGTTGCGCGTCTATTTAATCCGATCCCGACCCATCCAATCCCTGACGTTGGCAACTTTGGCCGACTTGGACTCCGACAACATTGATCTCAGTCAACATCACCGACGGTGGTGTGGCAGAGATCGAGCGCATGCCGCACGAAGCGCAGCAGCGGCAAATAGAAAGGGTGTTGTATATCGGCGTGCGCGAGGCGCTGAATCGGTGCGTCGATCCACTGCAACGTGCCGGCGAAATCGTGCAGCGTTTGGCACAGCCGTTCGGCGTCCTCGCCAGTCGGCGTCTTCGCCAAACGGCCGTAAAGATAGGCGATAAATTCCAGTTGCACGGAAAGTTGGTCGGGCGGCCGCGCGCCTTCGCCCTGCTTCAGCGCGATACCGAAACTGCGATAGCGTTCGGCCAGTTGCCGGTACAGATCCAACTGTGTCGCGGCCATCTGGAGATCGTAGAGGTGTTGCAGAAGATGTACCGGCGGGCGTTCCCGGTTGAGTTCGAACAGGGCGACGTAATCGGCCTGCACCTCCACCGCAGTGCGCTCATCGGTCATATAGGCCTGCATAGCCGCGGCCAATTCCGCGAACGCCTGTTCCACGAACGCCCGGGGCATATCACCGGTGTCGCCCGCCTGAGCCAACGCGCTTTCGATTACGCCCAGGAAATGACCCGTGCGCCAAGCGTCGATCAGTTCCGTCGAGGGATAGTCGACCGCCAGCGATAAGGCGTCCAGCAACGTGGCGCATGCCGTGTATTTTGCGGTATCGATAACGCCACGTCCTATTTAGGCGGATAGGCACACACACAACCGCCCCGCCATCACTGACTGCGGTGCGGTGTTATTCCTGCATCGTTGTTGTTGGTCGGCCCGGCCGCCGGCGACCTTTCTTCCCAGTCGCCGGCGGCAGACCTTGCCTCCAGTGGTACTACATCCATCTTGGAGACATGCGGGTATGAGTCCCCGCGACTCTCCAGCCCACAGCGGCTGGAAATCCATGATCGCTGCTCACTCTGCCTGCCGCGATCCGATGCTTGACTACAGTGGACTCCAACCGCGCGCACGGCGCAATGATCTGCATCAAACCTGCAAACAGCGCCTCACCCCAACCTACATGAGCTGTCGATGATAGGGCTAGCGGGTGCGGTCTACCTTCAGCCGCAGGAAATGCGTCGCGCAGGAGATGCAGGGATCGTAATTGCGGATGACGGTCTCGCCGCGCAGGCGCAGTTCGGCGTCGTCACGGTCCAGGCCGAAGCGCGTCAGCGAAATGCGCAGGTCTTCTTCCATGCGCGCCTGGTTTTGGCTGGTGGGCGGGACGATGCGCGCTTCGCGGACGTTGCCTTGCGCATCGGTGACGTAACGGTGCCAGAGAATGCCTCGCGGTGCCTCGCTGCACCCGCAGCCAATGCCGGCGCGCGGGGTCGACGCCACCGCCGGGGCTTCGGGAATACGATAGTCCGCCAACAGCCGTGCCGCTTCGTCGATGCACAACCAGACTTCGGCGGCGCGGGCGACGATGCTGTGGAACATATTGCGACTCGGGAAGCGGATGCCGAGTTCGTCCAACAGGTCGCGCAGCGGTGCCGGCAACCGATCGAGATTGAGATTGATGCGCGCCAGCGGGCCGACCAGATACGGCTTGCCGTCGAGATGCGCGTGCAGCGCCGTCGAGTGCGGCACCTGGAATTCCTGAAAGTGCTGCGTGTAATCCTCAATGTCGAGGTCGTGACCGAGGCTGCTCACCAGCCGGCCGCGGGTGATGGCATATTCGTCGGGATGGCGCATGGCCACGCTGACGAAGTCCTGATCGTCGTCGGGCAGCGGCAGGCGCGCGGTCCAGCGCAACAAGGCCTCGGCATCGGCGCGCGACTCGTCTAGCCGCGCGCGCATCGCCGCGACAACCGCCAACGCCGGCGCGTGATGAAAACCGCCGACGCGCACGCCCACCGGATGTACCGAACGCGCGCCGAACAGCGCGATCAGATCGTTGCCGAGCGCTTGCAGACGCAGGCCGCGGCGCACCGCCGCGGCATCTTTCTGCGCCAGCTCCACCACGCTGGTACAGCCGAAGAAATCCGGCGCGGCCAATAAATGGATGTGCAACGCATGGCTTTGCAGCCACTCGCCGCAGTAGAACACCCGGCGCATGGCCTGCGCCCAGGCGGAAGGCGTGACGCCGTAGAGGGATTCGAACGCTTGCACCGCACTGATCTGATAGGCGACCGGGCAGATGCCGCAGATGCGCGCGGTCATGTCGATGACGTCCTGCGCGTGGCGACCGATGAGAAATTGTTCGTACAGCCGTGGCGGTTCGTAGATCTCCAGGCGCAGCGCTTCGATCTGTCCGGCGCGAATGCTGAGATCCAGCGCGCCTTCGCCTTCCACGCGCGCGAGCACGGGGATGCGGATGTCGACGCGACGCGTATCGTTCATGGCGTGTCCTTCCAGCGCTGCGCGGCGTCGAGAAACACCGGCGTCTGATTGGTGGTGCCGAGGAATTGTTGCGCGATCTCGCGTCCAATCAGTCCGAGTCCGTGCAGACGCACGCCCAGCGCCTCGGTGTTGGGATTTTCCGCCGGGCCGTAGCAGGCATAACAGGCGCGGCCGAAGCGCGGACACAAGGCGCCGCAGCCGGTGCGCGTCACCGGGCCCATGCACGGTTTGCCTTCGCTCACCACGACGCACACCGCCTGTTGGCGTTTGCACTCCATGCACACCTTGTCGCGTTCGTCGACGGGCACGACGCCGTTCAGCAGCGAACCAACCGCCGCGACGATCTGCCGGCTGTTGACCGGACAGCCCCATAATTCGAAATCCACCGGCACCCGCGCGCGGATCGGCTGCACTTTATCGAGACTGGAAATGTATTCGGGGCTGGCATACACCGCCGCGGTCCAAGCCTTGGCGTCGGCAAGATTGCGCAACGCCTGCAAACCGCCGGCGGTGGCACAGGCGCCGATGGTCACGAGCAGTGTCGCGTTTGCGCGGATGCGCTTGATGCGGTGCTCGTCCTCCGGCGTGGAGATGCTGCCCTCGATGAAGGCGATATCCACCGGCTCGTCCTCGCCGAGAATGCCGGCCTCGGCGAAATGGCGGATGTCGACCTGCGTCGTGAGCGTCAGCAGATCCTCGCCCATGTCCAGAAACGCCAACTGACAGCCGTCGCAGGAACTGAACTTGTGTACCGCGACTTTCGGTTTAGGCATCTCAATATCCCTTCACGCCCAACCGCTCGCGAATCTGCGGGTAGTTGAATACCGGGCCGTCCTTGCACACGAACGGCGCGCCGTACTGACAGTGGCCGCAATGACCGACCGCGCATTGCATGTTCCGCTCCAGCGACATCCAGATGCGTTCGTCGGCGACACCCGACGCGGTGAGTTTGCGCACGCTGGCGAGCATCATCGGTTCGGGGCCGCAGACCATGACGCGCGCGCCGCGCACATCGAAGGCGATCTGATCGACCAGTTCGGTCACCAGACCGACATGCCAGCTCCAACCGGCGCCGGCAACGTCGGCGGCGAGCAACACCTGGACATCGGGCAGCGCGGCCCACCGCGTATAACGATCGCGCCAGATCATGTCGTCCATGTGCTTGACGCCTTGCAGAATGGCCACCCGGCCGAACTCGCCACGGCGCTGCACGATGTAATTGATCACCGACACCAGCGGCGCGCAGCCCAGACCCCCGGTCACCAACACCAAATCCTGGCCCGCCGCGTCGGCGAGCGGCCAGCCGCGTCCGAACGGTCCGCGCAAGCCGATGCGATCTCCGGGTTTGAGCGCGGCGAAACCGCGCGTCACGCGACCAACGATGCGGACGGTATGGCCGAGTTCGTCGCCGGCATCCGGGTCGGAGACAATCGAAACAGGAATCTCCCCGACGCCGTAGAGATAGAGCATATTGAACTGGCCGGGCTCGAAGCGGTAAGCCGCGTGTCGATCCGGGTCGCACAGCCGCAGACCCAGCGAAAACACCGAGGGCGATTCCTGGGTGCGGCGCACGATCTCGGCCTCCATAGGAACATGAGGGGAGACATGTGGCACGTTCATGGCGCATCCGCCGCAAGCGCGGCGACCTCTTCGGTAATGTCGATGCCAACCGGGCACCAGCCGATGCAGCGGCCACATCCGACACAGCCGCTACGGCCGTACTGATCGTGCCAAGTACCCAGTTTATGCGTCAGCCATTGGCGATAGCGCAGGCGCGTGTCGGCGCGCAGCGTGATGCCGTGGATGTAACTGTGGCCCTGAGTGAAGCAGGAATCCCATTCGCGATAATGCGCGCTGCCACTGTTGTCGATGGCCGGCAGATCATGATCGCTGTGACAGAAGCACGTCGGACATACCGAGGTGCAATTGCCGCACGCGAGACACCGCGCGGCGACCTCGGCCCAACGCGGATGGTCGAGCCTACCCTCGAACAGCGGGCGCAGATCGCGGCTGGGTAGCGCGCGCTGTTGCGTACGCGCGTGGGCGCGTTGTTCGGCGATGCTGGATGTCTCGACAGCGTCGAGCGGACGCAGATCGAGTTTTGCGGCGATTGCCTCCCCGCGCGCGCTGGCACTCTTCACGGCAAAGCCCGCGTCGAGTTCATCCAGGATCAGATCGCAGGTTGTGTCGTTGTCGGACAGCGCCGGTCCGTCGCCGGTGGAGACGCAGAAACAAGTCGCCGCCGGATGCGTGCAATTGACCGCGACCAGAAACAGACCCTCGCGGCGCGCCGCATACTGAGGATCGCGGTAGGTGTTGTCGAGGAAGTGCGCGTCCTGCAAACGCAGCGCGGCCACATCGCAGGCGCGCACGCCAATCACGGCCAGCGGCCGAGTCTCGGCCGCCTCCACCGGTTTGAAAACCAACCGCCCATCCACGTTGCGTTCGACGCGCCACAGCGTTTCACGCGGCGCGAACAGAAACGGCTTGAGCGCCTGCGGGCCGTTGGCCCAGGCGAATTGACGAGGTGTTGCGGTGTGTTCGAGCCGATAACAGCCGGGCTCTTGAGTATCCCGCCAGCCGCTCGGCAAGGTCTGCGCCCCTGAGTAATCAGGTAGATCGGGTAGTTCGCGGTATTGAATGGCACCGTCCTGCACGCCCGGACCGACGCAGCGATAACCGTCGGCCCGCAACGCCGCGAAGAGGCGGTCGAGATGTTCGCGTGCAAGATAACCGGGCGTCGTCATGGCGAACCACGTTAGCCCGCGTGCCGGGCGAATGCAAACCGAGA
>JACREG010000120.1 GCA_016218375.1 Gammaproteobacteria bacterium
CCATCCAACTCCCCGCGCCCGCCAATCAGCAGTTGACCCTGTCGTTGCGCTTGATCCCCTACGCCACGGATCAGCGCCTGCTGGTGGCGCGCGATATTACCCGTATCCAACAACTCGAACGCATGCGTCGCGATTTCGTGGCCAATGTTTCGCATGAGCTGCGCACGCCGTTGACGGTGGTGGCCGGTTATCTCGAAACGCTGTTGGACGACGACAGCGACGAGGCGGCGCGGCGTTGGCACAAAATGCTCAAGTCCATGTACGAGCAGTCCCACCGCATGCAAGGCATCGTCGAGGATCTGTTGATGCTGTCGCGGCTGGAGACACAAGCGCAGCCCGAACAGCATCAGCCGGTCGCGGTGCCCGGCCTGTTGGCGCAGGTGCGCGAGGATGCGCAGCGGTTGAGTGGGGAGCAGGGGCACCAGATCGCCCTGGAAGCGGATGCGGAGCTGTGGCTGCACGGCACCGAGAGCGAACTACGCAGTTTGTTCTCCAACCTGGCCTTCAACGCCGTGCGTTATACGCCGGCCGGTGGGCGTATCCGCATGCGCTGGTACGCGGACGCGCAGGGCGCGCACTTCGCGATTCAGGACACCGGCATCGGCATCGCCGCGCATCACATTCCACGCTTGACCGAGCGCTTCTATCGCGTCGATATCGGCCGTTCACGCGGCAGTGGCGGCACCGGCCTGGGCTTGGCGATTGTGAAGCATGTGTTACTGCGGCATGACGGCCAGTTGGAGGTTGAAAGCCAGCCGGGGCAGGGCAGTACCTTCCGCTGCGATTTCGCCCCGGCGCGGGTGTGTCGCCAGACGCGTGCCGCAGTGGTGTGACAGAGTATCTACGGACTGTCATACGGCTGTCATATTTCATTCATTGCGTTGTCATGAAACCGCGACACACTGCGCACAGTTAAACAGGCCGAACGGGATGAGCCGGGCGGTCGTCACTCTGATAGGAGAACGCTATGAAATCCCCACTCGTTTCGGCCATTGCCTCGGTGCTGATGACGGCCTTTACCCTGCCGGCTTTGGCCGCCGATGCCGGCCAGGTCGATCCTTCCATTCCGGAGTACGCCAAGTCCAGCGGCGTGTCCGGCAACCTGTCCAGCGTTGGCTCGGACACCTTGGCCAACCTGATGACCCTGTGGGCCGAGGAATTCAAGCGCGAATATCCGAACGTCAATATCCAGATTCAGGCCGCCGGTTCCTCCACCGCGCCGCCCGCGCTGACCGAAGGCACCTCCAATCTGGGCCCGATGAGCCGCAAGATGAAGGACAAGGAAGAAGAGGCCTTCGAGAAGAAGTTCGGTTACAAGCCCACCGCGATCCGCGTGGCCATCGACGCGCTGGCGGTGTTCGTACACAAGGACAACCCGATCGCGGGTCTGACCGTTCCGCAGGTCGACGCGATCTTCTCCTCCACCCGCAAGTGCGGCGAGGCCGAGGATATTACCGATTGGGGCAAACTGGGCCTGACCGGCGCTTGGCAGGGTCGTTCGATCCAGCTTTACGGCCGCAACTCGGTGTCCGGCACCTACGGCTATTTCAAGGAACACGCGCTGTGCAAGGGTGACTTCAAGAACAACGTGAACGAGCAGCCGGGTTCCGCCTCGGTGGTGCAGTCGGTCACCACGACCGTCAACGGCATCGGCTACTCCGGCATCGGTTACGTGACGTCCAGCGTGAAGGCCGTGCCGTTGGCGAACAAGGCCGGCGAGCCGTTCGTCGAAGCCACTGCGGCGAATGCCATCTCCGGTGAATACCCGCTGTCGCGCTTCCTGTACATCTACGTGAACAAGCACCCGAACCAGCCGCTGCCGCCGTTGGAGAAGGAGTTCGTGAAGATGGTGTTGTCCAAGACCGGTCAGATGGTGGTGGTGAAGGACGGTTACATCCCGATGCCCGCCAAGGTCGTCGAAGCGGAACTGAAAAAGCTCGACTGATCGACCGATACATCTCCTCCGCTGTTTTTGCCCCCGCTACGTGCGGGGGCTTTTCTTTGTGCGTTTCACGGAAGTTTCATTGCGCCGTCATGGCGCCTCAATATCGCCGGCCCAGGCTTGCGCGCATCCGGTGGGTGGTCTGCCGGGTACACGATGAACGATTCATATTGAGGAGCTACCCAATGAATTCACGCACGCTGTTTACCGTCCACGCACTGAGCCTAGCGATCGGCGCCACGTTCGCCGTTCCCGCATTGGTCCACGCCGATGACGACGGCGATTTCGGCGCTAAGATCGAACATCTGCTGAAGGCGCAGTCCGAGAAGCTGTTCGGCTTTAACCGCCCGTTGGAAGAGAGTGCACCCGCGACCACCGGTGCCTACCGTACCGCCGAGCAATCGGCCTCCGACCAAGTGCTGCTGGCCAAGGGTCTGCACGCGCAGTATCTGACCCGTGACGCGGCCGACAAGACCGACATGATGGCGTTCTATCCGGCGGCCAGCCCGACGCATCTGATCAGTTGCATCGAGGGCGGTCGTCAAGCGATCGGTGCCAATGCCGACGGCAGCACCCAGTACAACCCGTCCGTGCAGAGCATCGATCTGGCCAGCGGCGAAGTGCAGACCATCCTGCGCGGCATGACGTCCTGCGATGGCATCCGCACCACGCCGTGGGGCACCATTCTGGCGACTGAAGAGACCGGCACCGGCGGCGCCTATGAAATCCTCGATCCGTTACAAGTGAGCAATGCCACCGTGCTGGACCGCGGCGCCGCCGGCATGCCGGCCGTCGTGACCGCGCCGGACAATGTCGTCAAGCGCATCTATCTGCCGACCATGGCCTGGGAAGGTCTGGAAGTGTTGCCGAGCGGCGTGGTGATCGGCGGCGACGAACTGCGTCCGGGTACGGCCAACGCCGATGCCGACGGCGGCGCGATCTTCAAATTCGTGCCGGCCAGCCCGCGCATGGGCGACGACATGATTACCGATCTGGCCCAATCGCCGTTGGCGGCCGGCGCCGTGTTCGCCATGCAGGTGTCCTGCGTGGACAACAAGCAACAGGTCGGCCAGGGCTGCGAGATCGGCAACGCTGCGTGGGTGCCGGTGAATGCCGCCACCGCGCGTGCCGACGCCGATGCCGCCATGGCCACCGGTTATTACCGTCCGGAAGACCTGCACGGTGACCTGCTGTATCAAGGGCCGGGTGTGCGCTTCTGTTGGACTAACACTGGCAACGAAGACGCGAAGAACTACGCCGAAGTCATGTGCGGCGTCGACAGCGATCCGCTGGTTGCTGATGCCAACATGCGCAGCGTCGAGGTCAACCGCTTCGTCGAAGGCGACCTGGATTTCAACTCCTTCGACAATATCGCCTTCCAGCCCGGTACCGGCAATTTGTATGTGATCGAAGATCACGACAACGGCGACGTGTTCGCCTGTTTGCAAGACGGTGCTGACCGCGACATCAAGACCGACGGTTGCGTGAAGATGCTGTCAGTGCGGCCCAGCGAGGCCGAACCGACCGGCTTCCTGTTCAGCAACGACGGCCGCACTGCGTATGTGTCGATCCAGCACAGCAACGATAGCAACATGCCGAAGGTCGATGGCTATGCGACCGACGACGTCATCATGATTACCGGCTTCAAGGTGAAGGCGCACGATTGAGTGCGTGGACGGGGACGGATATAAATCCCCGATAATTTGGTGGAGGTGACAGTACCCGGGGGCCGCTTACGCGGCCCCTTTTTTTACGCGGCCCAAGCGAGATCGGGCAGGATCGGGCGTATATCAGGCCGCGCTCAGCATGTAGCGCAGCGCGTAGAAATCGCTGTAGTCCACATGCCGTAGCATCAGGCCCACGCCATCGTCGCCATTGCCGTGTACGACATAGGCGGGCATGTGGTGTTCGTGTTCGTTACCGCCGGTGCGGGTCACGAACGACACCTCCAGCTCGGCATGCAGCGGCAGATCGATGCCGGCGGTATGCACATACATACCTTCCAGGCTGACATCGCGGGTCGTGCCCGTAATCGTACCGACCGGTGCGTAATAGAGGGATACCTCCATTTCGATCGGCTTCCTTTCGCTCCAACGGTGTTCCATCGTCATGATCGTTCCTCCCATGGCGGTTCCCCGCGCCAGAAATCAGACGGCAGTGGGGTAATTGCAATATCAATGCCAAGAACCAGCCTCTCCTGTGCGACCCCGGAGAGCATCCGGGGCCCCGGAGAGCATACCGCGCCCCAGGGCGCGCCGGAACTGCATAGGTTTGGGCCCGGGTTTGGACGCTGGTTCCGACCTGGGTTCGGGCATTGGTCCGCTCGGAACCGGCTGCTATAGTAGCCGGCCATTGCGACAGCAGAATGTCTTCAGCGCGGATGCGCTCAGCAGGGTTGGTTGTGTATTGACTGCGCCGGACAATGCCATCGATTCGCCCATCGCGGCGGTCGAACTCGGTTCCAACAGTTTCCATATGATCGTTGCCCACCAGCAGGGTGGGCAATTGCGTGTGGTGGACCGCTTGCGCGATCCGATCCGCTTGGCGGCAGGTCTGGACCGCAGCAACCGCTTCGATCCCGAGGTGCGCAAGCGCGCCCTCGAATGTCTGCAACGCTTCGGCCAACGCCTGCGCGATTTCGCGCCGCACAGCGTGCGGGTGGTTGGCACCAACACCCTGCGGCGCGCGCGCGATCCGGAATTTCTCGACGAGGCCCAACAGGCGCTGGGACATCCCATCGAAGTCATCGCCGGCGTCGAAGAGGCGCGTCTCATTTATCTCGGCGTCGCGCACAGTCTGGCCGACGACGGCGGTCGCCGCTTGGTGATGGACATCGGCGGCGGTAGCACCGAACTCATCATCGGCGAGGGCTTTCGCACTTTGCGCCTGGACAGCCTGTATATCGGTTGCGTGAATCTGAGCGAACGCTTCTTTGCCAACGGCAAACTCGGCAAGGGCAATTTCCAGGCGGCGGAACTGGCGGCCGGCGTCGAGCTCGAACCGATCCAGGAACGTTTCCGGCAGCTCGGCTGGCAAGCGGCCGTCGGCGCCTCCGGCACCATCCGCACGGTGCGCGAAATTCTGGTGGAGCAAGGTTGGAGCGAGCAGGGCATCACCCTGCAAGGGCTGCGCAAACTGCACAAGGCCATGCTCGACGCCGGACACATCGACAAACTCAAACTCAAGGGCCTGCCCGACGACCGGCGCCCAGTGTTGCCCGGCGGTGTGGCCATTCTCAACGCGACCTTCAACGCGCTAGGCATCGAACGCATGCTCATCGCGCAGGGCGCGTTGCGCGAAGGTCTGCTCTACGATTTGCTCGGCCGCATCCAGCACGACGATGTGCGCGAGGCGGCGGTGCGGGCGATGTGCAGCCGCTATCAAGTGGACATGCAACACGCCGCGCGCGTGGAAGGCGTCGCGCAACAGTTGCTGGAACAATTGGCGACGGTCTGGAATCTGAGTCACCCCATGCAACACACCTGGCTGCATTGGGCCGCATGCTTGCACGAGGTCGGTCTGGTGATCGCCCACAGCCAATATCACAAGCACGGCGCCTATCTCGTGCAGTATTCCGACTTGGCCGGTTTTTCGGTGCGCGACCAGTCGCTGCTCGCGATGTTGGTGCGTGGCCATCGGCGCAAATTCCCGCGCGACGAATTGACTGCGTTGCCCAAGTCCTTGCAGGAGCCGGCACGCCGTCTGACCGTGCTGCTGCGGCTCGCCGTGTTGTTGCGCCGCGATCGCGCCGATGTGCCCGTGCCCGAGATCAAGACCAAGGTCGAAGGCAATCAACTGAAACTGAAATTCCCCGAGGGCTGGTTGGACGCGCACCCGCTGACCTCCGCGGATCTGGCCGAGGAACAGAAATATCTGGAAGCGGCCGGCATGACCCTGGTATTCGGCTGAGCCGGCGGTTCGGGCCGGGTTTACGTCGCAGGTCGCTCCATAGCGCGAAATATGCGAGAATGCGCGCCTCGCATGCCCGTCCCCTCCGCAGTACGCATTCCGTATCCGGCATTACAGGGACCGCCCCAGCGCAGGGTCCAAGCCCTGCGTGTGTCTAACCCCATGATTGTGGAAGCAGCAACGTGATCACCACCGCCAATATCACCATGCAGTTCGGTCCCAAGCCGTTGTTCGAAAACATCTCGGTCAAATTCGGCAACGGCAACCGCTACGGCCTGATCGGCGCCAACGGCTGCGGCAAGTCGACGCTGATGAAAATCCTCGGCGGCGATCTGGAACCGACCGCAGGCAATGTCTGCGTCGACGCCGACGAGCGCGTCGGCAAGCTGCGCCAGGATCAGTTTGCCTTCGAGAATTTCACAGTGCTCGACACGGTCATCATGGGCCACGCCGAACTCTGGGCCGTCAAACAGGAACGCGACCGTATTTATTCATTGGCGGAGATGAGCGAAGAAGAGGGCATGCAGGTCGCCGATCTGGAAGTTCATTTCGCCGAGCTGGACGGTTACACCGCCGAGGCGCGCGCCGGCGAGTTGCTGCTGGGTCTGGATATTCCGGTGGAACAGCACACGGGATTGATGAGCGCGGTGGCGCCGGGTTGGAAACTGCGTGTATTGCTGGCGCAGGCCTTGTTCGCCGACCCCGATATCATGTTGCTCGACGAGCCCACCAACAACCTCGACATCAACACCATCCGCTGGCTGGAAGACGTGCTCAACGCGCGTAACAGCACCATGGTCATCATCTCGCACGACCGGCACTTTCTGAACAGCGTGTGTACGCACATGGCCGATCTCGACTACGGTGAGCTGCGCGTCTATCCCGGCAACTACGACGACTACATGACCGCCTCGACCCAGGCGCGTGAACGCCTGTACGCCGACAACGCGAAGAAGAAGGCGCAAATCGCCGATCTGCAATCCTTCGTCAGCCGCTTTTCCGCGAATGCCTCCAAGGCCAAGCAGGCGACCTCGCGCGCCAAGCAGATCGAAAAGATCAAACTCGACGAGATCAAGCCGTCGAGCCGCGTGAATCCCTACATCCGCTTCGAGCAGATCAAGAAGCTCTACCGCCTGGCGCTGGAAGTCGAGGGTGTGAGCACGGGCTATGGCGAGACGCCGCTGTTCCAAAAGCTCAATCTGATGATCGAGGTCGGCGAGCGCATCGCCGTGATCGGTCCGAACGGCATCGGCAAGAGCACGCTGTTGCGCACGCTGGTCGGCGAATTGGAAGCCGACAGCGGTAACGTCAAATGGTCGGAGAATTCGGATATCGGCTATTTCGCCCAGGATCATGCCGCCGACTTCGCGACCGACATGCCGCTGTTCGACTGGATGAGTCAGTGGAAGAAACCCAGCGACGACGAGCAGGCCATCCGCGGTGTGCTGGGTCGCTTGCTGTTCTCCTCGGACGACATCAACAAGTCCGTGAAGGTGCTGTCCGGTGGCGAGCAGGGCCGCATGCTGTTCGGCAAGCTGATGCTGCAACGCTCCAATATCCTGGTCATGGATGAGCCGACCAATCACCTGGACATGGAATCCATCGAGTCGCTCAACACCGCGCTGGAGAATTACCCGGGCACACTGATCTTCGTCAGTCACGACCGCGAATTCGTCTCCTCGTTGGCGACGCGCATTATCGAGCTGACGCCGAACGGCGTGGTCAATTACAACGGCAGCTACGACGACTACCTGCACAGTCAGGGCATCGAAATGCTGGGCAAGACCGGCACCTGATCCGACTCAGCGCATCGGCATGACGGAACCGGTACCGCGCGCTATGTCTCGGCGCGTGTCCTCCGGTCCTCCGCGCGGATGCTCGCGCGTTTTCGAGCGCGCTTTCTTCATCTCATCGTCCGTGGCCACGATTGGCGCACTCCGACGCGGTGACGGTGCCGCGGCCGATTGTGGCGGCCGTTCAACCTGTCGTGTCTGCCGGTAGTCGCGACGCGGTTCGACCGGCGGCGAATAATGGCGGCGCTCGCCGCGTGCATCGAACGTTTCAGGTACGGGTTTTGGACGACGCGGTTCCGGTGCGACCTTATGCGGTTGAACAACCGTGCGCTTGATGGTCTGTGCCGGTGCCGTTATGGGTGGGCGCGATACCCGTGCCGGCGCCTTGATCGCGGGCCGATCATGCCTGTCATGGGTCGCTTCCCTTGACGGTGTAGGGTCCGCGTGGCCGTGCGGCACGGACGGGCGCGGCGCGCTGGTTTTTACCTTGGGCACCGGCTGCCTATGCACGATCACGTCATGCTGGAGGCTTCTGCTCGGTCGCGCGGGTCGCGCATGGCCGAAGGTGTCGTGCGTCACCGCCGTCACCGCCGAGTGCCTATCGCGATAGGCATGGTGGCGCATGCCGCGTGTCGGTCGGCCGCCGGCATAGTCGTTGTAGACCGTGTCGATGACGGTGTTGTTGACCACGGTGTGGTTGTGAATGTTCGTGACATTCACGTTGTGGAAATAATTGCGGCTGACCCGATACGGCGGTTCATAGACGTCGCGCGGACCCAACGGATACCAGCCGACCGGGCGGTTGCCTTGGGAAAAGCCGAAACTCCCGTGGTCGTCGCCGATGAAGGCGACCAGTGCCGGCGCGTACACCGGGCGCACGCGCGTCGGTCCGGGTATCCAGCCCCAACGCTCGCGCACGCACACCCAACGTCCGTAGTGCGACGGCGCGAAACCCCACGGCGCATTATCCACCCAGGTCCAACCCCACGGTTCCACCCAGGCCCAGTGACCATCGCGATACGGCGCCCATCCGGATGCCACGCGACGCGGATACCACACCGGGCCGTACTCCACCTCTTCATCCCAGTCGCCGTACTCATCCAGATCGGCATAGCCGACGACTTCGTCCGAGACATACTGGCGCGCCACGGGGGCGCGGTAACGCTCGTCGCGCGCGAAACACCAGTCGTCGAAAGCATCCGGACTGGGTAGATCGAACGCCTCGTAATCGCGCAGATCGGCGTTGCCGAAGCGATAGGATTGGCGCGCCGTCACGCGTTGCTGCGCGTCGTTCGCGCCGTAGACATCGGCATCGCCCTCGAAGACCGTCACTTGCGTCGAGCCGTCGCGCGCATCGACGCGATAGGCGCCGGGTTCGCGGACGACCAGCGTCAGCGTCGGCGTGGCGATTTCGTAACGTTGTTCGTCATAGAGGTTGCGCACAGTCAGATTGAGTGTGCCTTCGGGCAGTTCGAACTGCGCGGTTCGATCGTCGAGCGTCTGCATGCGCAGTTCGCTGTTCTCGTCCAGACGCAGCGCCGCGGTGCCCAGATCCAGCTCGGTGCGTGCGTCGCGTTCGGTATATAAACGGTCGCCGGCGACCAGCGGACGGTTCAAATCGGCTGCGTGCCAGTCCTCGTCGCCGGCGGGCGCGAAACCGATCTCGCCGGACAGCACGCTGAGTCGTGCCGCACGCGCGGGTGGATCGGCGAACGTCGGCGCTACGACGACGGACAAGATCAAGACCAAGAGCAGTCGGGCCAAGCTGTGCGATGCGGCCCACGGTTTGGATCGGGCGATACGCGTTGAGGGGTTCATTGCCGCCTGCTCCTTTGAAGCAGATCAACGCAGGGTCGTTACCTGCATGACGGCAGATTAAGCCGGCGGGCCTGAATGGCGACTGAACGCTGCTCCTACGGGGGGTAGGGTTTAGCTCGGTGCGCCGCGATGTTCCAGCAGCGTGGCCTGCGCGTTGCGCGGTTTCTGGTTGCTGGCGGGCTTGGCGCGGCGGTATTCGCCGTCCTTGTTCAGCACCCAGGACTGGGTGTTGTCGGCGAGGTAGAGATCCAGTCCTTCCTTGACGATCCGGTTGCGCAAGCCGTGGTCGTCGATGGGGAAACACACCTCGACGCGCTGGAAGAAATTACGGTCCATCCAGTCGGCGCTGGACAGATACAAATCGTAATCGCCCTGGTTGTGGAAGTAGAACACGCGCGTATGTTCCAGGAAGCGGCCGATGACCGAGCGCACTTGGATGTTGTCCGACACACCCGGCACACCGGGGCGTAGACAACAGACGCCGCGAATAATCAGATCGATTTTCACGCCGGCCTGCGAGGCCTGATACAGCGCGCGAATGATCTGCGGTTCGATCAGCGCGTTCATTTTGGCGATGATGCGCGCGGGTTTGCCGGCGCGGGCGTGATCCGCTTCGCGTTCGATCAGGCGCAGCAGTTCCTTGTGCAAGGCGAAGGGCGCTTGCAGGATTTTTTTCAATTTCTTCACCCGGCCGAGACTGGTCAGCAGTTGAAAAACGCGGTGGATATCCTCGCCGATGGCGCGGTCGCAGGTGAACAGGCCGTAGTCGGTGTACAAGCGTGCGGTGCGTGCATGGTAGTTGCCGGTCGCCAGATGCACATAGTGACGCAGCCGGCGACCCTCGCGGCGCGTCACCAGAATCATCTTGGCGTGAGTCTTGTGGCCGACCACGCCGTACACCACATGCGCGCCGGCTTCCTGCAAGCGGGTGGCCAGCTTGATGTTGTCTTCCTCGTCGAAGCGCGCGCGCAGTTCCACCACCACCGTGACTTCCTTGCCGGCGCGCGCGGCGTCGACCAGCGCGTTGACCACGGCGGACTCGGCGCCGGTGCGATACAGCGTTTGTTTTATCGCCAGCACCTGTGGATCGGCCGCGGCCTGACGCAGGAAATCGATCACCGGCAGGAAGGATTCGAAGGGATGATGCAGCAGGATATCGCGTGCCTGGATCGCCTCGAACAGGTTCTGCTCCGGGCCGACGCTGGTCGGGCGCGCGGGCGACAAGGGCGGATATTTGAGATCGGGACGGTCGACCAGATCATAGACCGCCAGCAGGCGGTTGAGATTGACCGGACCGTTGACCTGATACAGATCGACGGCGTCCAGGTCGAATTTATGCAGCAGGAAATTGGTCATTTCCGCGCTGCAATTGTCGGCCACCTCCAGACGCACTTCGTCGCCGTAACGACGCGACAGCAGTTCGCCCTGCACGGCGCGCAGCAGGTCTTCGACCTCTTCGTCGTCGACGAACAGATCGCTGTTGCGAGTCACGCGGAACTGATAACAGCCGGTGACTTTCATACCCGGAAACAGATCGCCGACATGGGCATGGATGATGGAGGTGAGGAAGACGAAATCGTTGGGACCGCGACTGTAACTGTGCGGTACCTGGATCACACGCGGCAGCGAGCGCGGTGCCTGCACAATCGCCACGCCGCTGGAACGGCCGAAGGCATCCTTGCCCTCCAGCGAGACAATGAAGTTCAGGCTCTTGTTGAGCAGGCGCGGGAACGGATGCGCGGGGTCCAGGCCCAACGGGCTCAACACCGGCAGCAACTCATGGGTGAAGTGGCGTTGCACCCACTGCGCCTGTTTGGGTGTCCAATCGCTACGGCGCAGAAAGCGGATACGTTCCTTGGCCAGTGCCGGGAACAGTTCGTCGTTGAGCACGCGGTATTGTTCCGCGACCAGTTTGTGTGCCTCAATGCCGATCTGGGTCAGCGTGTCCTGCGGCGTGAGCGCGTCCGGTCCGGGTTGCAGCGCGCCGGAAATCTGTTTTTCCTGGAGACCGGAGACGCGGATCTCGAAGAACTCGTCCAGGTTGGTGCTGGAGATGCACAGGAACTTGAGCCGTTCCAACAGGGGGGTTGCGGCATCCTTGGCCTGTTCCAGCACCCGCTTGTTGAAGGCCAGCAGGCTGAGTTCCCGGTTGATATAGAGGCTGGGTTGATTGAGGTCGATGCTGTCCATACCGCGGGCTGTATGCCGATGTCCGGGACGATTATGCACGATTTCCTCCGCTGTGACCCCGAGGCCTCCGGGCTGTAATAAAAACGTCATGGAGGCGCGTGACAGGCAGGCGTTGTAACATTACTGTCATAAACGATCACTATCCTTGTGCGCGATGAATCAAGTCATTCCTCCAGCCGTTTCGCCGCTGTCCCAGATCAGTCCCCGCGTGCAGGCACGGCGGCGCGCGTGGCGTATGTTGAAGGATCGGCTGGCCCGCCATGGGGTGACCATCGGTGGCTTCGGCGCCATTGTCGCCATCTTGCTGATTTTCTTCTATCTCCTCTATGTGGTGTTCCCGCTGCTCAAGCCTGCCTCGGCCGAGGCGGTGGCCGACTATCCGTTGAGCGGCCCCGCGACCGAGACCTTATATCTCGCGATGGAAGAGCAGGCGGAGATTGCCGTGCGTTACGACGGCGCCGGCCAAGTGCGCTTTCTGGCTACGCAAGATGGCCGGATGCTGGCCGAGCACGCCTTGCCGTTGCCCGCGGGGGTGACCATCGGCAGCATCGCCGAGGGTGGTAACGGGCGCAGCGTCGTCAGTCTGGGTCTGTCGGACGGCTCGCTGTTGGTGACGCGGCATGCCTATCAAGTCAGCTTCCCGAACGACAAGCGCGTGATTACTCCGCGGGTGGAATTCCCGTTGGGGACGACGCCGATCCCCGTCGATGCCCGGCACCGCGCCCTGGAGCGGGTGGCCGTGCAGTCCTCCGACGACCGGACCACCATCGCGGCATTGACCGAAGACCAGCGTCTGCTGCTGGTCATGCTGGCCAAGGAAACCTCCTTCCTCGATGAATCCGAGACCGTGAAGCGTTATGAACATACCTTGCCGAATACCGCCGGCCAGGTACGACGCCTGCTGGTCGATCCGGATCAGCGCTCGCTGTACGTGGCCACCGACACCGGCACGCTGGCCTATTACGACATCTCCGATCCCGACCAGCCGCAGTTGATCCAACAATTGGGCGTGGTCCCGACGGGTACCACCCTGACCGGCATGAAACTGCTGGCCGGCGGTATCTCGCTGCTGATCGCCAGTTCGGACGGACAGATCTCCCAGTGGTTCCCGGTGCGCAACGAGGCGAACCAACCGATGCTGCACCGCATCCGCAGTTTCTCCGCGGGCGCCGGCGTGACTGTCGTCGATCCGGAGTTCGCGCGTAAAGGGTTTCTGGCGGCGAACAACCGCGGCGAGGTGCGTATCTACCACACCACGGCGGAGAAGCAGGTGCTGCGCGTCGAGGTCAGCGAGCGGCCTATCCGCATGCTGGCGGTGACGCCGCGCGCGAATGCCTTCCTTGCCGAGGACGACGGCGGTCGCCTGCATTTCTGGCGCGTCGACAACGAACACCCGGAGGTGTCCTGGTCGTCGTTGTGGGGCAAGGTCTGGTACGAGAGCTATCCCAAGCCGGATTACATCTGGCAGTCGTCATCGGCGAGCAACGAATTCGAACCGAAATTCAGCCTCACGCCGCTGGCCTTCGGTACGCTCAAGGCAGCGTTCTACGCCATGTTATTCGCCGTGCCGTTGTCGATCATGGGCGCGATCTACGCGGCCTATTTCATGGCGCCGACGATGCGCAAAATCGTCAAGCCGACCATCGAAATCATGGGCGCGCTGCCGACCGTGATCCTGGGTTTCCTCGCCGGCCTGTGGCTGGCGCCGGTCATGGAGGCCAATCTGTCGGGCATCTTCGCGCTGTTGCTGTTACTGCCGTTGGGCACGTTGGTGTTCGCCTGGCTGTGGAAATCGCTGCCGGCGGCGCTGCGGCATCGCATTCCCGACGGTTGGGAGGCCATGCTGCTGATTCCCGTGCTGCTGGGTTTCGGTTGGCTGGCCTTTACCTTCAGTCCGCTGCTGGACGAGGTGTTGTTCGGCGGCGATATGCGTGTCTGGATGCGCGACGACTTGGGCATCGGTTTCGATCAGCGCAACGCCCTGGTGGTCGGCGTCGCCATGGGCTTCGCGGTCATCCCCAATATTTTCTCCATCGCCGAGGACGCGATCTTCAGCGTGCCGCGACAATTGACCAACGGTTCGCTGGCGCTGGGCGCCACGCCCTGGCAGACCTTGGTGCGGGTGGTGCTACTGACCGCCAGCCCCGGCATTTTCTCCGCGGTCATGATCGGCTTCGGCCGCGCCGTGGGCGAGACCATGATCGTGCTGATGGCGACCGGCAACACGCCGGTGATGGACTGGAGCATGTTCCAGGGCATGCGCACGCTGTCGGCCAACATCGCCGTGGAGATGCCGGAATCCGAATTGAACAGTACCCATTACCGCGTGCTGTTCCTGGCGGCGCTGGTGCTGTTCATGTTCACCTTCGTCTTCAACACCCTCGCCGAGCTGGTGCGTCAGCGTCTGCGCGGTAAATACGCATCGCTGTGAGGACGGGCATGGGCAACTGGTTCAAGAGCGGTACTCCGTGGATCTGGCTGAACGCAGCGGCGGTCAGCGCCAGTCTGATCGCGGTCGCCGGTCTGCTGGGCTTGATCGCGGCGCGCGGGCTGGGGCATTTCTGGCCGGCGAATATCGCCGAGATCGATTATCGCAAGGACGGACAGACGATCCGTCTGATCGGCGAAATCCGCGATCATGAAGACGTGTTGCGCGAACGCCTGGTGTCCGCCGGATTGACCGTGCCCGAGGACGTCCTGACCGTGCGCCGCTATCAGATCAAGAACGGCAATCGCGACGTCACCGGCCTGGATTTCGCCTGGATTCTCGGGCCGGATATCCAGGCGCAGCGCTATCCCGACGACTTGGTCGTGATCGAACGGCGCGAGTGGGGCAATTTCTACGGCTATCTGCGCGAAGTGCGCGAGGCCGGCAAGACGGTCGCCAGCGGTGCCGCCGCCTGGGCGGTTATGCACGAACGTTTGCAGCGCGCCAATGGTCTGTTCGCGCAGATCCGCGATATCGAACGCGGCGAACTCGGCAGCATCAATTATGAGTTGGAGCAACTGCGCCTCGAAACGCGGCGACTGGAACTGAAACACCAGACCACGCCCGAGGCGCTGGCCGAGATCGCGGCGCGACGCGCCGAGTTGCAGGCGCAATACGCCGAATTGCAAAAATCCTTGAACGGTCTCTACAGCGATATCCGGCGCGATAGCATCGCCGTCGAGACGCAGGCCGGACAGCTCGTGGAACTGCCCATGTCCAAGGTCGTGCATGCGCTGCGCCCCAATGCCATGGGCGTGGGTGCGAAGCTGCGCGTCTATCTGTTCAATGTCTGGGAGTTTCTCTCCGACGAACCGCGCGAGGCCAACACCGAGGGCGGCATCTTCCCGGCCATTTTCGGCACGGTGCTGATGGTGCTGCTGATGTCCATGCTGGTGACGCCGTTCGGCGTGATCGCCGCGGTGTATTTGCGCGAATACGCCAAACAGGGGCCGTTGACGCGCCTCGTGCGCATCGCGGTGAACAACCTGGCCGGCGTGCCGGCGATCGTCTACGGCGTGTTCGGCCTAGGTTTCTTCGTCTATTTCCTCGGCGGCAACATCGACCGACTGTTCTATCCCGAGGCGCAGCCGGCGCCGACCTTCGGTACGCCGGGCCTGCTGTGGGCCTCACTGACGCTGGCCATTCTCACCGTGCCGGTGGTGATCGTCGCTACCGAAGAAGGCCTGGCGCGCATCCCCAAGGCGATTCGCGAGGGCAGTCTGGCACTCGGCGCGACCAAGGCCGAGACGCTGTGGCGCACGGTACTGCCGATGGCCAGCCCGGCAATGATGACCGGCCTGATTCTGGCGGTGGCGCGCGCGGCCGGCGAAGTGGCGCCGCTGATGCTGGTCGGCGTGGTGAAACTCGCACCGACCCTGCCGTTGGATGGCAACGCGCCGTTCCTGCACTTGGACCGCAAGTTCATGCATCTGGGTTTCCATATTTACGACGTCGGTTTTCAGAGCCCGAACGTCGAGGCCGCGCGGCCGCTGGTGTATGCCACCGCATTGTTGTTGGTCCTGGTGACCGTGTTGCTGAATCTGGCCGCCATCGCCATCCGCAACCGGCTGCGCGAGAAGTACCGGGCCCTGGACCATTGATCGCAGGCAGTCTTCGATGACAAGAGATACGACTATGAGTGAACGCAGCGTACCGACCCATGCGATCGATCCGCAGATACTGTCCGAGGCCGGTCTGAGCCGGCGTATCGAGAACGAAGACATCTGCATGCAGGTCGAGAAACTGGATCTGTATTACGGTGCCAAACAGGCGCTCAAGGACATCAACCTGAGCATTTCGCGCCAGCGCGTCACGGCCTTCATCGGCCCCAGCGGCTGCGGCAAGTCGACGCTGCTGCGCTGCTTCAACCGCATGAACGATCTAGTCGACGGCGTGCGCATCGACGGCCAGATTCTGCTCGACGGCCAGGATATCTTCGCCAAGTCGGTGAACGTCGCCGACCTGCGCCGGCGCGTCGGCATGGTGTTCCAGAAGCCGAACCCGTTTCCCAAGAGCATCTACGAAAACGTCGCCTACGGTCTGCGCCTGCAAGGCGTGCGCAGCCGCCGCGTGCTCGACCAAGTGGTGGAGAGCGCGCTGCGCGGCGCGG
Organism: Gammaproteobacteria bacterium; assembly: GCA_016218375.1. GTDB lineage: Bacteria > Pseudomonadota > Gammaproteobacteria > Thiohalobacterales > Thiohalobacteraceae > JAHJQQ01. The sequence goes on from JACREG010000120.1 coordinate 16,251, forward strand.
CGCTGTGGGACGAGGTCAAGGATCGTCTGCACGACAACGCCCTGGGCCTGTCCGGCGGCCAGCAGCAACGCTTGGTCATCGCGCGCGCCATCGCCATCGAACCCGAAGTGCTGCTGCTCGACGAGCCGGCCTCGGCGCTGGACCCGATCTCGACGTTGAAGATCGAGGAACTGATCTACGAACTCAAGGCGCGTTACACCATCGTCATCGTCACCCATAACATGCAACAGGCCGCGCGCGTCTCGGACTATACTGCATTCATGTACATGGGCGACCTGATCGAGTTCGGCGACACCAACACCATCTTCACCAATCCCACGGAGAAGATGACCGAAGATTACATCACGGGACGCTACGGCTGAGGCCGGCGCCGAGGAGGACTGGAGCAATGGAAAAGATGGGCATCGGGCAACATATCTCGCAGCAGTTCAACGCCGAACTGGAGGATATCCGCAACCGCGTGCTGACCATGGGTGGTCTGGTCGAGCAACAGCTTGCCGATGCCATGGTCGCGCTCGTCGAGGGCGACGAACGTAATGCCGAGGTCGTCATCAAGAACGACTACCAGGTCAACGCCATGGAAGTCGCGTTGGACGAGGAATGCAACCGTGTCCTGGCGCGGCGCCAGCCGGCGGCCGGCGATCTGCGCTTGGTGATGGCCGTCATCAAGACCATCACCGATCTGGAACGCATCGGCGACGAGGCCGAGCGGATCGCGCGCATGGCCCGGCAAGTGGCCGACGGCGAAGAGGCGCGCGTGCATCCGGGACAGATCCAGCATCTCGGCGATCAGGTGCGGCAGATGGTACACAACGCGTTGGACGCCTTCGCCCGCATGGACCCGGAACTCGCCGTGCATGTGTGGCGCGAGGATCTCACCGTCGACAAGGAATACGAGGCGATCATGCGCCAGCTCATAACCTTCATGATGGAAGACCCGCGGTCCATTCCGCGGGTGTTGGAAATCATGTGGGCGGCGCGTTCGCTGGAACGCATCGGCGACCGCGCGCGCAACATCTGCGAATACGTGATCTATCTGGTCAAGGGCAAGGACGTGCGCCACACCAGCCTGGAGCACATGGAAGCGCAGGCGCGCGCCGAACATACGCACAAGCCCTAGCGGTAGCCCAGGCATATATCTTCAGTCACATGCCCGGGGTACATCCCGCCTACCCTCTGGTGCGCTTGCTTTACCCCGGGCGGTGGCTTCCGTAGACTGCGCGCGCTCCTCCTACGACCCGGCCCCGTTATGTCTCATCTCTTGCCCAACCTGGTTCTACGCTGTGGCACGCGTATTGGCGTTGCGATTCCGGGCGAGGCTTGCGCGTGAGGGCGGCGGCGAAGAAGCGCGGCTGGCGCCGCTGGCTGTGGCGCGTGCCGGCCGTGCTGTTGGGCGGTCCGCTGCTGTTGATCCTGGTCATGCGCTGGCTCGATCCCTTCGCCAGCGCCTTCATGCTGCAACGCCAAGTCACGCTGTGGCTGGAGGGTTCCCGGCAGTGGGTGAGCTATGAGTGGGTCGACTGGGAGTATCTCGGGCCGGTGCTGCCGCTGGCGGTGGTGGCCGCCGAGGATCAACGTTTTCCCCAGCATTGGGGTTTCGATCTGGAGGCCATCGCCAAGGCCTGGGAGAGGAACGCCGACGGCGGTCGGGTGCGCGGTGCCAGCACCATCAGTCAGCAGGTGGCGAAGAACCTGTTTCTCTGGTCCGGGCGCAGTTGGCTGCGCAAGGGGCTGGAGGCCTATCTCACGCTGGCGATCGAGGTCTTATGGCCGAAGCGCCGCATCCTCGAGGTGTATCTGAATATCGCCCAGTTCGGCGGCGATGTGTTCGGCGCGGGCGCCGCGAGCGAACGCTTCTTCGGCAAGATCCCCGTGCGGATCACGTCCCACGAGGCGGCCTTGCTGGCAGCGGTGTTGCCCAACCCGGTGCGCTACCGGGCCGATCGGCCGTCGGCGTATGTCTACCAGCATGCCGCGCGGATTCAGCAATTCATGCGGCAGTTGGGTGGCGATTATTTGCGCAACCTGTAGGACGTATAGGGTCTTAATTTTCGAAATGGGGGGTCGCTAACCTGGGCAGCCCGGGGTGTTGGGAACCGGGGCCTGTCGGTGAGTTGCCACAGGAGGGTGCGCACGCCGTTCCCGGGCGTGCTGGATGACGGAGTAGGTATGTTCATCATCATCGGTTCGATTCTCGTCTTGGCTGCTGTGGTCGGCGGTTTCGTGTTGTCCAAGGGACATCTGGCTGCGCTCTGGCAACCCAACGAGTTGATCGTGATTGGTGGCGCCGCGCTGGGTGCCTTCGTGATCTCCAATCCGGGCACGCTCATCAAAGCGGTGCTCGCCAGCATTGTCCCCGTGCTCAAGGGGTCGCCGTACGACAAGACCATGTACATGGACTTGTTGTCGCTGCTGTATCAGTTATTCAACAAGGCGCGCAAAGACGGTCTGATGTCGCTCGAATCGCACATCGACGAGCCGGAGGCCAGCGATATCTTCGGTGGCTATCCGAAGATTCTCGCCAACCATCATGCCATCGACTTCCTGACCGATTATCTGCGGCTGATGGTGAGCGGCAATCTCGATGTCCATCAGGTTGAGAATCTGATGGATGTCGAATTGGAAACTCACCACAGCGAATCCGGTCTGGCGGCCAGCGCGCTTACCAAAGTGTCCGACGGCCTGCCGGGTTTCGGTATCGTCGCCGCGGTGCTCGGTGTGGTGATTACCATGGGTCACATCGGCGGTCCGCCGGCCGAGTTGGGCCATCATGTGGGTGCCGCGCTGGTCGGTACCTTTCTCGGTATTCTGATGGCCTACGGTTTCGTCGGGCCGTTCGCTTCGGCCATGGAACATATGGCGCGCGAGGAAACCAAATTCTTCGAGTGCATAAAAATATGTCTGCTGGCCTCCATGAATGGCTACAGCCCGGCCATTGTCGTGGAGTTCGGCCGCAAGGTGCTGTTCTCCACCGAACGGCCGTCGTTCCGCGAGTTGGAAGATCGCGTCAAGGAAAAGAAGTAGGCAGCGGTCATGAGTGGCGACGCACAAGCAATTGTCATCAAACGCATCAAGAAGCACGGCCACGGCGGGCATCACGGTGGCGCGTGGAAGGTAGCCTATGCCGACTTCGTGACCGCGATGATGGCGTTCTTCCTGATGATGTGGCTGGTCGGTTCGACCACCAAGGAACAGAAAGCCGCACTGTCCGAATATTTCACGGCGCCGAGCGAAGTGCAGGGCAGCAGCCCGCAGCCGACCCAGCATCCCACGCCGGTGCAAGGTCCGGGCGGCGCCAGCACCAGCATGATTCAGTTGGGCGGTTCGTTGAATCTGGAAAGCGAGCGCGCCAAGAAGCTCAAGGTCGAGCCGGGCGAGGCCAAGGCCGGCAAGGAGAAAGACGACAAGACCAAAACGGTGGATGCGAAGACCGCCGAACAGGTCGCGCGCGAACTGGAACAGCAACGTCTGGAACAGCTCAAGGCGGACCTGAATGCGGCCATTCACGCCAGTCAGGCACTGGCGCCGTACAAGGATCAGTTGCTGATCGATATCACTCCCGAGGGTTTGCGCATCCAGATCGTCGACGAGGAGAACCGGCCGATGTTCGAACGCGGCAGCATGCACCTGCAAAGCTATAGCACCGATATTCTCGGCGAAATCGGCAAGATCATCAATTCGGTGCCGAACAAGATCAGTATCTCCGGACACACCGATGCCACACCCTATGCGGGCACGCCCGATTACACTAACTGGGAATTGTCGGCGGATCGCGCCAATGCCGCGCGCCGCGCGCTGATCGCCGGCGGCATGGGCGAGGACAAGATCGCGCGCGTCGTCGGCCTGTCGTCCGCCGTGCCGTTCTACAAACAGGACCCCTTCGCGCCGAGCAACCGCCGTATCAGCATCATCGTGATGAACCGCGATCTGGAAGCGTCGATCAGTGGCGAGGATGCGCCGGTACCCGCGGAGGCGTCGCCGCAGGAAGGTTCCAGCGCTGCGCCGGCCGATGCTTTTACCACCGGTGGCGATGTCGCCGCGCCGGCCGAGACGGCGCCTGCGCCAGCACCTGCCGCCGACGATTCCTTCGTGCGCTGAGCGCAGTCTGGATTTACTCCCCGTAGGAGCGGCCTTGGCCGCGAACGGTTACCCGAATAAGCGGGTTGTTCGCGGCCGAAGGCCGCTCCTACGAAGTTTCAAGCGCTCTTCAGATGTACTCTCAACGCCTCGCGCAACTGCATCACGGTCCGCGCCAACGTCTCCAGCGTATACGCACGCGCTGGAACTTTCCCCCACACCGGCGCCGGCCAGGACGCATCGTTACGGTGCCGCGCGATGTGATGGATGTGCAACTGCGGCACCACATTTCCCAACGCCGCGATATTCATCTTGTCGGCCGTGAACAGTTTCGCCATCGTCTCGGCGAGATAGTTGCTCTCGCGCATCAACAACAGTCGATCACTCTCGTCGAGCTGGTGGATCTCGGTAATATCCGCGCGCGCCGGTACCAGAATGCACCAGGGATAATTGGCGTCGCGCATCAACAGGAGTTCGCAAAGTTCGAAGCGGCCGATGTGTTCGCAGTCGTTGCTCAGTTGGGGATGCAGTTGGAACATCTCATCGTCCTTTGACGATCCAGCACTGATGGATCTGTTTGTTGGAAAAATCCTCCGGCACGGTTTGGCGCGAGATGTTGCGGATCGCATGACCGGCGAGCGCTGCTTCATCCAGTTTGAAACCGCGTCGGTTGTTGGAGAAAAACAATTCGCCGCCCGGCGCCAGGAGGTGCAGGCAGCCTTCGATCAGTTCGACATGATCGCGTTGCACGTCGAGAACGCCCTGCATCTTCTTGGAGTTGGAGAACGAGGGCGGGTCCATCACGATGAGATCGTAGCGGTCGCCGTGCTCGCGGGCCTCGGCGAGAAACTGGAACACGTCGGCGCGCACCAGTCGATGGTGGTCGAGATCCAGGTCATTGAGCAGGAAATTGCGCCGGCTCCATTCCTGGTAGGTGTTGGACATGTCGACGGTCACGGATGAAGTCGCGCCGCCCGCCGCCGCATACACCGTAAAGCTGCCGGTGTAGGCGAACAGATTCAGGACGCGCGTGCCGGTCGCGCGCTCGCCCACCAGCTTGCGCGTCGTGCGGTGGTCCAGGAACAGGCCGGTGTCGAGATAGGCGTCCAGGTTGACCCAGAATTTAAGGCCCTGTTCCTCGACCACGAAGTCCTCGCCGCTGTGGCCGGTCTTTTCGTATTGCGCCACGCCGCGCTGCCGGCGGCGCTGTTTGAAATGGATGCGTTCGCGCGGAACGTCCAGAACCGCACCGGTCACGTCGAAACAGATTTCGCGCCAAGCGGCGTATTCCGCATCGTCGGCCTCCCAGGCGGTTTCGTATTCCTGAAGATGCAGATGTTGCGCATAACGGTCGATGGCCAGCGGGAAGTCCGGCAGATCGCGGTCGTAGAGACGGTAGCAGGACAAGCCTTGCCGGCGTGCCCATTTATCCCAGTGTTTGGCGTTCTTGCGCAGGCGATTGGCGAAGGCTTCGGTTTTGCTCATGGCGCGTAGGGTAGCGGATGTGCGCCGGACACGGAACTGCTCTCGCGCATGATCGGCCACGCATAGTCCGGGGCCACGCACACACTGCGACAGGCGCGTTCAGTCCAGGTGGTGGTGCTTGCCTTCGACGTGCACGCTGCTGGCCTGGATGCCTTGCTCGCCCATTTCTTCGCTGAAGTACACGGGCATGCCGATGTCGAGCTCGTTGAAATCCGTATTGACGACGCTGTTGCGGTGAAAGTAGATGTCGCGACCGTCGCTGGCCTCGATGCGCCCGTAGTCGAGCTGGGGATACAGCGCGCGGATACGGCCATGCGGGGCGGTTTCGTGCGCCTTGGTGTCGCGCCGGAGTTTCTGCACCCGTTGTTCGAGCTGGCGCTCGGCGGCGCGGAAGGCATCGCGCAGGGCGACATGCGCATCCTCGTGCGCATGGTTGTCGTGCTGGTCGCGGGTGACGGCGATCTCGCCCGACGGCGAGGTGATGTCGAGATGCACGGTATACAGATTGCCCTGGTGATTGTGCTTGTGCGGTGCCTCGATGACGACGCGGCAACTCATGATTTCCTGGGAGTAGTGATCGAGCCGCTCGGCGAGCTGGCGGATGCGCGCCTCCAGGGCCGGGGAAGGTTCTATGTGGCGGAAGGTGATTTGCAACGGAAGATGCATATTGTCCTCCTGATGTCACATTGATTGGGGCGGTGTCGTGTGCGTTTAGCGTGCCCTCGGTTTCATTCTATGCCCGAGTATGTTGATCGGTGCTGCCCCGTTGCGGGGGTTTTGCAATGTGCTTGACCCACATCAAAGAGGGAGTCTAGTCGGTTTTGACCGCGGATGTCGGGCATCCCAATTTCCTATCGAGTGTAGAGCGCAATAGCGCAGCGTAATGCGCCCTACCTATGAATTCCATCCGGCCTACGCCCGCGGCCGCTTGAACTTCGTCCCCTGGCACTTCGGACACGCCCCAATCGTTGCCGTTGCGTAGAAGTGCATCGCTTCGCCGCAGGTCATGCATTCGAGCACGCCGGCGCCGGTGATCTCGCCGGTCTTGTAGGTGTTGTGCGCCTCCATGGAACGCTCGAAGGCTTCCAGTTCCAGCTTGGTCCGGTCGGCGACGCTGAGCAGCACGTCGAGCATGCGCTTTTCCACTTGTTCGATGTCGAATTTCAGCCATGCCGCGAATTCGCGGCCGCCGCTGGCCAGATATTGGCTGGCCTCTTCCATGTCGCGCTTGATCCATCGGCCGAGCTGTTCGGCCTCGTCGCGGGTGATTTCGCCGAGCTCGACGGCCTTGTTGCCGGCCTGCTTGATGCCGTCTTCGAGGGTGGGGATGCCTTTATCCTCGGTGTCCTCCATCAGTTCCTGGAGGCGCTCCATCATCCGATTGTAGGCGGCGGCCAAACGTTCGGCGGGGGTGGGGTGCTGCTCGGTCATGGGCTTATCCTGCAACTCGGTGGATTCCGTACATATTCGTAGTGTGGTCCATCCGGGCCCCAAGTGGAAGCGACAGGGCAGCGGCGTAAATGGCCACGGCGATTGTGGCCTGCTCACCCGCTACGGTATCCTTCGCGCTTTGAAGTCAGCCACTTGAAGTGATCCGATGGAAGAGTTCTATCAGCCCGACGCCACCGAGCGCGAGGCCCAGGCCTATTGGGAAACCCACCAGACCTTCCGCGCCGTTGAAGATACAAGTCGTGAGAAGTTCTACTGCCTGTCCATGTTCCCCTACCCGAGCGGGCGGCTGCACATGGGCCATGTGCGCAACTACACCATCGGTGACGTGATCGCGCGCTTCCAGCGCATGCAGGGCAAGAACGTCCTGCAGCCGATGGGTTGGGACGCCTTCGGTCTGCCGGCCGAGAACGCGGCGATCAAGAACAAGGTGCCGCCTGCCAAGTGGACCTACGAAAACATCCGCTACATGCGCGACCAGTTGAAGCGCCTGGGCTTCGGCTACGACTGGCAGCGCGAGCTGGCCACCTGCCGCCCCGAGTATTACCGCTGGGAACAATGGTTGTTCACCCAGTTGATGGAAAAAGGTCTGGTCTACAAAAAGACCGCCGCGGTGAACTGGTGTCCGCACGATCTCACCGTGCTCGCCAACGAACAGGTGATCGACGGTTGCTGCTGGCGCTGCGACACACCGGTCGAGCGCAAGGAAATCCCGCAGTGGTTCATGAAAATCACTCAGTACGCCGACGAGCTGCTGGCCGATCTCGACCGGCTCGACGGCTGGCCAGACGCAGTGCGTACCATGCAGCGCAACTGGATCGGCCGTTCCGAAGGTTTGGAACTGGAATTCGGCATCGACGGGCGTGAAGAGCGCCTGACGGTGTACACCACGCGCCCGGATACGTTGATGGGCGTGACCTATGTGGCGGTCGCCGCCGAACATCCGCTGGCGCTGGAAGCCGCCGCGAACAATCCCGCGCTGGCCGCCTTTCTCGACGAATGCCGCCACGCCGCCGTCAACGAAGCGGCGATGGAGACCATGGAAAAACGCGGCATGGCCACCGGTATCGACGCATTGCATCCCATCACCGGCCAACCGGTGCCGATCTGGGTCGCCAATTTTGTGTTGATGGGTTATGGCACGGGTGCGGTGATGGCGGTGCCCGCGCACGATCAGCGCGATTTCGAGTTCGCGCAGAAGTATAAACTGCCAGTCAAACAGGTTATTGAACATCGCACTTGGCGAACAATATCTCGTGCTGACTGGGGAACGATTGAAGAACATCACCGTTTATACGAATTCAATCCTGAAAAGTGGAAAGATTGGTATTCAGATAAGCAGGCCGGAATTCTCGTTAACTCCGGCGAGTTTGATGATCTGTTGTTTGATGAAGCTTTTAACGCCATTGCCGCGCAGGTGGAGAAAGAAAATCGCGGTCAACGCCGCGTGAACTACCGTCTGCGCGACTGGGGCGTGTCGCGCCAACGCTATTGGGGCGCGCCGATCCCGGTCATCAACTGCGAGAAATGCGGTGCCGTGCCGGTGCCGGAAGATCGGTTGCCGGTGGTGTTGCCGGAAGACATCGCCTTCGACGGCATCGGTTCGCCGATCAAGAAAATGCCCGCCTGGTATCAGACGCAATGCCCGCAGTGCGGCGGCGCAGCGGAACGCGAGACCGACACCTTCGACACCTTCATGGAGTCGAGCTGGTATTACGCGCGCTATGCCAGCCGCGACAACGGCACGGCGATGCTCGACGAGCGCGCCAACTATTGGCTGCCGGTCGATCAGTACATCGGCGGCATCGAGCACGCCATTCTGCATCTGCTGTATGCACGCTTCTTCCACAAGCTGATGCGCGATGCCGGACTGGTGAAGAGCGATGAGCCGTTCACCAAACTGCTCACCCAGGGCATGGTGGTGGCCGAGACCTATTTCGCCTTCGATGCCGAGGGCAAGAAGCAGTATTACGGCCCGACCGATGTGGATGTCGAGCGCGACAGCAAGGGCAAGGTGCTCGGCGCGAAATTGAAGACCGATAGCAGCGCCGTGAGCGTCGGCGGCATCGAGAAGATGTCCAAGTCCAAGAACAACGGCGTCGATCCGCAGACGCTCATCGATCTATACGGTGCCGACACCGTGCGGCTGTTCACCATGTTTGCGGCGCCGCCGGACATGTCGCTGGAATGGTCGGACGCCGGCGTGGAAGGTGCGTTCCGTTTCCTGAAACGGCTGTGGAAGCTGGTGCACACGCACCTCGCCGCCGGCAAGCCGGCAACACTGAATACCGAGACGTTGAACGACGGCCAGCGCGAACTGCGCCGCCGCGTGCATGAGACCATCGCCAAGGTCAGCGACGATATGGGTCGGCGTTACACTTTCAACACCGCCATCGCCGCGGTGATGGAACTCATCAATGCGGTGTCGAAGTTCGAGGATGCCAGCGCGCAGGGTCGCGCCGTGGTACAGGAGGCCTTGGAAGCCGTGACACTGTTGCTCGCACCGATCGTGCCGCACGCCTGCCACGCGCTATGGCAGGAACTCGGCCACAGCGGCGCGGTGGTGGAGGCAAGCTGGCCGGAGGTCGATAAAGACGCGCTGGTGCAGAGCGAGATCGAACTGGTGGTGCAGGTCAACGGCAAGGTGCGCGGCCGCGTGAAAGTGCCGGCCGAGGCCGACAACGCGACGGTGGAGGCCCTGGCCAAGGCCGACGAGAATGTGCAGCGCTTCATCGAGGGCAAACCGATCCGCAAACTGATCGTGGTGCCGAAGAAGCTGGTGAATATCGTGGTGTGAGTCGGAACGGTGGGTTACGGCCTGCGGCCTAACCCACCCTACATAAACTGGAGGTTTCTGTATGCAACCAAACCGCGCTGCGGTTTTTGTCATCATGCTCACGGCGTTGCTGCTGACCGCCTGCGGTTTCCACTTGCGCGGCGACGTTAAGTTGGCCGCGGTGTTGAACAAGGTCTACATAGAGGGCAACGATCCCTACGATCCGCTGGTGCGCGAGCTGACGCGCTCGCTGACGACGACCGGTGCAGCAGTGGTGGCGGAAAGCAAAGACGCGACGGCGGTGTTGCAGATTCTGAAGAATAGCGGCAGTCGGCGCGTTTTGTCCGTGAGTTCGGCGGGCAAGGTGCGCGAGTACGAGTTGTATCAGACCTTGGAATTCAAGGTGCGCGACGCGGCGGGCCGCGAACTGCTGGCGCCGCAACGGCTGGAATTGACGCGCGACTATCTGTTCGACAAAGAGGACGTGTTGGGCAAGAGCAGCGAAGAGGAGATGCTGCGCCGCGACATGCGTCGTGACCTGGTGCGGCTGGCGATGCTGCGTCTTGAAGCGCTGGGGCGGTGACGCCGTGAACCGCCAAGGCGCGAAAAATATGGGAACCGCCAAGGCGCCAAGGCGCCAAGAGAAATTATTAGAACAGCATCCAGTGCTTTTCATTAAGCGTGCTTGGCGTCTTGGCGTCTTGGCGGTTCAATCAAATCAACCATGCAACTGAAAGCCGAACAACTTGCTGCGCATCTCAAGAAGGGCCTCGCGCCGATCTATCTCATCTACGGCGACGAGTTGCTGTTGGTGCAGGAGGCGGCCGACGCGATTCGCGCGGCGGCGCGCGCGCAGGACTACAGCGAGCGCGAGGTGTTCAATGTCGATAAGGATTTCGACTGGTACAAGCTTACCGAGAGTTCCAGCAATCTTTCCCTGTTCGCCGAACGCCGCATCCTCGAAGTGCGCATGCTCACGGGCAAACCCGGCGACGCCGGCGGCAAGGCGTTGCGCGAATACGCGGCGCGACCGGCCGAGGATACGCTGCTGCTGATCGTCAGCGGCAAACTCGATGCGCAGCAGCGCAAGTCTAAATGGGTGACCGATCTTGAGGCCGCCGGCGTCGGTATTCCGATCTGGCCGGTGGATGCGCGGCAGTTGCCGCAGTGGATTCGTGGCCGCATGCAGGGCCGCGGTTTGCAACCCACGCCCGAGGCGGTGCAACTGCTGGCCGAACGCGTGGAGGGCAATCTGCTGGCCTGCGCGCAGGAGATCGACAAGCTGAAATTGTTGGTGGGCGAGGGCGGCGTCGATGTCGCGGCGGTGACGGCGGCGGTGGCGGATTCGGCGCGCTTCGATGTATTCGGACTGGTCGACAGCGCCTTGGCCGGTGAGGCCGAACGCAGTGTGCGCATGTTGTCCGGCCTGCGCGGCGAAGGCGTCGAACCGGTGGTGGTGGTGTGGGCGCTGGCGCGCGAGTTGCGCAGTCTGGCGGCCATGGCCTGGGAAATCGGCCGCGGCGCCACGGCCAGCGCGGTCATGGGCCGGCATCGGGTCTGGGCCTCCCGGCAGCCGGTGGTCGGCAAGGCCCTGGGTCGTCTCAGCGGCGGGGCCGGATTCAGCCTGCTCTGCGATTGTGCCCGCTTGGAACGTGTGGTCAAAGGCCGCGCGCCGGGCAACCCCTGGGACGAACTGGTACACTTGTGCCTGCGTCTCGCCGGGCGGCCGTTGGCCTTGGCCGCCGGCTGACGAGCCCGGTTTTGTAGGA
>JACREG010000119.1 GCA_016218375.1 Gammaproteobacteria bacterium
AAATTCGCCGGCCTGGTGTTCTTCGAACTCCAGGACGAATGGTGGAAGAGCGGCGAGGATCACACCGACTCGACGCGCCATGAAGCGGATGATCCGGAGGAATGGTTTGGTATCTACGATATCGGGGCGGGCAACAAGCTCACGCCGAAGGGACGGATTCCGGAGACCGTGCGGAGTTTGTTTGCAGAGCCTTGAACATGCACATCGAAACCGGGCGCCGTTATTTCTTGGTGGAGTCTTTACCCTGTCGACCCAGCATCGCCCAGGTCACCTCGGGCGGCGTATTCAGCCAGGCCCAAATTTTCGCGAAGAAACCTCCGCTGAATCCGGTTTCCACCATGCCGCCTGTTTTCTCCGCGGACGTATCGTGCTGTTGCGGCTCCGGCAAAGGTGTCGCGGGTTCGGTATGTTCTCTCGACTCGTCCACGCCAAGCTTAACAATCGAGAACGGCAATTGATCCAGGCCTTTCCCCGAATGCAAATGCCGCAAGTCGGCGACCAACCCTTGCTGAATGGTTTTCAATTCCGCGCGGATGGCTTCCGGATAGTGCGGATTCTCAAGTATCAGGGCAATGTCGCTTTGCATCTCCACGATATGCGTTTCGATGCGCGTCTTGTATTCCTTCTCCTGACTATCCAATCGCTTTAGATTCACTTGAACCAACTGTTCCAGTTCGGCCAGGTTCAGCGGCGGCACGGGAACCCCTCTTTCCTTTAACAGCACCCGCAGCGATACCGCGGTTTGCGCACGCCGCCGGAAATCATCGAGCATTTTCGTCAGACTTCGCGGCTCACCCTGGCGGGCGGATGTGGTACGCCGCTCTTCCAGACTCTCCGTACTCCGCGATGCGATATCCAGAATAGCGTCGATATTAGCGGCGATGCTCTGATCCAGCTTATCGACATCGCTCAGAATCTTATCCGTTGGCGCAGAACGGATGTGGTCGCTCAATTGTTCATAAAAGCGGATCGCGTGTTTGGGAATGCCCGACGAGGGCTTCCCCATAAGAACCACGGCCTCCAAGCCCTTTTGCAGGCGCTCAATAGCCTGAGCAACCCGAATGAGCTGTACCAATCCAACTTTCTTGCCCGCAAGCGCACGCAATTCGTCAGTAGAACTAATTTCGAATTGAAACATATCAACCACTGGATAGAGCAAAAGACTGCACGGTCGGAATATTCCTGCGGACCAGGATTACGTTATGCGACTGAACTCACAATCGCCTCAAGACGACGCCTCGCCCCAGCGCACCGACAGATCGTGCGCGATGTCGAGTTGATCGAGGATGCGCGCGACGATGAAGTCGATCAGGTCGTCGATGTTCTGCGGGAGGTGATAGAAGCCGGGATTCGCGGCGAGCATGACGGCGCCCATGCGCGCGAGTTTGAGCATGTTCTCCAAATGGATCGCCGAGAACGGCGTCTCGCGCGGGACGAGGATGAGTTTGCGGCCTTCCTTGAGCACCACGTCGGCGGCACGTTCAATGAGGTTGTCGCTGGTGCCGGCGGCAATGCCGGCCAGCGTGCCCATAGTACACGGGCACACCACCATCGCACGCGGTACGCCGGAGCCGCTGGCCACCGGTGCGGTCCATTCCTGTTTGCCGAACACCTGCAATTGATCGGGTTCGGCGCCGTAATATTCGGTGAGGAAACGCTGTATCTCGGCCGGCCGTCCCGGCAGTTTGAGATCGGTTTCCATGCCGATGACGATCTGTCCCGGCTCGGAGATCATCAGATACACCGCTTCGCCCGCATCGATCAGACATTGCAGCAGACGCAGCGCGTAATGCACGCCGGAGGCGCCGGTGATAGCGAGGGCGATAGGGCGTTGGTTGGGTGTGTTCATGGTCATGGCCTACTGTAACGCCGCGAGCAGCTTCGCGTGAATGCCACCGAAACCGCCGTTGCTCATGACGATGACGTGATCGCCGGGCCGTGCTTCCGCGACGACGGCGGCGACCAGGGCATCGATACTGGCGAGCACGTCGGTCGGCGGTGTTGCAGCCTGCGCGACATCGGCGAGGTTCCAACCGAGATCCGGCGGTTCGTACAGCCACACATGATCGGCCTGGGCCAATGCGGGCGCGATGGCGGCGCGATGCACGCCCAGGCGCATGGTGTTGGAACGCGGTTCCAGCACGGCGAGGATGCGCGCATCGCCGACCTTGCCGCGCAATCCGGCGAGCGTGGTCTCGATGGCGGTCGGATGGTGGGCGAAGTCGTCATACACGGTGATGTCGCGCACCACGCCGCGCACTTCCATGCGCCGTTTGACGCCTTGAAATTCCGCGAGCGCGGCGATGGCCTGCGCGGTCGGCACGCCAGCATGGCGCGCGGCGGCCATCGCCGCAAGCGCGTTGTGTACGTTGTGATCGCCGAGCTGCGTCCACTCGACCGTACCCTGCGTCGCACCCGCGCACAGCACCTCGAAACGGCTGCCGTCGGCGCTGAGTTTGCGCGCCTGCCACTGTGCTGTCGATGCTGTCGAGGTCACGTTCTCCACCGGCGTCCAGCAGCCCATAGCCAACACCTCGGCGAGATTCGCGTCATCGGCATTGCTGACAATCAAACCGCTGGCCGGAATGGTGCGCACCAGATGATGAAACTGGCGTTGAATGGCGGCGACGTCGGGGAAGATATCCGCGTGGTCGAATTCCAGATTGTTGAGGATCGCCGTGCGCGGTCGGTAATGCACGAACTTGGAACGCTTGTCGAAAAATGCGGTGTCGTATTCGTCGGCCTCGACGACGAAGAACGGCGTCTCGCCTAAACGCGCAGACACGCCGAAGTTGCTCGGTACGCCGCCGATCAGAAAACCCGGCTTGAGTCCCGCGTATTCGAGAATCCACGCCAACATGCTGGAGGTCGAGGTCTTGCCGTGCGTGCCGGCCACCGCCAACACCCAGCGATCCTTGAGCACATGTTCGGCCAACCATTGTGGACCGGAGGTGTAAGCGAGCCCTTGGTCGAGCATATATTCGACGGCCGCGTTGCCGCGCGACAAGGCGTTGCCGACCACCACTTGGTCCGGCGCCGGTTGCAGATGTTCGGGACGAAAACCTTCCTGCAACACGATGCCCGCGGCTTCGAGCTGCGTGCTCATGGGCGGATAAACGTTGGTATCCGAACCGGACACCGTATGCCCTGCCGCGCGCGCCAACAAGGCGATGCCGCCCATGAACGTGCCGCAGATACCGAGAATGTGAATATGCATGTACGCCTCAACCGCCTTCAGGAAATACCACGCGCAGGATATGACCAAGCACCAGCAGACTCCAGACCAACACCGCCAGCCAGGCCATCGCGAGAGCCGTCGCCGGTTCGCCGGACGCCTGCGCCACCGAGAGGCCGTGGATCAACGGCAACGCCACCAGACCGAGCAACTGACCGGTGCCGGCCATGGCCGCCAGCGTTTGATTGAAACGCTCCGGTTTGGACACGCCGCGCAGCAGCAGTTGCGCGAAGGCCGCCAGCAGCAACACATCCAGTGCGCTCACCCCAATGGCGGCGGAGAGGTTGAAACTCAAACGCGAGATCAGCACATCGACGAGGAAATACCCGCTCAACGTCAGGGCGAGTAAGCGCGGCGCGCCCGGCAGATCCTGCGGGCCGGCCCGCAGCAGACAGATTTCCAGCAGTTTCCACAGCACCGCTCGTTTCCTTCGCCCTATCCGGTGTAGATCGCGGGTGAATCATAACGGGTTTGCCCCGAACTTGCAGATGGCGCGCGCATTGGGTAGCGTCAGGTTGTGTCCGACATCACGCCCCCTTTCCCGTTCCGCTGGCGCCACGGCAATCGCTTCCGGTTGCTGATCGACGGCGCGACGTTTTTTCCGGCCATGCTCGATGCCATCGCGGGCGCGCGCCGGCAGATCCTGTTGGAAATGTATCTGATCGAATCCGGCCGGATCGCGACACGCTTCATCGACGCGCTGACAGCAGCAGCACACCGCGGCGTGCGCGTCTGCCTGCTGCTGGACGGCTTCGGCTGCCGCGGCTTCAACGCCGTCGATCGCGACCGCTTGCAGGCGCACGGCATCAAACTGGTGTTGTACAACCCACTGCAATTCGGCGCGCTGCGGCGCAATCTGTTCCGCGATCACCGCAAGTTGTTGGTGGTGGACGACAGCCATGCCTTCGTCGGCGGCGCCGGCATTAGCGATATGTTCGATGCGGAGGTCCAGCCGAATCTGCACTGGCACGATGCAATGGTGGAAATCCAAGGCCCGCTGGTCGCCGACTGGCAAGCCGTATTCGCCCACAACTGGGCGCATTGGGCGACGGCGCCAACCATCGCCGTCGACGCGACCGGCAACAAAATGGGCACCCAGGCGGGGCGAGTCAGTCTGGCCGGCACGGATGCGCACCCGACCATCAAACGCACGCTGGTACAACGCATCGCCCGCGCCGGGCAACGCGTCTGGCTGGCGACGGGCTATTTCGTGCCGTCGTGGAAACTGCGGCGGCGTCTGGCGCGCGCGGCGCGGCGCGGCGTGGATGTGCGTCTGTTGCTACCCGGCCCGCACACCGATCATCCGGCGGTACGCCACGCGGGCCGGCGTTTCTATCGGCGGCTGCTGCTCGCCGGCGTACGTATCTATGAATATCAGCCACGCTTCCAGCATGCGAAGGTGGCGTTGATCGACGACTGGGTCGCGGTCGGCTCCAGCAATCTGGATCGATGGAATCTGCGCTGGAATCTGGAGGCCAATCAGGAGATCGACGCACCGGACTTCGCTGCCGCGACGGTGGAGATGTTCACGGCGGATTTCGCCGCGAGTCACGAATACCACGCCCAAACCTGGGGCCGGCGTTCGTGGGTCTCGCACGTCGCGGAACGTTTCTGGGGCGCGGTGGATCGCTGGCTGGATCGGCACGCACGGCGGTAATCGTGCGGCGGGACAGATTTCAAATCTGTCCCGC
>JACREG010000121.1 GCA_016218375.1 Gammaproteobacteria bacterium
GGCCCGCCGATGCCGCTGGCGGTGTTGCGCAAACAGGTGCGCGACCTGCCCTACGAATTCGTTCTCGACGACAGCCTGGCCATGCAACCGCAGCTCAAGCTGTCCGGCTTCGAGCAGGTGATGCTCGGCGCGCGCGTCTCGCGCAGCGGCACGGTTACGCAGCAACCGGGCGAACCGCGCGGCGATTCGGGCCCGGTGTCGACGCACGATGCGGCGCCGGTACGGTTGACGATCGACCGTGTGGGTTCTTGACGAGGTTATGCCATGCATGCCACTGCCACTATGAATGCCCAAATGAACACAAGCCCGGCGCAGGCCACCGCGCGCGCGCCGGTCGCGAGTCTGATCGAACAGTATCAGCCGCGCATTCTGCGGCTGGGCGTGTTGCTGTCCTATCTGGTGGTCTCGGTGTTGCTGTATCTGGGTTGGACAAGTCGTGGCGAACAATATCTGACCGCCGAGTCGGGGCTGGGTTATGCGCTGGGCATCGCCGGCGGCAGCATGATGCTGCTCCTGCTGCTCTATCCGCTGCGCAAGAAGCTGCGTCTCATGCGCCACGTCGGCCCGGTCAAGCTGTGGTTCCGCCTGCACATGAGCTTCGGTGTGCTGGGCCCGTTGTGCATTCTGTATCACTGCGATTTCCGGCTCGGTTCGCTCAACAGCAATGTCGCCCTGTTTTGTATGCTGACCGTTGCCGGCAGCGGACTGATCGGGCGCTATCTGTATATGCGCATTCATAAGGGGCTGTACGGCAGCAAGGCGAGCCTGGAGGAACTGCGGCGCGATGCGCAGACGCTCAAACAGGAGCTCGCCGAGCGCGTCGCCTCCGCGCCGCAATTGTTGGAGCGGCTGGATGTCTTCGAAAAGCAGACCTTGTGCGAAGGCGCGCAGTTGTCGACGCGCGTTGCCCGCAAACTCACGCTGGGTTTCCGGCTGTGGCGCACCCGCGCGGCCTTGCGTCGTTTCATCCGCGAGGAAATCCGCAGCCAGGCCGGGACGCAGACGCCTGCCGAATTGCGCACGCTACGCCGTTCTCTGAACCGACATGTCAACGCGCGTTTGGAGAGTGTGCGCCAAGTCGCCGGGTTCAGTTTCTACGAGAAGCTTTTTTCCGCCTGGCACATTCTGCACTTTCCATTGTTCCTGATGCTGGTGCTGTCGGGGATCGTGCATGTATTCGCCGTGCATGTGTACTGAGAGGAAGACGGCGTGCGCGGATGCACCGGGGTGTGGACAGGCATTTTCACGGGGGGATTACTGATGCTCTTGGCCGTATTCACCGCGCAGGCGGCGAAGATCGAGACGTTGATTATGCCCGGCGAGGTCATCGCCGGACATGCCAAGGTCGAGGCCGAGTGCGCCAGTTGCCATGAACGTTTCAGCAAGACCGAGCAGAATCAATTGTGTCTCGAATGTCATAAAGACGTGCGCAATGATCTGGAGACGAAACACGGTTTCCACGGCCGCGCGCCGGATCTGGCCGGGCAGGCATGCAAAAGCTGCCACACCGATCACAAAGGCCGGGGCGCGGATATCGTGAAATTGAATCGCGACAGCTTCGATCACCGGATGACGGACTTTGCGCTCAAGGGCGCGCACGGCAGTTTGAGTTGCAGCAGTTGCCATGCGCAGGACAAACCCTTCCGCGCCGCCGCGTCGACGTGCATCGAGTGTCATCGCGAGGACGACCCGCACAAGCAGCGCCTGGGCAAGCAATGTGCCGATTGCCATACCGAGAAGACCTGGAAGGACACCCGGTTCGACCACGCCAAGACCGATTTCACCCTCAAGGGCGCGCACCGCGAGGTCATGTGCAGCGCCTGTCATCCCAATCAGCGCTACGAGAACACGCCATCCGATTGCAATGCCTGCCACGCGCTGAACGACGTGCACGGCGGTCGCAATGGCGTGAAATGCGCCGACTGCCACGACGAACAACGCTGGGACAAGGCGCGCTTCGACCATACCAAAGACACCGATTTCCCGCTGCGCGGCCGGCACGCGAAGATCGACTGCGAGGCCTGCCACACCGGCGGCCTGCGCGATAAGAAGCTTTCGACCGACTGTGTCGCCTGTCACCGCGCCGACGATACGCATCATGGACGCAACGGCACGCGCTGCGAAAGCTGCCATGCCGAACAGACCTGGACCGACAGCCGTTTCGATCACGACCGCAAGACCGATTTCCCGCTGCGCGGCAAGCACAAGGAGGTTCTGTGCAACACCTGCCACCGCGGCAATCTCACGGACAAACTGGAGACCGGCTGCATCGACTGTCATCGCACCGACGATGTGCATCGCGGCAAACAGGGCGAGGACTGTGCCCGTTGCCATCGCGAGACGGGTTGGGGCGATCAGGTGGTGTTCGATCACGACCTGACGCACTTCCCGCTGATCGGTCTGCATGCCACCGCGCCCTGCGAGGAATGCCACGCCTCCGCGACCTTCCAGGATGTCGCCACGCGCTGCAACGACTGCCACGGCCAGGACGACGTGCACAAGCAAGCGCTCGGCGACGACTGCGCGCGCTGCCATAACCCGAACGGCTGGGCGTTCTGGCAATTCGATCACGACCAGGCCACCGACTTCCGCCTCGAAGGCGCCCATCGCGGCCTGATCTGCGAGGCCTGCCACCGCGATCCGGTGCAGGGTCAGGAGATCGATCAGTCGCAACTATGTGTCGCCTGCCATGCGGCCGACGACAAACACCGTGGTCGTTTCGGCAGGCAATGCGAGCGCTGCCACGATCAGGAATCGTTCGAAAACGTGAGGGTGCAACCATGAATCCGCTGCGTATGCTCCGCCAGTCCGGCCTGCTGCTGATCGCCCTGCTGTGTCTGCTCTGTGGGCTTCCCGCGCACGCGGCGGTGCAGAAAAAGTTCGATCACTTCTCGACCGGATTCCCGCTGACCGGCGCCCATCAGCGCACCGACTGCGAGAGTTGCCATTTGAATGCGAACTTCAAGGGCACGCCGACTCGCTGCAGCAGTTGTCACAGCAGCGGCAGCCAAGTGACCGCCACCATCAAGCCGTCGCGACACATGCCGGTGCTGGACAGTTGCGAGAGTTGCCATACCACACTGAGTTGGAGTCAGGTCGCGCGCATCGATCACTCGGCCGTCATGGGCGCGTGCAGCAGTTGTCACAACGGCAGCATTGCCCCAGGAAAATCGCCCAGCCACATCGCCAGCGGAAACACTTGCGAGACCTGCCATACCACCGCGAGCTGGTCGTCGGCGCAGTTCGATCACAGCAGCGTCGGCGGCAACTGTTCAAGCTGCCACAATGGCACCACCGCCACCGGCAAGCCGGCCAATCACATCGCCAGTGGCAACACCTGCGAAACCTGCCACAACACCAACACCTGGTCAGCGGCGCGCTTCGATCACAACGGCGTCAGCGGCAATTGCGCGAGCTGTCATAACGGTTCCAAGGCCGCCGGCAAACCGTCCGGACACATCCAGAGCAGCAACCGCTGCGAGAGCTGTCACCGCATCGGCGGCTGGTCGCCGGTCACGCGCGTCGATCACAGTGCCGTGGTCGGTACCTGTTCGAGTTGTCACAACGGCAGCGCCGCGCCCGGAAAGCCGGCCAAACACATCGCCAGCGGCAACGCCTGCGAGGATTGTCACACCACCGGCAATTGGTCCAACGCGGTGTTCACGCATCCCAGCGGCGGCAGCAACTGCGCAAGCTGTCATAACGGCCGTTCGGCCCCCGGCAAACCGGCGCGGCATATCGCCTCCACCAATGCTTGCGCCGACTGCCATCGCACCGGCGGCTGGAGTCCGGTCACGCGCGTCAATCACAGCGCCGTGGTCGGCACCTGTTCGAGTTGTCACAACGGCAGCGCCGCGCCGGGCAAGCCGGCCAATCACATCGCCAGCGGCAACGCCTGCGGGGACTGCCACACTACCGGCAATTGGAATATCGCCGTGTTCACGCATCCCAGCGGCACCACCAACTGCGCAAGCTGCCACAACGGCCGTTCGGCCCCCGGCAAACCGGCGCGGCATATCGCCTCCACCAATGCCTGCGCCGATTGTCATCGCACCAGCGGTTGGTCGCCGGTCACGCGGGTCGATCACGCGGCGGTGATGGGCACCTGTTCGAGCTGTCACAACGGCACCACCGCACCGGGCAAACCGACCAATCACATAGCCAGCGGCAACACCTGCGACGATTGCCACACCACCGGCAATTGGGCATCCGCCACGTTCGATCATCGCAACGCCAGCACCAATTGCGCGAGTTGCCACAACGGCCGCACGGCCCCCGGCAAACCGGCACGGCATATCGCCTCCACCAATGTCTGCGCCGATTGTCATCGCACCAGTGCGTGGTCGCCGGTCACGCGCGTCGATCACGCGGCAGTGCTCGGCACCTGTTCGAGCTGTCATAACGGCACCACCGCGCCGGGCAAGCCGGCCAATCACATCGCCAGCGGCAACACCTGCGACGATTGTCATATCACCAGCAATTGGGCATCCGCCACGTTCGATCATCGCAATGCCAGCACCAATTGCGCGAGTTGCCACAACGGCACCACGGCGCCGGGCAAGAACGCACGGCATATGTCGACCACCAATCTGTGCGTGGATTGCCACCGCACCACGAGTTGGAGTCCGGTCGCGCGCGTCGACCACACCGCCGTGCTCGGCACCTGCTATAGCTGTCACAACGGCACCACCGCGCCGGGCAAGATGGCCAACCACCTACCGACCAACAACCTCTGCGACGATTGCCATACCACAGTCGCCTGGTCGCCGGCGGTATTCGATCACGCCGGTGTCTCGCCCGGCACTTGCAGCACGTGCCACAACGGGACGCGCGCGCCCGGCAAGCCGGTCAACCATGTGCCGACCACGGCGCAGTGCGATTCCTGCCACAGCACCCGCGCCTGGCTGCCGGCCACGTTCGATCACGCCACCGCCAGCACCAACTGCGTGACCTGCCACAACGGCACCACCGCCGAAGGCAAGCCGGTGCGGCATCCGAGCACCAACAACCTGTGCGTGGATTGTCACCGTACCACGGCCTGGGTTCCGGTCCGACGCGTCGATCATAACGACGTGCTCGGCAACTGCGTGTATTGCCACAACGGCACCCTCGCCGAAGGCAAGCCGCGCGAACACCCGGCCACCACTGCCGATTGCGGAACGTGTCATTCCACCCGGACCTGGGACCGGTAAACCGAATCGAACATAGGCACCAACGAGGGAGATATACAGCATGTCCAACAATAAATTCGCCGGGCCGAGTGTTCGCGGGTGGATACAACGATTAGTGTTCCTGCTGACAGTTGCTTGTCTGCTGCCAGCCTGGGCAGCAGACACGCGCATCGTCGATCAAGTCGAGATCGATACCTCCGGCGAACGGCCGCGGATAACAATCAACTTCAATGTACCACTGCAATACATCAGCCACGCGCCAAGCACGCACGGCGACAAGATCGTTGTGCAATTGCGCCCCTTGGTGAATTCGCAAACCGCCGACATCGACTTCACGCATCCGGAAACGCTGAACTGGCAAGCGACACCGGGCGTGCCCTTGCAGCAGATGCGCTATGAAGGCGGCACCAATCAGAGCGTCCAGATCGGCGTGTATTTCCGCAAGGCTATCGACTTCGAGGTGCAGCCCAGTCCCGACGCGCGCAGTCTGAGCATTCTGTTGCCCAAGGCGGAACTGCCCGCGCACGCGCCGGGCGCGCCGACGGCGGAACCCACGCCGGGCATTTCCAAACCGCAAGCCGATATCATCCCGACCCTGCCGGCATTACCCGCCGAACGTTTGGATGCGCTGATAGAAGAGGCACGTCAGGCCATGGCCGCGGGCAATTATCCGCAGGCCATCCAGATCTACACCAAGATTCTGCAACATCAGGATACCGGCAAGCATCAAGACGCCCTGGAATTCCTCGGACTGGCGCGCGAACGCAACGGTCAGGCCGCGCACGCCAAGATGGAATATGAGCGCTATCTGCAACGTTATCCCGAGGGCGACAGCGCGGAGCGGGTGCGTCAACGCTTGTCCGGTCTGGTGACGGCGCGGCAGGCGCCTCAGGGGAAATTGCGCGAGGCCGGTGCGGAAGCCGGCGCCGAGGAATCGGCCTGGGAATATTCCGGCAACTTCTCGCAGTTCTATCGCCGCGATACCAGCCACATCGTCGAAGAGGAGAACGTGACCAACACGCGCACCTCGGAAACCCGCGTGAACCTGTCTTCGCTGTCCAACGATCTGGATTTCAATGCGCGGCGGCGCGGCCCGCTGGCGGTGCAGACGCGCTTCACCGGCGGCTATGAATACGACTTTCTCGACGCGGGCGAGGGTCAGGGCGACATCAGCCGCGTGAGCAGTCTGTATGCCGATTTTCAGGACAGCAAACACGATGTCGGCGCGCGCGTCGGCCGCCAGACCCGCAGCACCGGCGGCGTGCTCGGCCGCTTCGACGGCGCGTTGTTGAGTTATCAGTTCAAGCCGACCGTCAAGCTCAACGCCGTGAGCGGTTATCCGGTCGATTCCTCCAAAAACAATCTCAAGACCGATCGTTATTTTTACGGCGTCAGCGCCGACTTCGGCACGTATGCCAATGCCTGGGATTTCGTCGCTTTCATCATTGAGCAGCAGGTCGACAGCATTCTCGACCGCCGCAGCGTCGGTGGCGAGGCGCGCTATTTCGACCCGGTCAAATCCCTGTTGAGCTATGTCGACTACGATGTTTCGTATTCGCAGCTCAACACCCTGCTGCTGCTCGGTAACTGGAACCTGCCGAAGCAAATCACGCTGAACGCGACCGTCGATATCCGTGAAAGCCCGATCCTGACCACGTACAACGCCATTCAGGGCCAGGGCGTGGACAGCATCGACGCACTGCGTCAGCGCTTCAGCGTGGATACCATCCGCCAACTCGCCGAGGATCGCACCGCCAGCAGTCATTCCTACACCGTGGGTGCGACCAAGCAGCTCAACGACAGCTTCCAGCTCACCGGCGATGTCACACTGTCGGAGTTGGGCAGCACGCCGGCCTCGGGCGGCGTCGAGGCCATGCCCAGCACCGGCGACGAGTATTACTACAACGCGCAATTGATCGGCAGCAACCTGCTCAAGGAGGGCGACATCACCCTGCTCGGCCTGCGCTACTCCGATGCCAGTACTTCGGATACCACCTCGCTGACCCTCAACGAGCGTTATCCGATCAACACCGCCTGGCGCGTGAACCCGCGCATGCGCGTCGACTACCGCGTCAACAAACCTGGCGACACCGATCAATGGATCTACGCGCCGTCGATTCTGGTGGATTATCTCTGGCGCAAACGCTACCGCTTCGAACTGGAAACCGGCGGCGAATGGTCCGCCCGTCAGTTGAGCGACGCCACCGAGGACACGAAGTCCTACTTCGTCTATGTGGGGTATCGGGCGGATTTCTGAGCGTAGGCCGAAACGGACGTAGCCCGGATTGAGTATGGCTCAACCCGGGCTACGTTTACTTTAGATATACCTGAAAGTACCGCGCAAATTTCACTGCCCGTCGCGCTTACGTCCCTGAACGATTTTGTGCCGGACGTTGTCCCGGACGGCCGTGATACGGGCGGTTGCGTTGCTCGCCACTGGGTCGGCTGGGTTGCGCGACATTGCCGCTGCGCGGTTTTTGATGGCCGTGTTTCGCCGGCGCCTTCTGTTCGGCGTGATTGCCGTTGCTGTTGCCGTTGCTGGTCTTGCCATGGGCGTGACCGTGGCCATGCACTTGCGGACGTTTGCCGCGATTGGCGTTATCGCCGGAACGCGGTTGACTCTGCGAACGCTGCGGGCGTCCCTGGCGCTGCTTGAACACCGGTTCGGCCTTGATGTTCGGGTCCGGTGCGAAGCCGTCGATCACGACTTTCGGAATCTCGCGCTTGATGAGGCGTTCGATGTCGCGGAGGAAATCGCGTTCGTCGACGCACACCAGCGAGATTGCTTCGCCGACATTGCCGGCGCGACCGGTGCGGCCGATGCGATGCACATAATCTTCCGCCACGTTGGGCAGTTCGAAGTTCACCACATGCGGCAACTGGTCGATGTCCAGGCCGCGCGCGGCGATGTCGGTCGCGACCAACACGCGCACCGAGCCGTTCTTGAAATCCGCCAGCGCCTTGGTGCGCGCGCCCTGACTCTTGTTGCCGTGAATGGCCGTGGCCTTGATGCCGTCGTGCTCCAACTGCTCGGCGAGTTTGTTGGCGCCGTGCTTGGTGCGGGCGAAGACCAGCACCTGACGCCAGTTCTGCGTGCCGATCAGATGCGACAGCAGTTCGCGTTTACGCGCGCGGTCGACCGGATGCACCACTTGCGCGACGGTCTCCACGGTGGTGTTGCGGCGCGCGACATCGATGTGCGCCGGGTTGTGCAGCAGACCACCGGCGAGCTGGCGGATCTCGTCGGAGAAGGTCGCGGAGAACAACAGGTTTTGGCGACCCTCGCGGTCGTCGCGACTGATCGGCGGCAGCAGCGCGATGATTTTGCGGATGTCGCGGATGAAGCCCATGTCGAGCATGCGGTCGGCCTCGTCGAGCACGAGGATTTCCAGGTGCGAGAGGTCGACGGTCTTCTGGCCGATGTGATCAAGCAGGCGGCCGGGCGTGGCGATCAGAATGTCGACGCCGCGGCGCAATTGGGAAATCTGCGGGTTGATGCTGACACCACCGAAGACCACGGCGGATTTGAGCGGCAGGTATTTACCGTAGGTGCCGACGCTCTCGGCGACCTGCGCAGCGAGTTCGCGCGTCGGCGTGAGGATCAGCGCGCGCACCGGGCGACGGGCGCCCTCGGGGCGCTTCGCATGCAGACGATGCAGTAACGGCAGGGTGAAACCGGCGGTTTTGCCGGTGCCGGTCTGCGCGCCGGCGAGCACGTCGCGGCCGTCGAGAATCACCGGGATGGCCTGACACTGCACGGGCGTGGGTTCGCTGTAGCCTTCTTCGGACACAGCACGGAGTAATTCGGCCGCTAGGCCGAGCTCGGAAAATAACATCTTGGATAATGCTCCTGGAATGCCTACCCGGGGGAATGCCCTGGATCGGTCTAGGCAGAATTCACATAAGGTGAATGAGATCGAGGTGTGCCGGGGAGGCGACCGCGAAGTACGGCGCAGACCGAAGTGCGCCGGAATGCGCGGCATTGTAGCAGACAGTTCTGACTTTGGCCCGGCTTTTTTCCTCGGCCCCGCCCGGGAAGTGCCGGAATGACGTATACTGTCGCCCCATAGATAGCTCACTCGCACGTCCTCCCGCACTAAACAGGTTCCCGCATGTCCGACGATCAGATTACCCAGTTCGCGCAATTGGCGCTCGCCGCGCCCATCCTCAAGGTCATCGACGAGGTGGGTTACGAAGCCCCCTCGCCCATCCAGGCCGCGGCCATTCCGCCCTTGCTGGAAGGCCGCGATCTGCTCGGCCAGGCGCAGACCGGCACCGGCAAGACCGCCGCCTTCGCGCTGCCGCTGCTGAGCCGCTTGGATCTGTCGCTGCTGCAACCGCAAATATTGGTGCTCGCACCGACCCGTGAACTGGCCATCCAAGTCGCCGAAGCGATGCAGACCTATGCGCGGCATCTGAAAGGCTTTCATGTGCTGCCGGTGTACGGCGGTCAGAGCATGGAGGTGCAGTTGCGGCCGTTGAAGCGCGGCGTGCACGTCGTGGTCGGCACGCCCGGGCGCATCCAGGATCATCTGCGTCGCGGCACGCTGAAGTTGGACAAGCTCTCCGCTCTGGTGCTCGACGAGGCC
>JACREG010000122.1 GCA_016218375.1 Gammaproteobacteria bacterium
CGGGTCGATCCCTGAAGCCGACTAGCGCAGCTCGGAGGCGAAAGGGATCGACCCGCCGGCAGCCCAGCGCGCCACGCGCCACATAAAGATGGGTGGAGAAAACAGCGCCCTACACGAGTATCGACCTGAGATTTCCGCGTGACAACGCTCCATCTCCCACCACGTAAATTGCGCAGCGTGTTCCAACGACTGCTCGATAGCTACGGTCCTCAAGACTGGTGGCCGGGCGAGACGCCCTTCGAAATTATGGTCGGTGCGGTGCTGACCCAGAACACCGCCTGGATCAATGTCGAGCGGGCCATCGTCAATCTGATCAACGCCGATGCGTTGAATCCGGCGCGTATCCTGACCGTCGAGGAAACTCAACTCGCCGACTGGCTGCGGCCCTCGGGCTATTTCAACATCAAGGCGAAGCGGCTGCGGAATTTCTGCCGTTGGTATGTCGAAGCGGGAGAATATCGCCGTCTGGCGCGTTGGGATACGCAGAGATTGCGCCACGCATTGCTGGCCGTGAACGGTATCGGTCCGGAAACGGCCGACGATATTTTGCTCTATGCCTTCGAGCGTCCGGTGTTCGTCATCGATGCGTATACGCGCCGGTTGTTCGCGCGTTTCGGTCTGGTCGAAGGGGATGAGGGTTACGAGACGTTACGCCAGGCTTTTGAACAAGCGCTCGGTGCGGATGCAGCATTATTCAACGAATACCATGCGCTGATTGTCGCGCATGCCAAGGATATCTGCCGGGTGCGGCCGCGTTGTAGCGAGTGTGTCTTGCGCAGGCAGTGTCCGAGTAAGCGTTAAGCTTCGTCCACGCACACCCGATTACGGCCGCCGTTCTTGGCGGCATACAGCGCAGCATCGGCGCGTTCGAACAGTTTCTGTGCGGACTCGCCGCCTTCCAGCGTCGCCACACCGGCACTGACGGTCATGGTGATCGGCTTGCGTTTACCCAGACATTCCAATTTTTCCACTTTGCGGCGGATGCGATCGGCCAACAGCCGGGCGCCGCTGAGCGTGGTATTACGCAGGAGCATGACGAATTCTTCGCCGCCATAGCGGAACAGCATATCGGTGCTGCGTGCGCAGTGCTGGGCGCATTCCACCAGCGCTTTAATGGCGTTGTCGCCCTGGCTGTGACCATAGCGGTCGTTGATGGCTTTGAAGTGGTCGATATCGAACACCACGACCGACAACGGGGTGCGGTGACGCCCGGCCAGATTGACTTCCGCGCGCAGCGATTCGTCCAACGCGGCGCGATTGCAGATGCCAGTCAGGGCGTCCTTCTGCGCGAGCTCCAGGGCATCGCGATACATGAGCGTGTTGCGCAACGGATAGAGCAGGCAACACAAGAGTTTTTCCAGAACGATGGTTTCGCTCTCGGTGAATTTGCTGCGCCGGCGGAACAACAGGCCACCCATGTCGATGTCGCCGAGGCGCAAATTGTAGGTGCAGGTATGCCGGCTGCGGTTGCCAATTCGGTAGTCGAAACTTAAAGGTTCGTTGACGTATTCCAGCCCATCGAGCGGGACATTGGCGTTGCTTTGGAGATAGAAAATCTCCAGCAGGGCAGGGATGTCCAGCGTCGTTTGCAGGGATTGAGTCACACGCAGCAGACGGTCGGCGAGATCGTCGGAGCGACGAAACGCGCCGGTGTTCAGCGGATCGGTTCTCACCAGACTCAGATTTTCGGCGTAGCTTTGCATGGCCTGTCCCACTGGGTTATTAGCAGGGTTACTGCGAATTTGTGTGAAATGTTCTGCGAGTTCTATGCCAAAATGTATGTTTATAAAATAAAACGCATTAGAACAATAAGATATCGGCTTGTTGCTCGGCTGCCAAAGAGGTTAAGCCATAAGATTGACGCGCACAAGGGCGGCTTACCGTTGCCGCGTATGCCGGCGACGGGAATCCGACGGCCGCCTGGGCGGAGATGTTTGGCCGGGCTTGCCCGGTCGGGGAGGGGGTGCGAGCATGCCCAAGAGACGGGGGGCGGAGGTTATGCCGATGAAATGCAGCTTCGTGGAGA
This sequence comes from Gammaproteobacteria bacterium, assembly GCA_016218375.1. GTDB lineage: Bacteria > Pseudomonadota > Gammaproteobacteria > Thiohalobacterales > Thiohalobacteraceae > JAHJQQ01. The sequence goes on from JACREG010000122.1 coordinate 2,027, forward strand.
GTATCCGGGAAAGTATCTGGGAGAGTACACGGGAGACTATCTGGATGATGGCGGTTGTGCTGCTGGCATTGCCGCTGTGGGCGGGAGCTGCCGAGACGGCCGCGGCCAACCCCGGTCTTGAACCCGGCATGGTCAACCCCGGCTACCACGAGCAGCCGGCCTGGTTCAAAAACTCGTTCCTGGACGTGCGCGAGGATATCGCCGAGGCGCGCGCGGCGGGCAAGCGCGTGCTGCTGTATTTCTATCAGGATGGCTGTCCGTATTGCCAGAAACTGTTGGAGACCAATTTTGCCCTGCGCGACATCGAGGCCAAGACCCGCGCCGGCTTCGAGGTGATCGCCCTCAACATCTGGGGCGACCGCGAAATCGTCGACCTGCACGGCCAGCCGCAGATCGAAAAACAATTCGCCAGCCAACTGAAAGTGATGTTCACGCCGACCTTGCTGTTTCTCGACGAGACCGGCGCGGTGGTGTTGCGCTTGAACGGCTACTATCCGCCGCATCGCTTCAGAGCCGCACTGGACTATGCCCATTCGCCGACAGCGAGTGCCCGACAGAGTTTTCGCGATTACCTGCAACGCCAGGCACCGGTCGCCGCTCAAGGCAAGCTGCGTCAGGATGCAGGTTATCTTCAGGCGCCCTACCGTCTGAATAAACGCACCGGCGGGCGGCCGCTGGCGGTGTTTTTCGAGCAGGTCGATTGCGATGCCTGCGACGAACTGCATCTGGACATCCTTAAACGTCCGGAGAGTCAGGCGCTGCTGGCCAAATTCGATGTGGTGTTAGTGGATATGTGGTCCAAGACGCCGCTGACTACGCCGGACGATCAGACCACGACGGCCGCGCAGTGGGCGCGTGCATTGAATGTCCAATACGCCCCGACCTTGGTGATGTTCGATGCGGGCGGTCACGAGGCATTTCGCGCCGAGGCCTATCTGAAGGCGTTTCATATGCAGTCGGCCTTGGACTATGTCGCCACGGGCGCCTACAAAGAGCAGCCGAATTTTCAGCGCTATATTCAGACCCGCGCCGATGCCCTACGCGCGCGCGGTGTATCTGTGGATATCATGCAGTGATTTATTGAGACTTACACAATCAGGTGACAGGTGATGCGGTAGGCCCTGATGTGGCGAGATATTCTCCATGGAACGCCGTGAATACATCCCCGTAGGCTTGACGGCCGCATCCCTGCGGCCGACATCCATGGAGAAGATCTCGCCACATCAGGGCGGTAATGTCAGGCGATTATGTAAGTTTCAATAGTGCGGTAGCGACGCCGGCCAGTCGAACGTCTGCGCATCGAATTGCCGACCGGTAATGCCCCGACTGTCCGGCCCCAGAAGATAGAGATAGACGGGCATGATAGTCTCGGGCTCCGGATTCGCCAGGGCGTTCTCGCCGGGGTAGGCGAGGGTACGCAGGCGGGTACGCACCGCGCCGGGATCGAGACTGTTCACGCGCACCCGGGTGTTGGTCTCCAGTTCCTGCGCCAGAATTTGACTCATCCCTTCGATGCCGGCTTTGGACACGCCATACGCGCCCCAATAGGCGCGACCGTGCCGGCCGACCCGATCCGACGTAAACACGATCGACGCATCCGGCGCCTGCATCAGCAGCCCGAGGCAGGCGCGGGTGAGCAGGAACGGCGCATTGAGATTCACCTGCATCACCTTGAACCACAGGTCGATGTCCTGATGCGCCATCGGCGACAAACCGCCCAGCAGCGCGGCGTTGTGCAGCAAGCCATCGAGCCGGCCGAATTCCCGTTCCAGTGTCGCGGCGAGATCGGCGTAATCCTTCGGCGTGGCACCTTCCAGATTCATCGGATAGATCGCCGGCTGCGGATGGCCGGCTTGCTCGATTTCATCGTAGACGCGTTCAAGCTTGCCGATGGTGCGGCCGAGCAGAATCACCGTGGCGCCATGCGCCGCGCAGGTTCGCGCCACCGCGCGACCGATGCCGTCACCGGCGCCGGTGACGAGGATGACGCGATTCGCCAGCAGATCAGCGGGAGGGGTATAGATGCTCATGCCGTTCGGAATGCTCGACTGTGCTGGATTGGGGAGCCGGCATTATACGGGAAACGGCATGCGCCGGAACCCGCACGGACGACGGTGGTTCAGAAGCGGCGTGCGCTGTCCGGCGCGACGCTGGCAAGGCCCGCTTGCTCGCCCGGATGGGTCAGCCATGCCGCCGCATCGTCGACGCGCATGGCCATGGCGATGTGCATGCCCTGGGCGAGATCGCAGCCCAGATCGGCAAGTCGTTCCAGTATGCCCTGGTTCTGCACGCCTTCGGCGACGACCCGCATACCGAAGTTGTGCGCCAGCGAAATGATGGTGCGCACGATGCGTTCGTCTTCCTCGGAACGGTCCAGGTCGGCGACGAAGGATTTGTCGATCTTGAGTTCGTGCACCGGCAGGCGTTTGAGATACGCCAGCGAGGAATAGCCGGTGCCGAAGTCGTCGATGGAGATGCCCACGCCCAGAGCCTGTAGACGGTGCAGCACCTCCAGGCCCCGATCCGGCTGTTGCATCATGGCACTTTCGGTGACTTCCAAAATCAAGCTGCCCGGTGCGGTATTCCAGACCGCCAGCGCCTGCTGCACCAGATCGACGATATCCGGGTGATGCAGGATACCGGCAGATAGATTCACGGACATGGTCAGTTGCGGTTGCAGGTGTTGCAGCATTTTCAAATGGTGCAGGGCTGCCTTGAGCGACCACAGCGTCAGCGCCTCGATCTGTCCGGTCTGTTCGGCCAGGGCGATGAATTGATCGGGCGGGATCTCGCCGCGCTCTGCATGGAACCAACGCGACAGGCACTCGAAACCGGCGACGCGGCTGCGTTCCAGATCGATCTGCGGTTGCAGATACAGGCGCAGATCGTTGCATTCGATGGCGTCCTGCAGATCATTTTCCAGCGCCAGTAGACTGGGCTTGGCGGCATCCAGATGATCGCCGAAAAACTCGCAACTGGTGGCGGTCTCGCGTGCCTCGATCAGCGCGCGGTCGGCGGCTTGCATGAGTTGTTGTGCATTGGCCGCGTGCTGCGGAAACAAGGCGATGCCGGCATAACTGCGCAGCCGCAGGCGCAGCCCGTCGAGCAGAAACGGTTCGCTCAAGGCGCGTTCGATCTTATGCGCGGCGAGTTGCGCATGGCCGGGATTGACCATGCCGGGCAGCAACAGAACGAACTCGTCGGCACCGAGCCGGGCCACGGTGTCGGATTGGCGTAAGGCCTCGCGGATGCGGTTGGCGGCTTCCATCAGCAGTGCGTCGCCGACCTGATAACCATACTCGCGATTGATATCGCGGAAATGCCGTAGATTGACCAGCACCACGCCCATGAGATCGCCGAACTGACCGCAGCACTTGATCTGGCTTTCCAGACGGCGGAAGAACGTGTGGCGATCAGGCAGTCCGGTCAGCGGGTCGCGGTCCATTGCCATGTGCGGGCCTTACAGGAAATACGCGGTGGGATCGATGCCGTAGCTGCCGGGATCGAGGGAGCGGGCGATTTCCAGCATTTGACCCTGGCGGTCGACGGCCTCGACCATCAGATCGACGGTCGGTGCGATGTTGTACAGATGCTTGTCGGCGTTGAGTACCAGCATCACCTTGGGGCGCAAGCGGCGCACGCGATTCTGCGACAGCACGATGCCGACCTGCCCAGTGTTGAGTTCCACCAGCGTGCCGGTCGGATAGACGCCGAGACATTGGATGAACTGTTCGACCAGTTCCTCCTGGAAATCCACATTGCGCCATTCGTACAAATTGCGGATCGCCTCGTGCGGCGACACGGCGACGGAGTAAGGCCGGTCGCTGGTGATGGCATCGTAGCAATCGACGATGGCGGCGATCTTGCCGTACACCGAGGTCTGCTCCGAGCTCAATCCGCGCGGATAACCGTGGCCGTTATGCCGTTCGTGATGACTGTAGGCGACCTCGATGGAGGTTGGACTGATGCCCTTGGTATCGGTCATCAGATGCACGCTGTGCGCGACATGTTCCTGCACCAACGCGAACTCTTCCTCGGTGAGCCGCCCCGGTTTGTCCAGCAATGCCTCCGGTAATTTCATCTTGCCGATGTCGAACAGCAGAGTGCCGACGGCGACCTGTTCGAGTTCCGGACGCGGTAATCCCAGATGCCGGCCGAAGGTGATGGCCAGCGCGCAGGCGTCGATGGAGTGCGCGTAGGTGTAGGAATCCTTGTTCTTGAGTTTGGTCAGCCACAGGTAGGCATCCGGATTGCGCAGAATGCTTTCGATCATGCTGTTGACGGCTTGTTCGGCGGCGGCGACGTTGAGTTTGCGGCCGTTGCGCACGTCGTCGAGGATGTTGCTGATGCGCTCGCAGGCGACATGATGACTGTCGCGCGCCGGCGCCAGTTCATCCTCGACGCTGACGGTGTCCGGGTACACGGGTTTGCCGGACGCGCTACGGCAGATGCGTTTCAGATCGGCTTCGGCGTGTTGCGGCTGCGTGGGTTTTAAATGGAGATATTGGGTGGCGGGTTCACCCTTCTCGATATCGATATACACAAACTGGCAGTGGCGTTGCAGCTCGGCGATGTCGTGTTGATCCTGAATCAGAAAGCCCTGAAACAGAAACGGCGTTTCCAGCCACGGCCGGTCCAGCCGGGAGACATACATCCCGGGTCTGAGTTGGTGAATATCGATCATTTTTTCCATAAAGCGACCATGCGAAGTCAGGCAGGATAGGCCAAGTAGACCTACCTTTATCTAGGCATGTGTCGGCGTTTACGGAATAAAGTTGAGCGAAGTGTTCGGCTTAACAGCCTGTTAGAGCTCGACGGCGGCGTCGCCCAGCATCGCCTGTGCGGCGCGCTGGCCGCTGAGCACGGCGCTTTCCAGCGTGGCCGGCAGGCCGGTGGCGGTGAAATCGCCGGCCAGCCAGAGGCCGGCGACCGGTGTCGGTGCCGCCGGACGGTGACGATCCACATCGACGGTCGCGGCGAAGGTGGCGCGCTTTTCGCGGATCACGCGGATGGCCAGCGGTGCCGGCCAGTCGAGGTGCAGTTTGGCCAGTTCGGCGCCGACCTTTTCGCCCAGCACCGCGTTGTCCATGCCGAGATGCTCGCCGCGGCCGCTGATGACCACCGCGATCAGGCCGGGATGACCGGCGATGCGCCGATCGAAAATCCATTGGCCGAGACCGTCCTGCAAACCCTGCAAGGCACTGTCGAGGGCGACGTGCTCCGCATAGCGCAGATACACCGTGGTAATCGGCTCCTGACGCAGATGCGCCAGTTCGGCGGCGATCCCGGCCAGTGCCGGATGCGGCGCCAACAGGCGTCGGCACATGACCGGATGCACGGCGAGAATCACGCGGCGACTGTTCAGTTCGCCGCCGCGCCACGTCACACCGCGACAACCGTCCTCGTCCATGAGCAGATGTTCGACGCGATGATTGAGCAGCACCGTCCCGCCGCCGCGTTCGATGAAATCCAGTGCCGGTTCCGGCAACAGCACGCCGAGATCGTCCTTGGGAATCAGCAGATCGGAATAGTTGGCTTCCGTGGTGAAGGTACGCCGCAACACCTCCAGAAACAATTTTGCCGACGCCTCGGCCAACGGGGTGTTCATGGACGCCAGACATAGCGGTTCCCACAGCGCGCGGACGACGCGCGCGCCTTGCCGTTCGCCCAGCAGCAGCGCCTGCGCGGTGATGTCGTTGTCGAGCAGGATTTTGCCGCGCAACAGGCGCACGCTGAAACGCAGCAGTTGCAGGCGTTCGCGTGCCGGCAGGCCGCGCACTGTCGCCAGTGCCAGCGCGAGGTGCAACGGCGCGGGCAGCTTACGCGCGCGCATGCGCAACTCCGGTTGTCGCAGCCCGCGCATGTGCAAGTCCAACGGCTGGCGCAGAAACGCCGTGACCGGATCGACGCCGACGGTAATCATCAGATTCAGCATGGCCTGATAGGCGCCGATCATCAGATGCTGGCCGTTGTCGATGCGCTGATCGCCGAACGCGATACAACGTGCACGGCCGCCGAGTTGACGCGCCGCTTCCAACAACGTGACCGGAATACCATTGTGGGTGAGTTCGACCGCGGCAGACAGACCGGCCCAGCCGCCGCCGATGACCAGCACGTTGTCCGGTTTTGGAACAGGCTCAGCCATGCGCGGTGGCCAGGCGCGTCTCGCGGCGCGCGGTGCGCCAGGCGATCCAGAGTTTACGCAACGGTGTCAGCGCGACGCGCCGTTCCAGCACGCGCAGACCGTCGCGTTCGATCTCGTCGAGCGTGGCCTGATAGATGGCGGCCATGATGAGTCCGGAGCGTTGCGCGTAGCGGTCTTCCGCGGGCAACAGCGCGAGCGCCTTACGGTAATGCCCGCGGGCGCGTTCGAGTTCGTGCGCAAGCAAGGCCTGCACCTGCGGCGTGTGTTGGTAGCTCAGAATGTCCTGCTCGTTGACGCCGAAGCGCGCCATGTCTTCGCGCGGCAGATAGATGCGCCCACGCCGTGCATCTTCGCGCACGTCGCGCAGGATGTTGGTCAACTGGAACGCCGTGCCGAGTTCGCTGGCGTATTTCAATGTCTGGCGATTGGTATAGCCGAAGATCTCCGCCGACAGCAGCCCGACCACGCCGGCGACGCGATGGCAATACAGCGCGAGATCCTTCCACGCCTCGTAACGGTGCCGGTCGAGATCCATGGCCATGCCGTCGATAATTTCCAGGAAATATTCCCTGGGCAGATTGCGCTGTTGCATCTGCTCGCACAGCGCCTGCGCGACCGGGTGTTGCGGCGCGCCGTCGAAGATGCGCCCGACTTCGTCGCGCCACCATTGGAGTTTGATGCGTGCCACGCCGACATCGTGACACTCGTCGACCACGTCGTCGACCTCGCGGCAGAAGGCATACAACGCGGTGATGGCGCGGCGTTGCTCGTCCGGCAGAAAGCGGAAGGCGTAGTAGAAACTGGAACCGCTGCTGGCCGCCTTTTCCTCGCAGTAGGCGAGGGGATCGGCCTGGGTCGACGTGCTGGGCATGGGTGCAAGCATAAACGATCGGACGCGATCCGGCATCCGCTCAGGAGCCGCGCAACGCTTGCCAAACGATTTTCAGCCAATCGGCGCGTGTCAGCCGCGGTCGCGCGAATACATTCGCGCGATTTCTGTCCAAATACTCAAGAATCCGTCGCCCGCCCAATACCGTCAGACGCAGCTCGAAGCCGAAACGGCCGGGTAGACGTTTGGCCAGCGGCGCGCCGGCGCGCAACAGTTTGAAGGCACGGTCGTATTGGTGCTGCATCAACCGCTGCATGCCCAGGTCCGTGCGTCGCGCGCGGAAATGCGCCTCGTCGACGCCGAAGCGCTGCATCTCCTCCTGCGGGATATAGATGCGGCCGTTCTCCGCAGAGTCTTGCGCGAGATCCTGATAAAAATTGATGAGCTGCAATGCGCTGCAAATGGCGTCCGAACAGGCGAGGTCGTGGGCATCGGTATGGTTCAGCAAATGCAGCAGCAAACGGCCGATGGGATTGGCCGAACGCCGACAATAGTCCATGAGCTCGCCGAAATGCGCATAGCGTTTCTGCGTGACATCCTGACGGAAGGCGCCGAGCAGATCGCGGAAGAGTTCGATCGGCAGGGCATGACGCTGAATGACATCCGCGAGTGCAACGCCCAGGGCGGTTGTTTGCGGCGCGCCCGAGGCGATGCCGTCGAGCATGACGCCGAGCGCATCGAGTGCAGTCAGCCGCGCTTCGGGTGTCAGATCGCCCTCGTCGGCGAGATCGTCCGCCGTGCGCGCGAAGGCATAGATCACCGCGACGGGTTTACGCAGTGCGCGCGGCAACAGCCACGAGGCGACCGGGAAATTTTCGTAGTGGGAACGCGTCAGCCTCAGACAGTCGGCGTAGGCTTGTTCAAGCGCACGTTCGTTCATGCTCTTCTTACGTCAAACGTGTTGAACCGCCAAGACGCCAAGAAACATATTGGAACCGCCAAGGCGCCAAGACGCCAAGAAAGATTATTGTGAACGTGTTTAGTTTTTTTCATCAGGCATTCTTGGCGCCTTGGCGTCTTGGCGGTTCCAACTCGTCTTTTATGCCTTGGCGGTTCAATGCTCAACGTCGGGCGTTTCGGTTTCGGGGAGCGCAGGCGAATCGGCGGATTGCACATTACGCGCGGCACGTTCGATCTGTTCCAATTCGCCGACTTCACTTTTGGCGCTGATGCCGAGTTCGGCGAACTTGCGCGCGCCGGGCAGGATGCGGCTGTCGAAGGAACCCACCGCTTTGTTGTAGGCGTTGACGCTGCTGTCGAGACTCTTGCCGACTTTGCTCAAGTGTTCCGCGAACGTGCCCAGGCGCTGATACAGATCCTCGCCGAGTTCGCGGATGCGTTCGGCGTTTTCGGTGAGCGCCTCCTGGCGCCAGCCGAAGGCCACCGCGCGCAGCAGCGCGACGAAGCTGGTCGGCGTGGCGAGGATGACCTTGGCGGCGAGTGCGTCTTCGAGCAATGAACGGTCCTGATCCAGCGCGGCGGTGAGGAACTGATCGCCGGGGATGAACAGCACCACGAAATCCGGTGCGTTGCGGAACTGCTGCCAATAGGCCTTGGCCGAGAGTTCGCGCACACGCTCGCGCACCTTGCGCGCGTGGCGTTCCAGTTCGCGCTTGCGGGTCTCGTCGTCGCCGGCCTCGATGGCGCTGAGGTAGGCATCCAGCGGCGTCTTGGCGTCGACCACGATCTCGCGCCCGTCGGGCATGCGCACGATCATATCCGGGCGCTGGCGTCCCGCGTCGGTCTGCACCTGTTCCTGTTCGTAGAAATCGCAACGGTCGACCATGCCGGCGAGTTCGGCCAAGCGCTTGAGCGTCAGCTCGCCCCATTGTCCGCGCACTTCGGGACGGCGCAGCGCCTGCACCAGATTGCGCGTCTCGCCCTGCAACAGCCGCTGCGACTCGGCCATGGTTTCGAGATGCTTGGTCAACGACCCGTAGGCCTCCTTGCGCTCATGCTCCATACGCCGGATTTGCACCTCGGTCTTCTCCAGCGCCTCGCGGATCGGTTTGACCAGATTCTCGACCGCCTTCTCGCGCTGCGTGAGCGTGCCCTCGGCGTGGGTCTGGAAGCTCTTGAGGTTCTCCTGCGCGAGTTTGAGAAATTCGCCGCTGTTGTGCTTGAGCGCCTCGCTCGCCATCGCACCGAAGGTCTCGCGCAACTGATCGCGCGCCTCGTCCAGCGCCGCGATGCGTTCCTCCGCGCGACGGCGTTCGACCGCGAGTTCCGCTTCGAGACGCGCGGCATCCGCATGCAGATCGGTGAGTTTGCGGTGTTGAATGAGAAACACCACCAGCCCGCCCAGCAGGGCGGCCAGGGCGATGGCGAGGATAAAAACCGTGCTGTCGATGGGCGGCATGGCGGGCATCATAGCATTGAGGCGGGCGTCTATTGCATTGTTCCGACCGACCGCCTCGACTATGCTCTGGCCTGAATGGGCAGGACTCGAATCGGGCGCGGACCATTATTGATGTTTACGTAATCACATGACGCTGTGTAGCCCGGATGGAGCGAAGCGGAATCCGGGGGGCAGCGTTTATCCCGGATTCCGGCCTTACGGCCTGCATCCGGGCTACGGGTAATCTGTCATGCAATCATGTAACGCTCAATAGGCAGGAGGAGCCACATGCAGAACGATCCATTTTCGCAATTCAAGGCCGCGCAACGCGAGGGCTGGGCGTTGTTCGTGCCGCTGGAGGCGTACACCACGCCGGCGGCGGCCAGATTGGTGGATTTCGCGCGAGTGCAGCGCGGCGAGAAGTTGCTCGATGTCGGCTGTGGCACCGGTGTGGTCGCGGTCACGGCGGCGCGCGCCGGGGCGCGGGTCGATGCGCTGGACCTGTCGCCGGTGCTGCTGGAGCGTGCGCGCTGGAATGCCGGAACGGCGGGTATCGCGATCGAATTCACCGAGGGTGACGTCGAGGCGCTGCCTTATCCCGACGCTTCTTTCGACGTGGTCTTGAGTCAGTACGGCCATATGTTCGCGCCGCGCCCGGAGATCGCCGTGGCCGAGATGCTGCGCGTCTTGAAGCCCAGCGGGCGTATCGCCTTTTCCACCTGGCCGCCCGAGCTATTCATCGGTTGCATGTTCAACCTGGTGGGTCAGTATCTGCCGCTGCCCGCGGGCGTTCCGCCGGTGGCGCTGTGGGGCGACCCGAACGTCGTACGCGAGCGTCTCGCCGATAAGGTCGCGGATATGACGTTCGAACGCGAGGCGATGTACATTCCGGCCCTGAGCCCGCAACATGCGCGCGAAGCCTTCGAGGCCACCGCTGCGCCAGTGGTGAAAGTGGTGCAAACCTTGAAAGACGATCCGGAGCGACTGGCGCGGTTCCGCGCGGAACTGGAAGCCTTGATTGCTACGTTCACCAAGGGGAATCTCGTCCGCCAGCAATATCTGATGACGCGCGCGACGAAACTTGCGTCCTGAGCGCGCAGTGCGTATTGCGCCGCATGTGTTGGCAGGGTTGAAACATGCGGCGCATGACGGCCTTTGGCCTAATGCGCCCTACGGTGAAGTTGCACTGTCCGTGCGTGTCAGCCAATCCAGAATTTCTTTCGGCGTCTCCACCAACGCATCCGCGCCCCAATTATGCGGATCGTCTTCATCACCGATATATCCGAACAGCGCGACTAGTGTGGCCATGCCGGCGTTGTGACCGGCTTCGATGTCGCGTTTGGCGTCGCCGACGTACAGGCATTCGCTTGCCTGCGAGCCGGCGCGTTCGCAGGCGAGGAGCATGGGCGCGGGATGCGGTTTGCGTTCGTTGAGGGTGTCGCCGCTGACGACGACGGCGGCGCGTTCGTAGAGTCCCAGTTCTTTCATCAGCGGTTCGGTGAGCCAGGCGGGTTTGTTGGTGACCACGCCCCAGTTCAGGCCTTGGCGTTCCAGCGTGTTCAACAATTCATCCATGCCGGCGAAGGGGCGGGTTTCGCGCGCGATGTTGTTGCGATAGGTGTCGAGCAGGAATTCGCGGCGCGCTTGATAGCCTTCATCCTCCGGTCCAAGACCGAAGCCGAGTTTGATGAGTGCGATGCCGCCGTGCGAGACGACTGGGCGGATGGTTTCGTAGGGCAACGGTGCTTGGCCGAATGCGCGTAGCGTTTCGTTGAGCGCGTAGGCGAGATCGGGCGCAGTGTCGAGCAGGGTGCCGTCGAGATCGAACAGGACGGTGCGGATGCGCGTGTCCGCGCGGATATCGGATGACGGCATGGTTCAGCGACGGTAGGCGGCGAGATAGTTCACGTCGACATCGCTACCCAGACTGTAGATCGCGGTGAGCGGGTTGTAGCTCATGCCGCGGATGTCGCGCAGTTCCAGGTCGGCAGCGCGCGCCCAACTGTCGAGTTCGGACGGGCGGATGAATTTGCGGTAGTCGTGCGTGCCCTTGGGCAGCATGCGCAGCTCATACTCGTCGCCGACGATGGCGTACAGATAGGTTTTCGGATTGCGGTTGATGGTGGAGAACACCACCAGTCCGCCGGGTTTGACCAAGCACGCGCAGGCGGCGATCACCGAGCTCGGTGCGGGGACGTGTTCGAGCATTTCCAGGCAGGTGACGATGTCGAAGGCACCGGGATGCTCGGCGGCCATCTGTTCGGCGGTGATGCGTTGATAGTCGACGTCGAGGCCGGATTCGTACAAGTGCAGACGCGCGACCGACAGCGGGGCTTCGCCCATGTCGATGCCGGTGACCTGCGCGCCGCGCGCGGCCATGCCTTCGCTCAGCAGACCGCCGCCGCAGCCGACGTCGAGCACGCGTTTGCCGCGCAGCGGTTCGAGGCGGTCAATGTAATCCAATCGCAGCGGGTTGATGTCGTGCAGCGGTTTGAATTCGCTATGCGGGTCCCACCAGCGCGCGGCCAATTCTTCGAACTTGGCGATCTCGGCGGGGTCGACGTTGTGGGCGGTGTTGGGCATGGGCGATAGGATAACGCGATGGATCGTTTGGTGCGAGGCGGGATGTGTTGAACGTCATTCCCGCGTAGTGGGAATCCAGAATGTTGAGGATACTGGATGCCCGCTTTCGCGGGCATGACGAAGAAGCCTCAGGTGTTCGCCTCGCTGTCCGCCGCGCCGATGCGCGCCTGCCACTGCCGCGCGCGGCGCAGGATGTCGACTTCGTCCAGGCGGGTCAGGGCGCGATCCTTGAGCAGGTGTTCGCCGGCCACCCACACGTCGCTGACCTGATGCCGGCCGCTGGCGTAGACCAGTTGCGACAGCGGGTGATACAGCGGCGTGGCTTCGATGCCGTCCAATGCCACGGCGCAGATATCTGCCAATTTGCCCGGCACCAGCGAGCCGATCTGATCGCCTAGCCCTAAGGCGATGGCGCCGTTGAGCGTGGCCATGCGCAGCGCCTGATACGCGGGCACGGCGCTGGCGTCGCCGCTGACCGCTTTGGCCAGCAGCGCCGCGCTGCGCAGTTCGCCGAGCATGTCGAGGTCGTTGTTGCTGGCCGCGCCGTCGGTGCCGAGCGCAACGTTGATGCCGGCGGCGAGCAGTTTCTGCACTGGGCAGAAACCGCTGGCGAGTTTCAAATTCGACTCCGGACAGTGCAGCACGCTGACGCCGTTGGCGGCGCACAGCGCGATTTCGGCATCGGTCAACTGCGTCATGTGTACGGCGAGCAGCGCGGGCGACACCACGCCCAGCGTGTTCAGCCGCGCGAGCGGTCGCTGGCCGGACTGCGCGACGGCTTGATCCACTTCATGCGCGGTTTCGTGAATGTGCATGTGGATCGGGATATCAAGCTCATCCGCGAGTATGCGCACGCGGTCCAGCGGCGCATCGGAGACGCTGTAGGGTGCGTGCGGCGCGAAGGCCGTGCGGATCAGCGGATGGTTGCGGTATTCGTCGTGCAGGGCCAGGCCTTTGGCCAAGTAATCGTCGGGACTGTCGGCATAGGCGGTGGGGAAGTCGATGAGGATCAGGCCGACGGTGGCGCGCATACCCGCGCTTGCCGCGACGCGTGCGGTGACTTCCGGAAAGAAATACATGTCGTTGAAGCAGGTGGTGCCGCCGCGCAGCATTTCGGCGATGGCGAGTTCGCTGCCGTCGTGTACGAACTCTTCGTTAACCCAACGGCCTTCGGCGGGCCAGATGTGATGCTGCAACCAGTCCATCAGGTGCAGGTCGTCGGCCAGCCCGCGCAGCAACGACATCGCCGCGTGAGTATGCGCGTTGACCAGTCCGGGGATCAGCGCATGGCGGTCGAGGGTGAGTTCGCGGGTGCCGCGATACTGCGTGCGGGCTTCGTGCGTCGGGAGAACGGCGACGATGCGCCCTTCATGGACGGCGAGACTGTGCTCGGTGAGAACACGGTCGTCCGGTTCGATCGGGACGATCCAGCGTGCATGCAGGAGGGTGTCGACGGTGTGCATGGGCGAGTGCTTGTTGAATTCGCGCCAGTATACCGAAAACGTTCGCCGGGGCATCCCGAAAATGCGTGACCCGGAAATGCATCGGCCGCCTTGCGGCGGCCGATGGGTACTGTGTGTCGAGCGGTAAAACTTACTGGGCACCCTTGAGGGTGATTTCCACGCGACGGTTTTCCGCACGGCCCGCTTTGGTGGCGTTGTCGGCAACCGGCTGGCTCTCGCCCATGCCGGAGGTGTTGATGATGGCGGCATCGACGCCTTGGCCGGTCAGATAGTTCTTGACCGAGTTGGCGCGACGCTCGGACAGGTTCTGGTTGTAGGCATCGGTGCCGGAGCTGTCGGTGTGACCGACGACATTGACGGCGTCGACCTGGGACAGCGACTTCACGCGCGTGGCGAAATCGTTCAACTGCGGCTTGGCGTCGTCTTTGATGACATCGCGGTCATGATCGAACAGGGCCGCGGCGGACAAGGTCACGGTTTCGCTGACGGGAGTCGGGGCGGGCGCGGGGGCCGGGGCGGCTTCTTCGGCGGCGGCAACCGGTGCGGCACCGCAGGCGCTGGCGGCAGTTTCTTCGCTCCAGGAGGAGGTGCGTACGTTTACGCCCGAACCGTCAGTCACGCAGTGACCGGAGCCGTCGCCGACGATGGCTGCATTCGCCTTGCCATCTTCGTGGGAAAAGGCCGGCATGCTCAGACCGAGGCCGGCGATGACTGCGAGATTCAAAAAGGTCTTGTTCATTAGTGGTGCTCCCTGTTTGGCTGAGTTGCAGTGGGTCTGGAATTAACGCATGGATACGACGATCCAATGGGGGTGCATACACTACATGACTGTCTGTTCACATGCCAGAGGGTCTGTGCCAGAATGGCGAAAATCCCATGTAACGCACACCAAAATATAGCAGCCCCCGCTCCGCTGAACAGGGGCCGTTTCGTGCGAAGTGTCTTCCATCCGAATGTGGAGTATGCAATGTCGTCGAGTCACGACACGATCCGCGCCGTCAGTTGGCACAACGACGGTCTCCAGTTGCTCGATCAGCGCGTGTTGCCGGCCAACGAGGTATTTCTCCAGTTCGAGGATGCCGCGGCAGTCGCGCAGGCCATCCGCGATATGGTGGTGCGCGGTGCGCCCGCCATCGGTATCGCTGCTGCCTATGCCGTGGTGTTGGCGGCGCGTCAGGCGTATGCGCGTGCTGGCGCCGAGTGGCGGCGCGAGATCGAGGCCGATCTGCAAACCCTGGCCGCCTCGCGCCCGACCGCGGTCAATCTGTTCTGGGCACTGACGCGCATGCGCGCCTGCTTCGCCGCGATCGACGGCGATCCGGTGCCGACGCTGCTCGCCGAGGCGCGTGCCATCCACGACGAGGATATCCAGGCGAACCGGCGCATGGGCGAACTCGGTGCGGCCCTGTTCACGGGCATAACCGGCGTGTTGACCCACTGCAATACCGGTTCGCTGGCGACCGGTGGCTATGGCACGGCGCTGGGCGTGATCCGCAGCGGCTGGGTCAATGGCCGCATCCGCGCCGTGTATGCCGACGAGACGCGGCCGTGGTTGCAGGGTGCGCGACTGACCGCCTGGGAACTGGTGCGCGATCATATTCCGGTGACCTTGCTCGCCGACAGCGCGGCGGCGCAGCTCATGCGCGCGGGGCGCGTGCAATGGGTGATCGTCGGTTCCGACCGCATCGCCGCCAATGGCGATGTGGCCAACAAGATCGGTACCTACGGCTTGGCCGTGAACGCGCGTCACCACGGCGTGCGCTTCATGGTCGTCGCGCCGACCTCGACCATCGATATGCAGATCGCCAGCGGCGCGGACATCCCCATCGAGAACCGCGACCCCGCCGAGGTGTTGGCGCTCGCCGGGCAGCGCGTCGCCGCCACCGGCGCCGAGGCCTGGAATCCGGCCTTCGATGTGACGCCGGCGGAACTGATCGATGCCATCGTTACCGAACGCGGCGTCGTCGAGAAACCGACAGCGGCCAAGATGGCCGAACTCATGCGCGGCACGGCTTCCGTCTGAGGCACGCAGGCTTTCTCTGAGGCATTTTCATCAGGTGCAGGTGTGGGGGTGGCTGTGCTAAGATGGCGGTCGATTTTAGCGGCTGTCCGGCACACTGAGTCGCGGTGTGGTCGACAGAGGCGATAACAACAGATAAACACTTAAGGACCGGCTGCACCCTCGATGGTCGACTTCGCCAAAGAAATCCTGCCCGTCAATCTCGAAGACGAGATGAAGCAGTCCTACCTCGATTACGCCATGAGCGTGATCGTGGGGCGTGCGTTGCCCGATGTGCGCGATGGACTCAAGCCGGTACACCGTCGCGCGCTGTTCGCTATGTACGAGCAGAGTAACGATTGGAACAAGCCCTATAAAAAGTCGGCGCGTCTGGTCGGCGACATCATGGGTAAGTATCACCCGCACGGCGATTCGGCCATTTACGACACCATCGTGCGCATGGCGCAGCCGTTCTCGCTGCGCTACATGCTCGTCGACGGCCAGGGTAATTTCGGCTCGGTCGACGGCGATGCCCCCGCGGCCATGCGTTACACCGAAATCCGCATGGCGAAGATCGCTCACGAGCTGCTCGCCGACATCGACAAGGAAACCGTCGACTTCGTCCCCAACTACGACGAGTCGGAACGGGAACCCGCGGTCTTTCCGGCGCGCATCCCGAACCTGCTGATCAACGGCTCGGCCGGCATCGCCGTCGGCATGGCCACCAATATTCCGCCGCACAATCTCACCGAGGTGATCGATGCCTGCGTGGCGTTGATCGACGATCCGGATATCGATATCCGCGGCCTGATGGGTTATGTCCCCGGCCCCGATTTCCCGACCGCCGGCATCATCAATGGCGTGCGCGGCATCCAGGAGGCGTATGCCACGGGCCGCGGCC
>JACREG010000124.1 GCA_016218375.1 Gammaproteobacteria bacterium
TGCTGCGCGCGCCGCCCGAGCGCATCTATCGTGCGTTCCTCGATGCCGACGCCCTGGCCAAATGGCTGCCGCCGCATGGCTTCACCGGCAAGGTTCATCATCTGGATGCCAAAGTCGGCGGCACCTATCAGATGTCGTTCACGAACTTCTCCACCGGTCAGAGCCATGCCTTCGGCGGTGAGTATCTTGAGCTGGTTCCCTATGAACGCATCCGCCACACAGACAAGTTCGACGATCCCAATCTGCCTGGGGACATGGTGACGACGATTTCCTTGCGGCAGGTGTTCTGCGGTACCGAGTTGAACATTGTGCAGGAAGGCATCCCCGAGGCCATTCCGCCCGAGGCCTGTTATCTCGGTTGGCAGGAATCGCTCACACTGCTGGCGCAGCTCGTCGAGGTGGAGATTCCGTGAGCCTCGGGTCAGGATACAGATGAGCGTCGCCGTGATGGGCAAGACCCGACTGGAAGCCTTCAGCGATGGCGTGATCGCCATCCTCATCACCATCATGGTGCTGGAGTTGAAGGTGCCGCACGGCGAAAACCTCGCGGCGTTGCGGCCGCTGATTCCGGTGTTCCTCAGTTATGTGCTGAGTTTTATTTACCTCGGCATCTATTGGAACAATCACCACCACATGCTGCACACCCTGCACACGGTGACGGGGCCGGTGCTGTGGGCCAATCTGCATCTCTTGTTTTGGCTGTCGCTGATTCCCTTCACGACGGGTTGGATGGGCGAGAACCATTTCGCCGCCTTGCCTTCGGCGCTGTACGGCGTGGTGCTGTTGATGGCGGCGATCGCCTACTGGACGCTTCAGCAACTTATCATCGTCGCGCAGGGGTCGGACTCGCTGTTGAAAAAGGCGGTCGGCCGCGACTGGAAGGGCAAGGCATCGCCGATTCTGTATTTGCTGGCCATTGTGGCGGCCGCCGGGTCGCAATGGATCTCCCTGGGTATCTACGTGCTGGTGGCGTTGATGTGGCTGGTGCCGGATCGGCGCATCGAACATGTGCTCGGGAAGTCATGACCGGCACAGCCCGCGGCCACGGGTTACGCTGCGGAACACAAACTATACTCCAGCTATTATCGGGCGTTGCGTAATTGCCTGACTGATTACCCGTAGCCTGGATGAAGCGAAGCGGAATCCGGGGTAAAATCGCTGCCCCGGATTCCGCTCCGCTCCATCCGGGCTACGCAGTGACATGCGATTACGTAAACCCCATAGATAGGCGCAAGACTCCACCATGGCCGGCTGCTGCAACGACAACTGCTCTCTTGATAAGCTGCAAGAACGCCAGCGCGGCACTTTGCTGATCGTGCTCGGCATCAATGCCGTGATGTTCTGCGTTATCGCCACCGCTGCACTGTATGGAAAATCCACGGCCTTGCTGGCCGATAGCTTGGATAATCTCGGCGATGCGTTGACCTATGCGCTGAGTCTGTACGCGGTATCGAGAGGCGCGGCGGCGAAGGCGAAGGTCGCGCTGTTCAAGGGCGGGCTCATTTTCCTCGGCGCGTTGGCCGTGGCGGCGCAGATCGTCTATAGGTTATTCGTGCCGAGTGTGCCGCTGTTCGAGGTCATGGGCGCGTTCAGTCTGCTCGGTCTCGCCGCCAACGGCGCGTGTCTGTTTCTGTTGACGCGCCACCGTCACGAGGATGTGAACATGGCGTCGGTGTGGGAGTGTTCGCGCAACGATATCGCGTCGAATCTGTCCGTGTTCGTGGCGGCGGGTGCGGTGTGGCTGACCGGATCGAACTGGCCGGATATCGCGGTGGCATTGGGATTGGTGTGGTTGTTGCTGCGCTCGGCGCTGCGGGTGATGGCGTCGGCGCGGACGGAGTTGCGTGCAGCGGTTTGACCTGTCGTTCGGTACGGAGAGACACTGTTTGTAAATCGGCGCGTCGCAAAGATGCATCGATTTAAGCTTTATGAGGACAAGGAGGCGACATGAAACAATTCCAGCTTAATGCGAGCATCGCGATCTTCGTACTTGTACTGTTGCTCTCCTGGGTGTTTCACGGGACGGGCGTGGTCGAGAACGACGTCCAGCGCAACATCTATATCCCCGAGACGCTCACCATCCCCTTGCAGGTCAAGGCGGCCTACAACGGCGACATGATGTTCTTCCGCTACCGCTGGCCGGCGAAGGAACCGCACATCTATCACGACATGCTGAAATTCCAGGACGGCAAATGGGAGCGCTACGGCAAGAGCGTGGCCGGTCCGCAGCCGCAGGGCATTTACGAGGATCGCGTGGCGATGCTGGTGGACGACGGCTCGGTGCCCGAGTTCGAGAAGTACGGCGGTTATATCACCGTCGGCGACCGCATGCGCTTTTTCACCAACGAGGCCACGAAAGAGGAGGTCGAGGCGCATCCCTATCTCGGCAAGAAAAAGGAACAGGAAGAAGTCGGCAAACATCTGCCCGAGACGCGCGCCAACATCGCCGACTGGGCGTCGGTGGTGCCGGAGGCGCAGCTCGATGCGCAGCGTAAGGCCGGCTATTTTCTCGATCTGTGGCATTGGCGCGCGCATCGCTCCAGTCCGATCGGCAAGTCCGACGATCAGGTGATTGCCGAGGCGCGTTACGGCGACGCAGGCAAGGGCCCGTTCTTCGATAACTGGGACAAGGACGCGAAGCGGCCCAAGCTCATGTTCGATCCCGATAAGCTTGGCAAGGTCGGCAAAGTCGCGCTCGCCTGGGACGACATCGCCCAGCGCAAGCTCGGCTTCGACGATCTTTATTATCTGCGCGAGGATCAGGCCAAGCCTTACGATCCCAATTACGCCTGGAAAAACGGCGACACCCTGCCGCGTCGGGTGTTGCGTCCGGGCGAGGGTTCGCGCGCCGACATTTCAGTGCAGGGCAAGGCGCGTTGGCAGGACGGCTACTGGGAGGTATCGCTGGTACGCAAGATGGACACGGGCCATCCGCTCGACGACAAGGCGTTCGTCGACAATCGCGTCTACACGGTTGCGTTTTCGGTGCATCGCGATGCCTTCGGCAGTCGCTGGCATTACGTCTCGCTGCCGCAACGGCTGGGCCTCAATCGCCAGGCCGATTTCCAGGCGGTGCGTTTCACAGGCGCCGAACCCGCCTGGGATCAGGACTGGCGTAGCGTCACGCTGTTCTATCCCGGCCAAGTGAGCTGGCCGATTTTGAATAGCGCCCGGCACGCCGGGGCGGAAAACATCAAGAAGGGCATCCCCGTGCGCCAGCGGCACAGCGAGATCCAACTCGCGCATTACGGCGTCGAGATGGAATTCTACGATGCGATCCGCCGGCAATGGCAATACACGCTGCTCGCCGGTGTGCTGCTCATCACCGGTTTCGGTGTTGCGGTGAATCTGTTGCTCGTGCGCAAGGAGAACTGACATGGTCGCGTATCATCACTTGTTGGTGCATTTCCCGATCGCGTTGTGGACCACCGCGGCGCTAATGATTTTGTGGCGCGCACTGTCCGATGGCGCACTCGCTCAGGCTGCGGGACGTCTGCTTACTCCGCTGCTCGCGCTAAGTATCGTGACTGGCTTTATTGCCTACGTTGTCGGGCTGTCGGTGTTTCCCTTCGAGACCCTCACGTCCTCACCGCTCGGGCGCAACCACTTGACGGCGGCGACCTGGGCATTGGCCTATTGGATAGTGGTTCTAGTTACGAGCTGGCGTCTGGGCGAGGCCGTCTGGATCGGCGTGCGGCGCTGGATTATGCTGGGCCTGGGCGCGCTCGGCGGCATTTTGCTCACCGTGACCGGCGCCCTCGGCGGGCACCTCTCCGGCAGTCCGTCGGCGGTGTCGCAAATCTTCCGGCTGCTGGGATGGGAGGTGTACACCACCTTCTATGTACCCAACTTCATGCTGGTGCTGCTGATCGTTTCCGCGCTCGCGCTGATCGGCCTGGGCGTGGCCGGTCGTGATCGCCGCTAGACGGTCAGGCCACGAGTTGCGCCAGTGTTTCCATGTCCGCGCAATCTTGCCAGAGGGCGTCCGCGGCTTCTCTCACACATTTTTCCGTCAGACCCAGATCGGTCAGTACCTCGGGAGAAAGGTGGTCGGACTCGCTGGTGTTCAAGCCGTACTTGGCAAGCGCGCAATTGGCAATGAGGACGAGTTTGGCATAGAGGGCGTGTTCACCCCGATAGCTGGGATTGTGATGATGCCGGACGGCCGCAACGATTGTCTCGGGTAGTTGCCAGGATTGCAGCAAGCGTGCCGCAATCTCGTCATGTCCGATGCCCATAAGATTGTGTTCTATGTCAGGCATCGATGCATGGCTGTTCGCCAGCAGGGAACGCTCAAGCAGCGAATACTCGCGCGGGAAGACATGCCCCACGAAAAGCCGCCCGAAATCGTGCAGCAGTCCCGCGGCATAGGCAGTCCCTGCGTGCGCTGTATTGCTCTTGGGAAGCGCGTGAGCAAGCTTCTGCGACAATGCCGCGCAATAAACGGCGTTACGACGGTAGGCGTTCAGTCCCAGCGGACCTTCTGTCAGGATGCGGAAACTGCGCCCGATGCTCATGCCGATGGCCAGACTCAGTACCCGGTCAAAACCCAATACGCGCGAGATCGCGCTCTGAACATCGGTAATCTCTCCCTGATGACCATAGAAGGACGAATTGGCATAGCGGAGGATATTCGCCGTCAGGGCGCTGTCGAGTTCGATGACCTTTGCCAAGTCACGGGCGCCCGCATTGGGGTCCGTGGCCAGCTTGAATATCTCCGTGGCCGATTCGGGTAATACCGGAAGGTTCTCGCAGCGTTCGATGGCATCTCCAATCCGTTGTGCGAGTGGTTCTCCCGGCGAGTTGTGCAAAGATGCAAAATGCACTTGCGCGTCCAGGCCGTGCAGCGGCGCGGAAAATCGACCCAAAGCCACGTCACCCATGAGGCGTTGAAATTCCTGCACAGACATGCCGATCTGAATATTGCGACGTCCCGGCATGAAGCGGATCACGAGTTGTGAATAGAGGCTGACGTCGACGATCGCCCGCATACCATAGGCTTTGGCGAGGGGCGGCCAAGCCTGTTCTTCGCAATCTTGGAAGAGTGTTTGCGTGCGGGATGCCGTGAGTGGATAGAATTCCCGACTGAGTCTGCGCCTCAGTGCATCGACATCCAGCAGTCGATCCGAGGGCAATACGGCAAGGATGATTCCGCTTTCGTCGGTCATGGCCACGACGCGCGCGCACTGCGCTGTGTTTTCGCAGCAGGACGATGCTTTCAGACCGTCCTCGAGTCGACAGGGCTCGATAACGTATGTGGCATGCTGGTCGTCGAGGTACTTTTGCAGGGTTCCAGGTAACATCTCTCGGCCTTTGGTTGTGTCTATGTTCTCGGCGTGGTTGGCGAGTGTTGCATTCGCAATTCTCGTGCCACCTTGAGATGGGTTTTAATAGCATCCAAGAAAGTCGCTGTATTCGATCTTCAACGCAGGATACGCATGTGGTCGCGCGTATTTTATCGGCGTCAGGTCGCCTGACAGTGTAGGTGTTCCGCTGATAGGCCGCGCAGATCCTGTGCAAGCATGCCAATGTTTGGACGGTGTGGCTGCCGCGGTGACTGACGCGGTTCGAGTTAACCGGATATCGGAGTGGCGATGGGGCGGGTGTGGCTGCGTTCGGTGTTGCGGGTGATGGTGTCGGCGCGGGTGAAGTTACGCGCGGCGATTTGAAATCGGGACCGGGACCGGGATCGGAGAGCCATCGGCATCCCCGATTCCCGATATTCCCGGGCGCGTATCGCTCAGTTCACCCAGCTCGGCGACGGGGTGTGCTCGTCGGAACGCAGACCGCGCACCTGGAAGATGATGTCTTCGGTGAGCTGGGCCAGTTCTTCGCGCATCTGCGCCAGCGAGTTCAGGCCGGCCAGCAGTTGGGTGTTGCGCACCAGGTCGCCCTGATGTTCCGGTTCCGCTGGCAGCAGTGGGTTGCCGGACAGGAAGCTCTGCAAGTGACCGGAGAAGGCCATCAGCAGTTCGATGTCGTTCATGGTGATGCTTTTGACGCCGTTCAGGGTGGCGTGGAACTGCTCCATGATGCTGACCAGATTGCCGGTGAGGTGGCGAATCTGCGGTACGACGGTCGACATCGTCTCCAGGCCGGAGCGCAGGGTGAGTTCGTTGTTGAGGATGAAATTGCGCAGCCCTTGCAGATTCTTTTTCAGTTCTTCGTAAATCACGGCGTCCGTCATGTCGAAAAGTCTCCTCGGATTATTTGGAATGGTGAGCGTTACGTGACGCTCGGTGCGCGTTTGCCGCGCGGGCGGGGCGCCACTGTACCGAACGGATCGGCGCGAGGCAATGCGTGAATCGTGCGAATATTCGCACACGACGCGGAGTTGTGTATGCGCGCTTTTTTGCTTTGCCAATGCATCTCAACATTTACGCGCGGAATTGTTTGTTGAGTGTGTGGAAACCACCCATTTAGGCCTATACTGTGCAACGTCCGTCGATCTTCGATGCGCGTCTTCATCGAGCGGAAGATGCAAGAGGAGAACATCGTGTCCCACACGCTCAAGCAGCGTTCGATGTGATGCCGAAATTCATCAACGCCGTGCGCGATTGGAATACGGAGGCGTTCGCCCGGAGTTTGAAACGCGAGATCGCGTATCTGGGCAAAGGCGTCCTGCCGTTGGACAAAGGCGTTACCTACGGCGGCGCTGTCGACGACAGCGAACTCACCGTCACGCTCTTGCGCAGCGACGACGACGGGCCGGTGATCGTGGCGCATGTCGGCGTGTTCTTCACCGAGGTCATCGGCGGGTGCAGTTGCGGCGACGAACCCACGCCGACGCCGGCCTATTGCGAGTTGCGTATCCGCATCGACAAGGCCACGGCCGAGGCCGAGCTGGCGTTGGTTTCCGAGTGAATTGCTCAGGTATATAAGTATTTCCTAATAAAATTAACCATGTGCCGCCTGATGGCACCTCTTGATATGCATCAAGGCTTGTTGCACTACATGTGGGCATAGTGACCCCGCAATCAGAGGAACGGGGCGCATGTCGGTACCCATCAGTCGAGCGCAATTTCTTCGCGGCGATCTCAACGGTCGTCGCACCACACCACGTCCACCGTGGGCCGTGTCCGAGGCCCGATTCGTGGAGATCTGCACCCGCTGCAATGCCTGCGCGGACGATTGTCCGCAGGGTTTGCTGCGCGTGGGGTCCGGTGGCTATCCGGTCGTCGATTTCAGTCGCGGCGGGTGCAGTTTCTGCGGCGAGTGCGTCGAGGCCTGTGCGCAGGGCGCGCTGACCCGACGTTACCAAGGCGTCGAGCAGATGCCCTGGCGACTCGCGGCGCAGGTCGAAGACCAGTGCCTGTCGCTGCAGGGCGTACTGTGCCGCGTCTGCGCCGAACACTGCGAGGCGCGCGCCATCCGCTTCAGTCCCGCGTTCGGCGGTCGCGCGCAGCCGCTGATCGACGCGCACACCTGTAACGGCTGCGGCACGTGCTATGCCGCGTGTCCCGGTCACGCCATCGCGCTCGTCGAGCGCGCTACTCAACCCGCATCCTGAGGAACCCGCCGATGAACATCTCCGGTGTCATCGTCCACGCCCGTCCCGAGCAACTCGCCGCCGTGCAACAGCGGCTTGCGGAGATCGCGGGCGTCGAAGTTCATGCCGCCACTGAAGACGGCAAATTGATCGTCACTGTGGAAGAGGAAAGCGACCGCATCCTCGCCGACACCGTGCTGGGTTTGCGCGATGTGCCGGGCGTGCTGTCGGCGTCCATGGTGTATCACCAGTATTTAGACGAATCCCATTAAAGGAGGCATTGCGATGTCCATTACCCGACGCGATTTCATCAAGGCCAATGCCGTTGCGGCGACCGCTGCGGCCGCGGGCGTGACCCTGCCGGGCGTCAGCCACGCCGTGTTGACTAAGCAGGACGCGATTCGCTGGGACAAGGCACCGTGCCGATTCTGCGGCACCGGTTGCAGCGTGCTGGTCGGCACGCAGGACGGCCGCGTGGTCGCCACGCAAGGCGATCCGGATGCGCCGGTCAATCGCGGCCTCAACTGCATCAAGGGTTACTTCCTCTCGAAGATCATGTACGGCAAGGACCGTCTGACCACGCCGCTGCTGCGCAAGCGCAACGGCCACTTCGACAAGGACGGCGAGTTCGAGCCGGTGTCCTGGGACGAGGCCTTCGCCATCATGGCCGAGAAATGGAAGGCCGCGCTCAAGCACGACATGGAGGCGAACAAAGGCAAGAAAGTCGATGAGCTGACCTCCACCGTCGGCATGTTCGGCTCCGGGCAATGGACCGTATGGGAAGGCTATGCCGCCGCCAAGCTGTACAAGGCCGGCTTCCGTTCCAACCACCTCGATCCCAATGCGCGCCATTGCATGGCCTCGGCGGTGGTCGGTTTCATCCGCGCCTTCGGCGCCGACGAGCCGATGGGTTGCTATGACGACCTGGAAAATGCCGATGCCTTCGTGCTGTGGGGCTCGAACATGGCGGAGATGCACCCGATTCTGTGGTCGCGCCTGACCGACACGCGCCTGACCAAGGAGGGCAGCGAGGTGCATGTGCTGTCGACCTTCGAGCATCGCAGCTTCGAGCTGGCCGACAACGGCATGGTGTTCGTGCCGCAGACCGATCTGGCGATCCTCAACTACATCGCCAACTACATCATCCAGACCAAGGCCTATAAGCAGGACTTCATCGACAAGCACGTGAACTTCACCCAGGCGGCCACCGACATCGGCTACGGCCTGCGGCCCACGCATGCGCTGGAGAAGGCGGCGAAGAATTCCGCCATGGACAAGCTCGACGTGATGGAGCCGATCAGCTTCGAGCAATACGCCAAGTCGGTCGAGCCCTACACTTTGGACTACACCGCGAAGCTCTCCGGCGTGCCCAAGGAACAACTGGAATGGCTGGCCAAGACCTATGCCGATCCGAACAA
>JACREG010000123.1 GCA_016218375.1 Gammaproteobacteria bacterium
CGGGTTCAGCGGCGAAGCCGCGCGCCCGGCATTGTCCCGTCAAACGCAAAATTGCCGGGCACGGCGCTACGCGCCTGAACCCGGCCTACGCTTCTCCGAATCCCGGACCCAATCAATCACGCCGCGGTATTCAACAGCCGCGCCACCCGCTCGGCCAGTTCGGCCGCCTCGCGACGCACTTCGGCCTCGTCTTCGCCCTCGACCATCACCCGCACCACCGGTTCGGTACCGGACGGTCGCAGCAGCACCCGACCGCGCCCGGCCAGACGTTCCTCGCTGGCGCGCACGGCGGCCTGAATAGGCGAGTGTTGCTTGAGATCGACCCGGCCGCTGACCGGCACGTTAATCATGTGCTGCGGATATTTGCTCATGCCCGC
Source organism: Gammaproteobacteria bacterium (assembly GCA_016218375.1). GTDB lineage: Bacteria > Pseudomonadota > Gammaproteobacteria > Thiohalobacterales > Thiohalobacteraceae > JAHJQQ01. Next base: position 378 of record JACREG010000123.1, read on the forward strand.
GCGCAGCTCGGCCAGGCTCATGCCGCGCTTGACCATCTCGGTGACGACCTGGAGCGCGGACACGATGCCGTCGCCGGTGGTGGTGCGATCCAGACAGATGATGTGGCCGGAGGATTCGCCGCCCAACTGCCAGCCTTGCGCGGTGAGCATCTCCAACACATAGCGGTCGCCGACGGCGGCGCGTACCAGCTCGATGCCTTCGCGCCGCAGCGCATGTTCCAAACCCAGATTGCTCATCACCGTGCCGACCACGCCGCCGTTCAGCATCCCGGACTGCTGGCGCGACCGCGCGATGATGTAGAGAATCTCGTCGCCGTCGAGCACGTTTCCGCGATGATCGACCAGCGCCACACGGTCGCCGTCGCCGTCGAAGGCAATACCGAGATCGGCGCCGTGTTCCAGCACGGCCGCTTGCAAGCGCTTGGGCTTGGTCGAGCCGCACTCATGATTGATGTTGAGACCGTTGGGCTCATTGCCGATGGCAATGACCTCGGCGTCGAGTTCGTCGAAGATGGCGGGAGCGACTTTGTAGGTGGCACCGTGCGCGCAATCGAGGACGATCTTGAGTCCGCGCAAACTGAGCGTCATGGGGATGGTGCTCTTGCAGAACTCGATGTAACGGCCTTCGGCATCGACCACGCGCTCGGCCTTGCCGAGCTTGGCGGAATCGACCGTCTGCATAGGCTCGTCGAGCATGCGTTCGATTTCCAGTTCGACGTCGTCCGGCAGCTTGGCGCCCTGGGCGGAAAAGAACTTGATGCCGTTGTCGGCGAACGGGTTGTGCGAGGCCGAGATCACGATACCCGCGCACGCATGCAGGGTGCGCGTGAGATAGGCGATTGCCGGGGTCGGCATCGGGCCGAGTAATTTGATATCCATGCCCGCGGCCGACAGACCAGCCTCCAGCGCAGACTCGAACATATAGCCGGAGATGCGCGTGTCCTTGCCGATGAGCACTTTGTCGCAGGTGTTGTTGCCCAACACCTTGCCCACGGCCCAGCCGAGCTTGAGCATGAAATCCGCCGTGATCGGCGCCTCGCCGACGCGCCCGCGGATACCGTCCGTGCCGAAATATTTTCTGGTCATCTACCTGTCTCCCCAACAACACACCGCCGGTTCCATCCGCTTCACAACGGCGGAGGCATAGTGTACACGCCCTCGCCCAATCCGATTCGCCATCTTCAATCTGAGACTTCAATCCACTTGGCGCACCGCCGCGCACATACGCACCGCCTGCACCGTGGCGGCGACATCGTGGACGCGCACAATGTGCGCACCCTGCCACACCGCCAGCACCGCCAACGCCACGCTGGGTGCGAGCCGCCGGTCGACGGGCAGATCGAGCACGCTGCCGATCAAGGACTTGCGGGACAATCCCGCCAAGATGGCATAACCGGTATCCACCAGCAGCGGCAGGTGTTTCAGTAATTGCAGGTTATGCGCCACGGTCTTGCCGAAGCCGAACCCGGGATCGAGCACGATCCGTTCGCGCGGGATGCCCGCCGACGCACAGACCGCCGCCCGCGCCATCAAGAACGTCCGCACCTCGGCGACCACGTCGGCATACTGCGGTTGTTGCTGCATGCCGTGCGGCTCGCCCTGCATGTGCATGAGACACACCGGCACGCCGGCCGCCGCCGCGACCTCCAGCGCACCCGGTTCGCGCAACGCGCGCACGTCATTGATGAACCCCGCCCCAGCCGCGACCGCGGCGCGCATCACCTCGGGTTTGCTGGTATCGACCGAAATGACGACCGGCAGTTCGGCGCGCACCGCCTCGATCACCGGAATCACCCGATCCAATTCCTGCTGCACCGACACCGGCGCGGCACCCGGCCGCGTCGACTCGCCGCCGATGTCGACGAGCGCCGCACCCTCCTCGGCCCTCGTCCGCGCCTGTGCCAGCGCCGCGTCGCGCCCAATGAAACGCCCGCCGTCGGAGAACGAATCCGGCGTGACGTTGAGAATGCCCATCACCTGCGGTTGGGAAAGATCGAGGACGGTGCCGGCGCAGTCGAGCTTCATGCTGAGTGTTTTGAACCGCCAAGACGCAAAGACGTTGCGAACCGCCAAGGCGCCAAGACGCCAAGAAAGTTTTTAACAAGAAAAGACACCAGGATATTGGGCTCACGATGACCTGAGTAGCACCCATGTTTTACATCGACACAGATTTTCTTGGCGCCTTGGCGCCTTGGCAGTTCAAATACGGGTTTCTTGGCATCTTGGCGGTTCATAATCACCTAAAAACAAAGCCCCGCCGAAGCGGGGCGTGAACCTGCTCTATCAAACCACTCAGTGCTGTCCGGCGGGACCGCCGATGGTGCCTTCGCCGGGCTTGGCCGTCGGCGTCTCGCCGGCCACGGTGGAACCGCCGCCGGGCGCAGGCTTGTCGTCTTCCCAATCCTGCGGCGGGCGCGGCGGTTTGCCGCCCATGATGTCGTCGATCTGATGCGCGTCGATGGTCTCGTATTTCATCAGTGCATCGGCCATCGCGTGCAGCTTGTCGAAGTTGTCCTTCAGGATCTGCGTCGCGCGTTTGTAGTTGCGGTCGATGATGGAGCGAATTTCTTCATCGATGGTGTGCGCGGTTTCATCCGAGACGCTCTTGTGCTGGGTCACGGAATGTCCCAGGAACACCTCGCCCTCGTCCTCGCTGTAGGTCAGCGGACCGAGGCGTTCGGACAAACCCCATTTGGTCACCATGTTGCGCGCCAGCTCGGTGGAACGCTGGATGTCGTTGGACGCGCCGGTGGTCACCTTCTCCGCGCCGAACACGAGTTCCTCGGCGATGCGGCCGCCGAACAGGCTGGAGATGCGGCTTTCCAGGCCCTGCTTGCTGAGGCTGTAACGGTCCTCTTCGGGCAGGTACATGGTCACGCCCAGCGCGCGGCCGCGCGGGATGATGCTGACCTTGTAAACCGGGTCGTGATCCGGCACCAGACGACCGACAATGGCGTGGCCGGACTCGTGATAAGCGGTGAGTTTCTTCTCCGCCTCGCTCATCACCATGGACCGGCGCTCGGCGCCCATCATGATCTTGTCCTTGGCCTTCTCGAAATCCTCCATGTCCACCGTGCGCTTGTTGGCGCGCGCGGCGAACAGCGCCGCCTCGTTCACCAAATTGGCGAGATCGGCGCCGGAGAAACCGGGCGTACCGCGCGCGATAAGCTGCGGTTTGACGTTGTCGGCCACCGGCACTTTGCGCATGTGCACCTTGAGGATCTGTTCGCGACCGCGCACATCGGGCAACGGCACGACCACTTGGCGGTCGAAACGGCCCGGGCGCAGCAACGCAGGATCGAGCACATCGGGGCGGTTGGTGGCAGCGATGACGATCACGCCCTCGTTGCCCTCGAAGCCGTCCATCTCGACCAGCAATTGATTGAGCGTCTGCTCGCGTTCGTCGTGACCGCCGCCCAAACCGGCGCCGCGATGGCGACCGACGGCGTCGATTTCATCAATGAAGATAATGCACGGCGCGTGCTTCTTGGCCTGCTCGAACATGTCGCGCACGCGCGAAGCGCCGACGCCGACGAACATCTCGACGAAGTCGGAACCGGAGATGGTGAAGAACGGCACCTTGGCCTC
>JACREG010000127.1 GCA_016218375.1 Gammaproteobacteria bacterium
ACGCCGCCGCAGGTGTAATGCGCGGCGGGCACCACCGGGATCGGTTGCTGGGTCATGTCGTAACCGAATTCCAGACAGCGCGCGTACACGGTCGGAAAATGTTCCTGGATGAACTCGGCCGGTTTGTGGCTGATGTCCAGATACACGCATTCGGCGCCCAGCCGTTTCATCTCATGATCGATGGCGCGCGCGACGATGTCGCGCGGCGCGAGTTCGGCGCGCGCGTCGAACTTGTGCATGAAGCGTTCGCCGTTGGGTAGCTTCAGCAAGCCGCCTTCGCCGCGCACCGCTTCGGTGATGAGGAACGACTTGGCGTGCGGGTGATACAAACACGTTGGGTGAAACTGATTGAACTCCATGTTGGCGATGCGGCAGCCGGCGCGCCAGGCCATGGCGATGCCGTCGCCGCTCGCTGTGTCGGGGTTGCTGGTGTAGAGATACACCTTGCTGGCGCCGCCGGTGGCGAGCACGACGAAACGCGCGCGGAACAGATCGACGCCGCCGTGGCCGCGATCCAGCACATACGCGCCGATGCAGCGGTTGGCGCCGGACAGGCCGAGCTTGGCGCTGGTGATGAGATCGACGGCGATATGGCGTTCGTAGAGCGCGATGTTGGGATGCGCGCGCGCGCAGGCGACCAGCGAGGTTTCGATGGCCGCGCCGGTGGCGTCGGCGGCATGGATCACGCGGCGGTGGCTGTGGCCGCCTTCGCGGGTCAGATGGAAGTGATCGCCTTCGCCGCGGCTATCGCCCGCGTGTTCGCGGGTGAAGGGCACGCCGTGGTCGATCAACCAGCGCACCGCGTCGGGGCCGCGTTCGACGGTGAAGCGCACCGCGTCTTCATGGCACAGCCCGGCGCCGGCGTCGAGGGTGTCGGCGACATGCGATTCGATGCTGTCTTCGGGATCGAGCACCGCCGAGACGCCGCCCTGGGCGTACAGGCTGCTGCCCTCGGTAATCGGCCCCTTGGCCAACACGGCGACGCGACAGTGGTCGGCTAGTTCCAGCGCCAGCCGCAGCCCGGCCGCGCCGCTGCCGATCACTAACACATCGCTGTCGAAGGTCTGCGCCATGAGGGATGGGAAATTTCCGTCGTGCTTTGAATTTCCATAAGTTACCCTAAAGCAGCGGGTCTGGCGAACTGTTTGCCGCGGCGCTTGTCTATGCCGCGGGGAACGTCGCGGTGAGACGTTTGGGGAATGGAATGATTGAACACAGCTCCGATCAGGCGCTGGTCGAGCGCGTCCAGCAGGGCGACAAGCGCGCCTTCGACCTCCTGGTGCGGAAATATCAGAACAAGATCGTGCACCTGGTGACGCGCTATCTGCGCGATCCTGCCGAGGCCCAGGATGTCGCGCAGGAGGCCTTCATCAAGGCCTATCGCGCGCTGCCGTCATTCCGGGGCGACAGCGCCTTTTACACCTGGCTGTACCGCATCGCGATCAATACCGCGAAGAATTATCTGGTGGCCATGAACCGGCGCCCGCCCACGGACGATATCGATGCGCAGGATGCGGAACAATTCAGCGGCGACACCGGTCTGAAGGAATACGACACGCCCGAGCATCTGCTGTTGCGCGACGAGATCGAACAGACCATCGCCGCCGCCATCGAGGCACTGCCGGAGGAGCTGCGCACGGCCATCACGCTGCGCGAGCTTGAAGGTTTGAGTTACGAGGAGATTGCCCAGGCCATGGATTGCCCGATCGGGACGGTGCGGTCGCGGATCTTCCGCGCCCGCGAAGCCATTGAGGAACGCTTGGCGCCCCTATTGGCGGGATAACGGTGGGCGGGATAGCGGCGGGACGGACAGAGGTAACGGTGTATGAGCGAACAGATCAGAGAACAGATATCGGCCCTGCTCGACGGTGAACTGCCGGCGGCCGAGCAGCCGTTGTTGCTGGAGCGCTTGGCGCGCGATCCGGCCCTGCGGGCGCATTGGTCGACGTATCAGTTGATCGGCGACAGTCTGCGCAAGGCGTTGCCGGCGCGGATCGATCTGAACTTAGCGGAGCGGGTGCGCAACGAGATCGATGCTTTGCCCGCGCAACACGCAGGCTTATCGTCCGCCGCGCGGCGGGCACTCAAGCCGCTGGCCGGGTTGGCGGTGGCCGCGTCAGTCGCGGTGGTCGTCGTGCTGGCGGTGCAGCAGGTGCGGACGCCCGCCCCCGGTGTCGTTCAAATGGCGGCCAATCCTCCGGTGTCCGGAGTGTCCGGGGTGTCCGGAGTACCTGGAACGTCTGGGGTGCCCAGGGCGTATGTGCAGGTGCAGGATACCCGAGGGGCCGTGCCGCGGGGCGATGTGCCGTCGCCGCAGGTCGGCAAGCGCCTCAACGAATATCTGGTCAATCACAGCGAATACGCCGCCAGCGGCGGCATGCCGGGTATGCAGCCGTATGTGCGCATCGTGGGTTATGACCAGGAATAAGCGGGTGCGCCACGCCTGGTTGAGTCTGTTGGTGCTGATGTCGCCGGTGGTGGTGTGGGCGGGTGACGCTGGGACCGCTGGGACTGGCGCCGGGGACGCGCGCGAGCTGTTGCGTCAGATGTCCGTGGCCAGCATGGGTTTGAATTACCGCGGTACGTTCGTTTACCTGCATAACGGTCAACTGGAGGCGATGCAGGTTATTCATCGTGCCGCCAAGGACGGCGAACAGGAACGGCTCGTCGCCTTGACCGGCGAGGCCCGCGAAGTCATTCGCGACAAGGACAAAGTGACCTGCATTCTGCCCAACAGCAAGGCAGTGATGGTCGACAAGAGTATTCCACGGCAAGCTTTTCCCGCAGCGCTGCCGCACGATCTGAATGCGCTGACCGACACCTACGAATTCCAAGTCTTGGGCGAGGATCGCATGTCGGGTCGGCCGGCGCGCATTGTCGCCATCCGTCCACTGGATGCCTTCCGTTACGGTTACCGTTTATGGCTGGAGCGCGACAGGCATCTGTTGCTCAAGTCGGAGCTGATCGATGGCGACGGCCGCGCGGTGGAGCAGACCATGTTTACCGCCTTGGAAATTCTGGATGCGGTCGCCGATGCGGAGCTGCAACCGGCGTTGCAGGGCGAAGGCTATACCCGGCACGGATACGCGCCGAAAGCTTCGGCGGAGGCTGCCGTCCCGGTCGATGGTGGTGCCGGCGACAGCGCGTGGTCGGTGGCCGGGTTGCCGGCCGGTTTCATGCGCACGCATTACAATCGGCATGGGTTGCCGTCGGATCGCGGCCCGGTCGAACACATGGTCTTTAGCGATGGTCTGGCCACCGTGTCGGTGTATATCGAACCGCACCGGTCGGATGTCGAGGGTCTGAGCGGGGTTTCCAGCCGGGGCGCGGTCAACGCCCTGGGTACCCGCGTCGGCGATTATCAGATCACGGTCGTGGGTGAAGTGCCGCGGGTGACGGTGGAACGCATCGGCGAATCGGTACAGCGCAGGCCGTAAGCACCTGCTAGGATGTGCAGCCATGATCGAAGAATTCGCACAAGTGGTCGCCACAGAAGGCGAATTCGTTTGGGTCGAGACCCAGCGGCAGTCGACCTGTGGCGGTTGCGCCGCCAATCAAGCCTGCGGCACGGCCACGCTGGCTAAAGTGCTGGGCACCCGGCGCACGCGCGTGCGTGCCCTGAATCCCGCCTGGAATCACGACGGCGCGCAGGTCGGTGACACCGTCGTCATCGGGCTCGACGAGACCGCGCTGATCCGCGGTTCGTTGGCGGTGTATGCCATGCCGCTGCTGACCTTGTTCGCCGGTGGCATCGTTGGTGCATTGCTGTCGGACCGCTGGGCAGTTGGCGGCGAAACGCTGACGCTCGGTTTGGGTGTCGTCGGGCTGATCGCCGGTCTGCTGTGGCTGAAGGGTTTCAGTCGGCGTATCCGCGACGACAGCCGCTATCAGCCAGTGGTGTTGCGGCGCGTGCCGGGATAGGTCCGTTCTGATTTTGTTCGGGGACAGATTTGAAATCTGTCCCCATTTCACACGTGGGAGAAGTTATGAAACGCATGTCTGACCGCTGGTTTGGCGGTGTGTGGATGATCTTGGTGGCGGGTTTGTTGGCGACGACGCAGGTGTATGCGCGCGAGCTGCCGGATTTCAGCGAACTGGTGGAAGCCAACAGTCCGGTGGTGGTGAACATCAGCACCACGCAGAAGGTCAAGCAGAACGCCGGCGGTCTGCCGCCGGGCATGGAAATGCCCAATCTGCCCGAGGACAGCCCATTCAACGATCTGTTCAAACATTTCTTCGGCGAAGGCGGTGAGGGTGCGCCGGAGGAATTCGACGCCAAGTCGCTGGGCTCGGGTTTCATCATCAGCGCCGACGGTTATGTGTTGACCAACAACCATGTAGTGAAAGACGCCGAAGAGATCATTGTGCGCCTGTCCGACCGCCGCGAGCTCGAAGCCAAGGTGATCGGCACGGACGAACGCAGCGACGTTGCCTTGTTGAAAATCGAGGCGGACGATCTGCCGGTGGCGCACCTGGGTAAAGCGGAAAATCTGAAGGTCGGCGAATGGGTGCTGGCAATCGGCTCGCCGTTCGGCTTCGACAGCACCGCGACCACCGGTATCGTCAGCGCCAAGGGCCGTGCGCTGCCGCGCGAAAACTATGTGCCGTTCATCCAGACCGACGTGGCCATCAATCCCGGCAACTCCGGCGGCCCGCTGTTCAATATGGACGGCGAGGTGGTGGGCATCAACTCGCAGATATTCAGCCGCACCGGCGGCTATATGGGTCTGTCGTTCGCCATTCCCATCGAAGTGGCGATGGACGTCGCCGAACAGATCAAGAGCAAGGGTCATGTGACGCGCGGTTGGCTGGGCGTGCTCATCCAGGACGTGACGCGCGAACTGGCGCAATCCTTCGGCATGAAGAAGCCGATGGGCGCGCTGGTGTCCAAGGTGTTGCCGGACAGCCCCGGCGCCAAGGGCGGCATTCAGGTCGGCGACGTGATCCTGGAGTTCAACGGCCGCGAGGTGAACAACTCCGCGAATCTGCCGCCGATTGTCGGCAGCACGCCGGTGGGTAAGGAAATTCAGGTCAAGGTGCTGCGCAACGGCGAGGTGCAGATGCTGAATCTGACGCTGGGCGAGCTGAAGGAAGAAGACAAGGAGATCGTCGCCGCGGTCGGGCCGAAATCCACCACCAACAGCCGCCTCGGCGTGGGCACCAGCGAGGTGCCGAAAGAGATCCGCGATGCGCTGGAACTCAAGGAAGGCGGCGTCATCGTCAGCGCGCTGGACAACGGTGCCGCAGCCAAGGCCGGCGTGCGCAAGGGCGACGTCATCATCATGTTCAACGGCGTGCGGGTGGAAAACGGCAAGCAGTTCGGCGAGCTGGTCGACAAGGCGCAGACCGGTGCGGTGGTGCCGGTGCTGGTCCAGCGCGAAGGCGGCCCGACCTTCCTGGCGATCAAGATCCCGGGTAAGAAGGGCTGAGTCATATAGGGCGCAATGAATGCAATGAATTGCGCCGGATGTGTTCAATACATCCGGCGTAATTCGCGCTGCTCATTGCGCCCTACCCCGTACCGGTTCAGCGCATGTCCCTGATCCTCTATACCCGTCACGGCTGTCACCTGTGCGAGGATTTCGAACAGGAGCTGCGGCGCTTGCAGCAGGAGCAGCCCTTCGATTTTGCAATCCGCGATGTCGATGCGCGCCCGGAATGGCGGGCGGCCTATAACGATCGGGTGCCGCTGTTGCTGGCCGGCGACGTGGAAATCGCCCGTTATTTTCTCGATCCGCAGGCGCTGCGGGGCTATCTGACCAAGCACCGCATGTTTCCTTGAACACATCCGGAACACTCCGGGAACACATCCCGGCGCAATCCGCGTTGCTCATTGCACCCTACGGGCGTGTCGGCTATCCGTTGGCTATCTGGGGCGGGGTCGGCCATGTATAATCTGTCGCCTTTATGACGGCATTTTCTCCGCTGACAGCCATTCCCGGACTCCCCTGGACTTCCCCCTGCGGCAGGCGGCCACGGCGGTCGTGCAGCGACCTTGTGTTTTGAACGGATACCCGCAGTGACCGATCTGACCCACATCCGCAATTTCTCCATCATCGCCCACATCGACCACGGCAAGTCGACCATGGCCGACCGCTTCATTCAGCGCTGCGGGGGCTTGAGCGACCGGGAGATGGAGGCGCAGGTGCTGGACTCCATGGATCTGGAGCGCGAGCGCGGCATCACCATCAAGGCGCAGAGCGTGTCGCTGGATTACACGGCGAGCGACGGCCAGACCTACCGGCTCAACTTCATCGACACGCCCGGCCATGTCGATTTCTCCTACGAAGTGTCGCGCTCGCTGGCCGCCTGCGAGGGCGCGCTGCTGATCGTCGACGCCGCGCAGGGCGTCGAGGCGCAGAGCGTGGCCAACTGCTACACCGCCATCGAACAAGGTCTGGAAGTGGTGCCGGTGTTAAACAAGATCGACCTGCCCTCGGCCGAACCCGAGCGCGTCATCAACGAAATCGAAGAGATCATAGGCATCGAGGCCGAAGACGCGGTGCGCGCCAGCGCCAAGACCGGCATCGGCATCGACGCGGTATTGGAGGCGCTGATCGCGCGCGTGCCTGCGCCGCAAGGTGATCGCAGCGCGCCGCTGCAAGCGCTGATTATCGACTCCTGGTTCGACAATTACGTGGGTGTGGTGATGCTGGTGCGCGTAGTGGATGGCGTGTTGCGGCCCAAGGACAAGATTTTGCTCA